>NZ_DRGM01000102.1 GCF_011050055.1 Pseudoalteromonas prydzensis | reverse complement strand
GTGTTTGCATAGTCGTTGTTAGTAATTCTCAATAACGTTAGTTAAGCAATTATTATCCCAATTTGCAAAAAACCTCTGCTTAAAGTATGGGAATAGGTAATATTTGCCAGAATGCCTAATAAATAGACTTTTTTGGCTGCACCAATTTGTCACACAAATAGCGTATAATGCCCCAAGGTTGTGAAAATCACTGAAATTGCTTAAACATATAATTTAATAAGCAACGGAAATAACTTAATATATTAGCTATTTAAATGCTTATAGCAGATTAAACAATCCAAAAAAGTCTATTTATTAGGCATTCTGGCAAATATTACCTATTCCCATACTTTAAGCAGAGGTTTTTTGCAAATTGGGATAATAATTGCTTAACTAACGTTATTGAGAATTACTAACAACGACTATGCAAACACCTATTAGAGGATTACGTTCATTTTGTTTTGCGGCAAGAACGTTAAGCTTTAAAGAAGCCGCTAACTTACTTTACCTCACGCCATCCGCTGTTAGTCACCAAATCAAGCAGCTAGAGGAGCAATTAGGTATTGAGCTATTTGAACGCCAAACTCGCTCTATCAATTTAACTGCTGCGGGCAAAAACTTTTATGATTCTGTGTCACCGCTGATCAAAGCACTTGAAAAAACCATCACTGAATTTAGTCAGTTGCAAGAGAATGTCACTATCAGTATTACCTTACCTGAGTTTTTTGCCAGTGAATTATTGATGCCGAAACTCAGTGAGTGGACCACCGAGCACCCGAAAACCAATTTACAACTGAATACCATGAAAACCCGTAAAGAACTGGCTATAAATAGTGATCTATCGATTGTGTTGTCGTCGTCAAAACCTCTTGAAGGCGTGGTACACGAGCTATTCTCTTTACAATACTCTCCGGCATGTAACAAAGAAAACTGGCAACAATGGCATGAAAATCCCCTAGAAGCGTTACAACAAGTACCGCTGATTTTACATAAAGCTCGCCCTTGGGCGTGGCACCAATGGGCTGAACATGTAGGCCTTGATGACTTTTCACCAAAACAAATCATCCAAATCGATAGTATGTTTGGCGTCGCCCGCGCAGCCCAACAAGGCATGGGGATCGCACTTATCCCCTTACCTATTAGCCAAACCTGGTTTGATGAAAGTTGGTTGTTTAACTTTACCGATGAGCCATTAGTAACAAAAGATAAATACTACTTAGTTCAACATGATCCGAGCGAGACCAACGCCTCACTTGAACTATTTATAAAGTGGTTACTAGATACCTTTAAACACTTAAGTGATATTCATAAAATAAAACCCAGTGCATGACTGGGTTTTGATTCTGGATAAACGGGCTGTGGTTAGCTTTGCTCTCGCGCCACAAACTCGAGTACAGTGGCATTAATGCAATACCGATCTTGGCCTTTAGGTCCTTCGCCGGGAAACAAATGCCCTAAATGAATACCAGAAGATTTAGACTTGATTTCAATACGCTGCATGCCATAACTGTTGTCATCATGTAGCGTTACTGTATCTTTAACCGGATGAGTGAATGACAACCAGCCGGTACCCGATTTAAATCTGTCACGCGTATCAAATAAAGGTACTCCACTGAGTTTATCAATAAAAATACCGTCTGGCGTATTTTTGAATATAGCGTATTGCTTACAAAACGGGCTATCTGTGCGGGCATTAAACGCCACCGAATACGCCTCACTATCACCTAATTTAAACGCCCCCAGCGCTTTATAAAATTCAGCCGCTGACACATAACCCTGACGACCATAAACCTCTTTGCCATCTTCTAAAAACAAGATGGTGGGTGTTGCCCAAGTTGGCGTTTTAATTGTTAAGCCATCAAGTTGATCGGCCTTACGATACGTTAACGCAATACTGCCTTTGTACTCATTGCTGACATCTTTTTTAAATTTCTCACAGTATGGGCAATAATCACGTGAATCAATCACAACGATCTGTTTTCCAGCTAATAATGCCGTATTGTCGATTGCATCTTCGGTAACTTTTTCAAATACCACCCCAGTTGAATGATCGGGGCAATAGCCATTCGGATTTTTAACTAAGTAGTCCTGATGATACTCCTCCGCCGGGAAAAACTCAGTGAGCGGTTTAACTATCGTTTTGATAGTACCAAACCCAGCGGCGGTTAATTTACTTTGATATTGCGCCTTTAATTGTTCTACTAGTTTGGCTTGCTCGGCCGTAGTCGTTAAAACAATTGAACGATACTGCGTACCAATATCATTACCTTGACGATTTTTTTGCGTGGGATCATGACTTTCAAAATAATTTTTTAGTAATGTTTCGGCGCTTATAATATTGCTGTTGAAAGTTACTTGAACGACTTCAGCATAATTGTTCTCATCATAGCGGCGTGACTGCTTAGTAATGTTACGATAACTTGCTTTGAACCCTTTGCCATCTGCATAACCAGATTCTGCATCAATCACACCAGCTAGTGCTTCATAGCGCTTTTCAGCGCCCCAAAAGCAGCCAGAGCCAAGTACAATCGTTTCTAAATGCATTGTGGCTTGGACATCTCCGTCTGTTTCATTTTCAAACGACAGCGCATAACTTGCCGCACTGAACAAAACGCTGCAAGTGGCTAATGTAAGCCAATTCTTTGATGTCAACATACCCTACCTCACTCTATTAATTGCTTCATTTTAGTAGACCTTAGAGCGGATACTATTATTTCAGCGGTTAGCATTATTTTATCGCTCATTATCGCAGCTTTACCGAATTCGACTTAACCTGTGAACCTAAGTAAGGTAAAAAGGCTTTTATTTAATATAGGTTTAACAATGAAGACGCTTTTCAATCTATCGGCACTCACACTTGCTGTAACAATCAGTACGCAAACCACGGCCGCAGAGTTTAGTTTTACTAATAAAATTGATGATAACGCCAACGCATTAGTACTGTTTTATGCTAAAGATGGCAGTAATAAGCAGTTCAAATCCCTTAATAAAACACTAAATAACCAATTACAGCGTGCGATTGACAGTAATGACTTTAGTGGCAAGTACGCCAGTGTTGTTGAAGTATTAGCCCCGCATAACAGTGACTTTAATCGTGTGCTTATCGTGGGCACGGGCAAACAAGATAAACTTGATAAAGCGTTAATGAGTAAATTAGGTGGCAATATTCACGCGCAATTACTTGCTAATAAAACAGCGACTGCAACCATCGCTAGCGACGAGTTGGCTGGTGTAAATAGTAATAGCGTATTAGCGGCTAACTTTGCTCATGGTGCGAACCTGCGTGATCACCGCTTTGAAAAATACAAACAAACGGCGAATACCCACACAATCAGTTATAGTGTTGATGTAGATAACGCTAAGCAAGCAAAACGTGAATACGCACAGCTTGAAAGCATTCAGGCCGGCGTATTTTTAGCTCGCGACCTTACCTCAGAAGTTGCCACTGAAATGACCCCTGTAGATTTTGCTAATGCAGCAAAAGAGCTGGAGTCTTTAGGTGTTGAAATCACTATTTTAGAGCCACAGCAATTAAAAGAACTCGGTATGGGCGCACTTGAAGCCGTAGGCCGTGGTAGCCAGCAAGGTGCTCGTTTAGTGGTTGCGCATTACAAAGGTTCAAACGACACCCCTATCGCGCTAGTCGGTAAAGGGATCACCTTTGATTCAGGCGGCTACAGTTTAAAAACTGGCGCATCGATAGCGCGTATGAAGTCAGATAT
>NZ_DRGM01000101.1 GCF_011050055.1 Pseudoalteromonas prydzensis | reverse complement strand
GTTTACTCCAGCACGAAACTCAACCACAATCCGTGCGCTACCTTCTTCACTTTGCGCACGAATGGTTTTAACGCCACTGACTCGCGCAACAGCACCTTCGAGTTTACTGGTTACTTCGGTATCGACAGTCTCTGGTGAACCACCGGGAAAAGAGGCCGATACCGTGATCCTTGGTGTATCAACATCTGGCAGTTCACGTACCTCAACACCCGCAATAGCAGCAATACCTGCGATTATAATTAATAAGTTGAGTACCACGATTAATACTGGGCGGCGAATTGCCATCGAAGGCAGGTCTTGCATCATAGGTGATTGCATTACAACTACTCCTGCACGTTTGCAAGCGGTTGCACAAACTCAAGTGCTTGCGCTGGACGAAGCCGTTGCACGCCTTCAACTACTAAAATATCGTCTTCCAGTAAGGGGCCTGATACCAATAAACGCCCTGCTAAACGTTGCTGAATTTTTACATCAACGCGCGTGGCTTTTTGCTCAACACTTTTCCATACATACGGACCCGTCGCCCCCCAAAGCAATGCAGCTTCTGGCACTGCCGCATAACGTTCACCTTGTATTTCTATATGTACTCGAAAACTCATACCCGGTAAAAATTGTGCGTTTTCATTATCTAATTTTGCTTTTACCCGCAGCGTACGTGTTTGTGGGTCAATGCGTGAATCAAGATAGGCAACTTTGGCATTGATAGCATCGCTTCCCTGCCACGGCATCACAGTCACATTACCACTGTTTCTGAGCATGCTAATTGCTGACTCTGGGGCATTAAAATTAATATATAACGCACGGGTATCATCAATGCTTGCTATTGCTGTTTGCGTGGTGATGCGATCGCCTACCTCCACATCAGTCAACCCCATAGTGCCACTAAACGGTGCGCGAACTTGGCGATCTTGTAGTTCAGTTTCAGCTTTAGTGACTGCGACTTTTGCCAACTCGTACACAGTTTTTGCATCGTCTAAGTCACTTTGCGGTACCGCCCCTTTAGCATGGCTTTGTTGTAACCGTGTTTGGATACGTTCGCTATCAGCGAGCTTTATTTTCGCTTCGTTTAATGCCGCTGTTTGTCTGCGTGAATCAAGTTCTAATAGCACGGCACCAGCCGTTACTTGATCACCGGGTTTAAAATGTACCGCAGTTACCTTATCCCCCACTGCAGGGTAAAGGATAACAGAGCGAATAGCTTCTGCATTACCAACAGCTTGCACTTGCTCATTGGCATGTTCCATCGCAACGTGCTCTACAAGTACATTAGCAGCGAATGCCGAAGGTATAACCGCAGCGCAGGTAAAATAAACACAACTTACAAGAACGCGAAATTTCAAAAGATCACCTAATTAATTATTATTTCCATTATGATACGCAGTGTATCAGTCTTTTGATCAATAAAAAGTCTAGTTCGACTAACAGGCAAAACAATACGTTGAAATGACTTAGCAGTGGCAAGATTAAAAGATAATTGAAGGCGTTGTACCGAGTGCTGAGCGTTACACTTATTATTAGGTGAACATTATTAGGTGAATAAGCCTTAATTTGAACTGTCAGATCCGAGTAACAGGACGCAAGCAAGTCGATTGTCACTGAAGTGCCGATACTAAGCGCGCAAAGCTTCGCTCATTCCCTTCTCTTTATACAAAAAAATTTAGTGAATTACTCACAAAGAGGTTAAGAGGCGCTGCGCTTTAGAGTAAAATAGATTCTAAACTCACGCAGTATTTACGCGGCTGGAGACACTACTACCTAATAGCTAACGCTTATCAACTAACGGTGGATTTAGATCTCTGGATCCGTAGGCAATGACTATTTAGCGTCACAAGGTTTAGTGTCATTGAGAGATATTTGGATCAATATTCATTACGGGAGATGAACCGCCCATTGCACTTCTTATTAATAAAAAGCGCATGATGGGGAGTGTGGGGGCTGGAGGAGACCTCCGGCTACCCAATTAAGCGCTTACTTCCCGTCATCCCAAGAATTCAAAAAATCAGCAAGAACGTCACCGTGACATGCGTGCGGTTTGCAAAAGCAGCCCAATCGCTTTCCTGCCAATTTATACACTTTTGATTTTTCTTTATTTGGAAATTTTTCGTAATCGAAGTCATATTTAAACTTTCGAATAACTTCTTCGCGATCATTACCTTCTTCATACATGGAGTAAGGATTACCCCAGTAAGACCCCCTTCCAATATACTGATAACTAGGCGTGCTTTTGTTTGCTTGATATTCAGTATCAACTTTTATATTTATGACCCGTGTTATCGAGATATTGACAACCCTCATAGGCAACCCGCTAGATCGCAATCTATTAGTTTCTTCTGGAAACTCTTCTCCGTCATCAAATATAATTGCATGAGTTATATCATTAACCCCCCAATCAGCCATTTGATTGCTTTGTATTTTACCAGAATGTTCATCACAAAATTTTTGGATGAATCCATTGTGATCGGATGGGTATATCAATGACACTTCGCCCAAACTCGAAATTATTTTTCCTACCTTCCTAGAAAACTTCGAGTAGCAATTAAAGACCTTTGGATAAAGAATTAGAACAATAGCCATCAGTATAAATGCTTCACTTTGAGGTTAAGATTTGAATGCTCATTAAGGTACTCGACAACTAGTCTTCTATGACAATAATGTGGTTCATGCTCGCTGCATAGCAAACACCCATGATCTAGCAATTCTGACTTAATCGATTTCTCAATGCTTCGCTGCGCCATAAGATTTAGAAATCTGTCCTCGTAAACCTCCCAAGGCATTTCCCCTTTTTTATACGCATTTAAAATATCTTTAGTTGGCGCAAGCTCTGGTGAATGGACATATTCAGCCCCGCACAACTCTTTCAGAAAGAACTTAAGATCGTCTTTTTTTGCGAAACCTGCTAATTGGGATACATTATTTAAGCGAACATCAATAAGTGTTTTAACGCCAGAAATCTTCAGAAATTTAAAAAATTTTTCAGCATTTTTTTGAGTAAACCCGATAGTATAAATATCCATTACATCCTCAGAAAATTGTGGCCACAAGTTTGTAGCAATATCCGTTATGCTCTTCCCCAAGACTTATACAAAGGATTTGATTAACTTCGCGATTATCTATTACCAGTTCGTCAAATTTGGGGTCGGTCACTGCTAAATCGTACTCGACATCGTTATACGTAAAAGATGCTCTCCTTTTACCATCATCTGTATGATGGAGACTAAGGCCTGCCACTTGGATGAGATAAAGCGATTGGATAACTTTATAAACTCCAAAAGCGATTGAAGTATGCTGTACTCTATTGCCTTGCCCCCATATGTCAACAGGTTGGTCAAGATAGTTACGTAGCTCACTTAAGCCTATAGAGTAGTTTTGATGCCACAGGTTGCCATCTATCAAATAATTTTCCGGCTGGTGCGGAAGCGGAACATGTTGTGATAATCCCATTCGGATTTTTTGAAGCGGTTTTACACCATAAGTACCGTAGGGATTTTGATATTTTGCTTGCTCATGACTTAACTCGGCTCCTTGGGCATTGGACACGGGCCTAATCCATCTGCCTGTGTTCATACACTTACCGGCCACGCAATGCTGCCCGTGCTTAACGGAGTTTGCCAGTATAACTATTTCTGTTTGGCTCATACATTATCCTTGCTACATGCACCTTGGCGCTTAACGCTGCGCTCTGTCGCTTGTCGGCAGCAGCGGCTTGTTAACTGCTACCACCAAAACCACAGCTGACTACCTTTCTCGCCAATACTGTAGTCACCTTTTCCTTCTACAAGCCCCTGCAGACCCCTGATGATTTCTTGACCCATTTCTCGAGGTAAGCAAAGCTCAAGCTTACCCGCCACCTCAGATAGCCTCCATTCTGGAGCAATCTTCACGACCAACCTCTCAGGAGAGCTTGGTGTCGCGCGACAATTAGAAACGGCAAGCTGAGACTCAGCAGGACTGGTTACCACAACTGTTCTATGTGCATCCTCCTGGGAATCCAAGAGAGCATCCACAAGACTGATTAATGAGGCAGCACCAGCCTCATCACAGTTAAGATGCCACCCGGGGTAGTTACGGGGGCTGCCATCATAACTCCAGATTGAAACCAGCCCTCTTTGCTTCCATTCGTTCGGATTCATAGATCAGTTAACGCTTAACATATAGGGCAATTACTTGCTGGCTATACTGCGCGAAGCGCCAGCCAGTGAGTAATTGTCCCAGCGAGTTTACGAGCGAAATGATGTTTTTGTTATGTGCCCGCTTAATAGGTGAAATTAGTCCAAAGATCTTTGTAAGAACTAAGAGTTTTATAAAATGCATACAGAAGCTCTCGTTTACGAAATAATACTTGATAGATGAAATATGGTAATAACCAAACTGCAAAAAAAGCAATTTGAACAAAAACGAAAACAAAGGCAACGTCATCTAAAGGCTTCCCAACTAGGAAAAAAACTACAGATATTAAATTAATTATAAGAAATGCCAATGCAGCCTTTATTGCATCACTTTTAACGCTTTGTACTTCCTCAATATTATTCATCGGTTCCGTTTTGTTTTGGCACATAACAACTTTGTCTACGACATTTATCGTTTTATAAACCGTCAAACGTCCATATATTACCTTGCATTTATCTTAGCCCTCAAATAAATAACTGTAAACAATTAGTTAACTACGCCCATGTTTTATAAATGCAGAAATACACCAAAATGGTGGAGATCAGTAATATTGGACAAAACACATATCACTGCCTATACATACAGTGGTATATTTTGGCGATTCACGCTATGAGATCACCTTTTTAACTATGATTTTAGTCATTACACCTTTCTTAGAGCATAACTGAAAATCCCTAAAGACAGCACTCCAGTCAGTAAACTCACGAGGCAAATCACGCTAAGGATGCCTGTTCTCATACGATATAAAAGACCTTCAAGTGTCATTCTATGTTCGGGCTTATTATAAATTCGCCTTGCCTAAAAACCAAATACACTGCTGCAAAATCAACCTCGAAAGATAAACAGACCCTTACCCTTACCTAAACAGTACTGCTTCTTTATTAAACCATTTAACGCAAAATGCCAGTAATGCACCGGCAACAATCACTGTGGCTAAGAAGATCAAACCTAGCAAGGTGTAATCAATCGTGCCTTTAATAATTTCTTTTATTGCAAGTGCCACATTAGTAACGGGAATAAACGCTGTTTTGGCATTCAGCTCTACGTTAGGTAATAGTGCAACGATAATGGGAAAGATAACCCCCATGCTCAACGGTGTCATGTAGTTTTGTGCTTCTTTAAAGGTACGTGCATAAATAGAAATGGCTAAAGCAAGTGATGAGAATATTGCAGCAACGGGAAGTAAGATAATAAAGATTAACGCAAGATCTAACACTCGTAACGAGCTAAACGCAGTTTTAACAACAGCTAAGTCAACAAAAGTGATCGCTATACTGATCCAAATCCCCATACTCAGTACTGTGATTGTGGTGGTCGCGATTGATGCTGCAAGTAAGGTAATAAACTTACCTAATACCAGTTGTGTACGGGTGATCGGTGTGAGTAATAGCGTTTCTAAAGTGCCGCGCTCTTTTTCACCAGCACCTAAATCGATTGCCGGATAGGTTGCGCCCATTAACACCAAGGGAATAAGCAGATAAGGAATAAAACCCCCTATTTTCTCGCCTAAATTCTCTCGTTTATCAGCAGTATCAACTTTAACAACCTTTATTGGTGCAATGATTGCCTGCTGCTGTTGCTCACTAATACCGTAGCTAAGTAGTTTCTCAATACGCAGATCATCACCAAATTCTTCGGCCAATTCTTTTACTCGGTCAAACAAAAAGTTAATTGCTTTGGCATCGTTGTAAACCACTTGCCACTGGCTTTGCTTTGCTTCGTCTAGGGTTTGTTTGGCATCCGAGGGTAAATAAATCCCCATATCTATAGTACCAGCTCTTACTGCCTCGGTGAGCTCTGCAACGGTGGTAAAAGTCTGCTCGCCTTTATAGAGTTCAAAACTTTTATGGTAAAACACTTTATCAGTAAACGACTGCGCATACTGGCCATTAATAATGGCATAGGTATTTACTTTTTGTTCTGCTTCAAGTGCTGCTTGAGAGCTTATAAACGCCATAACGGCGAATAACAGTGGAAAGATAGCAACTGGCAATGCGACGATAAAAATCAAGGTTTTTTTATCGCGTAACAGCTCTCTTATTTCCTTTTTAAATACTTCAAACATCATTTTTCTCCGTTAGAATGTTCATAAATGCTTGATTTAATTCGTCGCTCTTGCCTACTTTTTTAAATTCCTCAAGACTGCCATCAAAACAACTGCTCCCTTCGTTTATAACCGCAACACGGTCACACAGTAATGCTACTTCATCTAAATGATGGGTTGAAAATATTACTGGGGTACCTTGCGCTTTTAATCCTTTGATAAAGTTGATCACCGTTTGGGTGGTCATGATATCTAGCCCCGTGGTTGGTTCATCAAGTACAACCACAGCAGGATGGTGGACAACGGCTCGCGCAATATTGGCTTTTTGCTTCATCCCAGTTGAAAGGCTTTCTGCACGTTTATCAATAAAGCTATGCATATCGAGTAAGTCAAATAACTCATCGCAGCGAGACTTAATAGCCGCCTTGCTCATACCGTGCAGTTTAGCAAAGTATTCAATGTTCTCTTTAACCGTTAAACGACCATATAACCCGGTACTACCCGATAAAAAACCAATGGATTGACGACCAAATAGTGGGTTTTTAATAATGTCTTCACCAGCAATGTGAATGCTGCCCGCATCCGGTTTTAAGGCTGTTGAGATCATTCTTAAGGTGGTGGTTTTACCTGCTCCGTTTGGCCCGAGTAAGCCCAGCACTTCGCCTTGCGCGCAATGAAAGCTGACATCTGTAACTGAATGAAAGTAATCTTTATCTTCGCGGGGATCGATTTTATCAAGGTTATTTTTTTTATGATCTTTGGTCAGCTTAAATTTCTTCTTAAGCCCTGCTACTACTATCATTTTCGTGTCCTTCGTTTCGGTCTAAAGTAATCCGTATTACTATAGAATTCGGGGTTATTATTATCATACCAGCCCGGTACGCCTAACAGCGGTAACGGTGACAGCTGGCTGTTGTCCCTTAAACAGTTATCAACGCTAATCATCTCATAAAGGGTTTGATCAATATACTGATACTGCTGGGTTAAATCTTTACAAAATATGTCATTTGGAACTTTTACAAATAATGCTTTACCCGTTAAACCAATATACGGTTTTGTCAGCATTTCGTAATTGGCATGGCCAAACATAAACGGCGCAATGGTTTTACCCCACAATGCCCTTTGTGCAATAAATGCTTCTTGCCATTGGTGATTTTTAAGTAGTTGCGGCCAAACATCATCACACACCGCAAGCACCACCCCACACTCATCAAATAAGGTGAGTGCATTACGGTGTTTAGAGCGTTGCTTGGTGCCATGCAGGGTGATCTCTTCAACATGCCGTTGGTTGATCAATGCTTTGGTTTTAGGAAATAAACACCAGATCAGCCCACCAAATAGGTCATGCCAATTTTGCTGGCGGGTAGGTACTTTACCGGTATCAAAAATGATTTGTTCGTAGTAGCGCTCTTCCTCACTAAAGCTGGCATCGTCAACAAAGCTAATTGCTTGCTGATTAGCGTTTTTAGCGTCAAGGAAAGATGAAAACCATGCACACGCTGGCCAGTCAGTTAAACTATTCAAAGAAAATAATCTATTTAAGTGATCAAATGCACCATTTTCTAAGCTGGCGCTATGCCATTGTTCATGAGGAGTAAAACGCTTCATTAGTATCTTTAGCTTTACAGAAATTTTAGGGGGAGTTTACCGCAAAAACTGGTTCTATTTAATAGAAGTTCTTATACTCAGCCCACTTAAAACAAAAAAAGAGCGACTATGAAACGTTATTTTTCTCTGACACTCCTTGCAACTGCGGTACTTGCAGGATGTGCAACAACAAGTCTTACCTCTGATGATGTTAGCAAAGGTTATAATTCAATCAATGCCGAACAACTCGCTGAGCATGTAAAAGTACTTGCCTCGGATGAATTTGGTGGCCGTGCGCCTTCTTCTAAAGGTGAAGAGCTGACGCTGGCATACCTGACAACTGAATTTAAAAAGCTGGGTTTTCAACCTGGCAACGGCGATAGCTTTTTACAAGAAGTTCCGCTCGTTTCGCTAGAAGCGGATCCAGATATGGTACTTAATATTGGTGGTAAAGCTTACCAATATAAAAAAGACATGGTAATGGGCAGCAGTCGCATTAGTGAGCAACAAAGCATTAAAGATTCTGAATTAGTGTTTGTTGGTTATGGTGTTAATGCGCCAGAATACAACTGGAATGATTACGAAGGTTTAGATGTCACAGGTAAAACGGTCGTTATGCTGGTTAACGATCCTGGTTTTGCGACTAAAGATCCTGCGCTATTTACTGGCGATGCTATGACCTACTACGGTCGCTGGACCTACAAATACGAAGAAGCCAGCCGTCAAGGTGCAGCAGGTGCCATTATTATTCATGAGACAGCCCCGGCATCATACCCTTGGTCTGTTGTAGAGAACTCATGGAGCGGTGAGCAGTTCGGTTTTCAAAAAGAAAACAATAACATGGACAGGGTTACAGTTGAAGGTTGGGTAACCGCAGACGTTGCCAAAGAACTTTTCACTAAAGCAGGTTTAGATTTTGAGACTGCAAAAGCCAATGCAGCTAAAGGTGCTTACCATGTTGATATGGGTGATTTAACCGCGTCAGTTGCGGTTAAAAACACCATTAAAAAGTCTATTTCGTATAATTTCATCGCCACTTTACCCGGTAGCAAGAAAGCCGATGAACATATTATTTACTCGGCTCACTGGGATCATTTAGGCACTGATAAGAACCGTAAAGGTGACCAGATATACAATGGTGCACATGATAACGCGACAGGCACAGCTGGACTAATCGAAGTAGCAGAGGCCTTTGCAAGCTTACCGAAACACCCTAGCCGCTCGATGACCTTTTTAGCTGTTACAGCTGAAGAGCAAGGGTTATTAGGTTCTAAATATTATGCTGCTAACCCGGTGATCCCAGCAAATAAAACAGTTGCTAATATCAATATGGACAGCCTAAATTTATTAGGCAAAGTAAAAGATATCAGCGTTGTGGGGCTTGGTAAATCTGAAATGGACTCGCTATTAGCAGTGGCAGCAAAAGCACAAGGGCGCACAGTATCTGGCGATCCTAAGCCATCATCAGGGGGTTACTACCGCTCTGATCACTTTGCGTTTGCCAATATGGGCATTCCAGCTATGTATGCTGGCGGCGGCAGTGAAGCATTAGATGAAGAAACAGCTAATTACCGTAAACGCATGAGCTTAGTGCTACGCGGCTGTTACCACCAGCCATGTGATAGATACCGCGATGAGTGGGATTTATCTGGCGCAGTACAAGACTTACAATTATTTTACCAAGTAGGTTTTGATATTTCAGAGCAAGCTCAGTGGCCAACCTGGAATAAAAATTCTGAATTCCAACGAAAATAATACAAATGATATTGATTTTCATTTAATTTAATTTTAAAGTGCAACTTAGATAATTTTTAGGTTGCACTTATGTTCCCTCTCTCACTAGCCAAAATAAGTTTTCCAACTTCCACGCATTTTATTATCAGTAATAAGCGGCTATTACTGCCACTGCTGTTACTGCTGTGTTTAGCTTATACACCAATGAGATCACTCACATTAGCAGCAATGAGCGATGCGTTTTTTCAAGTTAGTGTGTTTGTAGCAGCTACTTTGTTTATTTATTACTACGCCATCGATCGCCTGCCACAATTAGAACTGGGCTATTTAAGTCAAAAATCACCACTATTGGAGGTAAGCTTTGCCTCATTACTCGGTGCACTACCGGGCTGTGGGGGCGCAATAATAGTGGTAACACAATTTACCAAAGGACAAGCCAGCTTTGGCTCTGTTGTTGCGGTGTTAACTGCGACTATGGGTGACGCGGCATTTTTATTGTTAGCAACCAAACCCCTTGAAGGGCTACTGATCATGATCATTGGCCTGAGCGTTGGCATCATCAGTGGCAGCTTAGTTAATGCCCTGCATAAAGCTGATCACCTTCGGCCAGCAAAAAATAACGACACAGATGACTGCTGTAACCAACCAAGTAAAGCACTCATAATTAGTAAGTCGATTTGGCAAGTGGTTTTAATACCCAGCATCATTATTGCTGTACTGATCGCCCTTAATATTGATTTCAACAGTTTAGATGCCGCGCTGGCAGACTCCATTACGCTGTTTGGCGCTTGTATGGCGTTAATAGCTGTCGCAACGTGGGCATTGTCATCTAAAGGGCAAAGCTACCAAGACGTTGCCTCAGAGGAAGAGACAATTACGCCGCCTTCAAAACTTTATAAAGTATTGCAGGATACCCACTTTGTCACTGCTTGGGTGGTTGCGTCATTTATGCTGTTTGAAATATTAATCACTTTTGCAGGCGTGGATTTAAAAGCCTGGTTTGCTGATTATGCCTATTTAGCACCTTTAATTGCTGTGTTAATTGGTTTTTTACCTGGCTGTGGGCCGCAAATAGTTGTCACCACACTTTATATTCAAGGGATCATTCCGTTTAGTGCCTTAGCTGCTAATGCAATATCGAATGATGGCGATGCGCTTTTCCCAGCAATAGCGATGGCGCCGCGCGCTGCATTGGTCGCGACTATTTATTCAGCGCTGCCAGCAATACTTGTTGGCTATGGCTTGTATTTTTATGGCGTTTAAATTTCGGCAATAGAAAAGCCCAGCGATTGCTGAGCTTGAGAAATTGTTCATTGAAGCGCTTTGCAGCTCAGCTTCTTTGAGTTAACGCCGTGATCGTTCTCACTTTCTTGGGCACAGAACACGGCCAATACAATCTAACATCCGTGCTGCCTCGCAAACTTAATAGTTATACCTGAGAATGACTTGTATCGGTGCAAACCGATATGTTACTGCTAATCGCTAAACTTATTAAAATCGGCTGCAATAACCACACCCGAGAATATAAAAAACCAGCACTAGGCTGGTTTTAAAATAGGAGACGTTAAAGTTAACTCATTGCCATCATCATGTTAGCTGGGTTTTCTAAATACGATTTCCACAAGTTATTGAAACGTGCAATCGTGCCGCCATCAATCACCCGATGATCGCCAGACCAGCTGACTTGCATAATAGCCTTACGAACAACCTGACCTTGCTCATCAAAACGCGGTAAATGCTGTAGCTTACCTAATGCAACAATTGCCACTTCTGGCTTATTGATGATCGGCGTTGCGATGGTGCCACCGATTGCGCCAATATTAGAAATACTAATAGTACCGGCTTTTAAGTCATCCGGTGTTACGCGCCCTTCTCTTGCCGCATCCGTTAGTCGCGTCACTTCATTGGCAATATCAACAATACTTTTCAGTTGGCATTGTTTGACATTAGGCACTAATAAACCAATTTTTGAATCAACCGCCATACCAATATTGTGATCAGCAAAATAACTAAGCTCAGTACACTCATCATTTACTTTTGAATTTAATACTGGGAACTCTTTCATCGCAAGTGATAAGGCCTTGATGAAGAACGGCATCATGGTTAATTTAACGCCTTGTTGCTGATACTGCTCTTTCAATTCAGTACGCAGTGCAATAAGTGTGGTTAAATCAATTTCGTCACAAAATGTAAAATGCGGAATTGTACTCACAGACGCAATCATTTGCTTAGCCATCGCAGCTTTAATGCCTTTGATTGGCTCAACACGTGTACCACTTGTGGTGTTATTGGCAGTGTTTGCAACAGCAGTGTTAGCTTGCAATGGCGAGGTATCAATACTGTTTGGCACTTCACCTTTTACAAACCGTGCAATGTCTTCTTTGTAAATACGGCCATTTTTACCACTGCCTGGTACTGTGGTTAAATCAACATCGAGTTCGCGTGCTTTGCGTCGAACCGCTGGTGATGCGACCGCTTTTTGGTTAACTTGTGCTGCCACCTGTGCATTGCTGCTGGTGCCACAAACCGCTTGCTCACGAACAGCAGCTTTAGGCTCAACTGCTTTTGTTTGCGCTTTAACGAGTGCATCACTGACATCAACTTTAGCTGAATGTGTTCCTGCAATCGACATTTGAAAAAGTGGCCTGTGTACCTGGGCAACATCCCCTTTAGCATAGTAAAGCTTGACCACAGTGCCGGTGTATTTGGCAGGAATTTGCACCAAGGCTTTATCTGTCATTACATCACAAACAGCTTGATCTTCTTCAATAACATCGCCTTCACTGACTAGCCATTCCACAATTTCACACTCGACAATTCCTTCACCGATGTCTGGCAAGATAAAATCTTCAAGTAACTCGGTGCTGTTGCTGGTAGTCGCGGTCTCGCTAGATGCTACTGGTTGCTCTGGCTCAGCGCCCACTTCACCTGCAATGTCCATTGCAAATAGCGGTGCGTGGACTAATGCAATATCGCCTTTCGCGTAATATAGCTTGCTGATCACACCATCATGTACCGCGGGAATTTGCACTAATGCTTTATCTGTCATTACATCACAAATAGGTTGATCTTCAGTAACCTTGTCACCTTCAGCTACCAGCCATTCAACCACTTCGCATTCAACAATGCCTTCACCGATATCCGGTAAAATAAAATCTTTTGCCATGCTAACTCCTAAAATTCAACCGATTGCTTAATTGCAGCGAGTACTTTTAATGCATCCGGTACATATTCTTTTTCAAGTGCTAATGGATACGGAGTATCTAAGCCGCAGACGCGTAAAATAGGGGATTCTAAATGCAAGAAACATTGTTGCTGAATTGTCGCCGCGATTTCAGCACCAAAACCGTTGGTAATTGGCGCTTCATGACTGACAATTAAGCGTCCTGTTTTCGTTACAGACTGGGCAATGGTTTCCATATCCCATGGCAAAATACTGCGTAGGTCAATTACTTCACAGCTAATACCTTGCTCACTGGCACGTTTTGCAGCGTCTTCGATGATTTCCATCTGCGCGCCCCACGCGAGTAGTGTCACATCAGTCCCTTCACTAACGACTTCTGCTTTACCCAGTTCAATGCTGTAATCTTCTTCAGGTACTTCACCGGTAGAGGCACGATATAAGCGTTTAGGCTCAAAGAAAATAACCGGATTATCATCTTTTATCGCGGCACGTAACAAGCCTTTTGCTTGGTACGGGTTACGCGGGACAACAATCTTAAGTCCTGGCGTATGCGCAAAATAGGCTTCAGGTGATTGTGAATGATATAAACCGCCAGCAATACCACCACCGTATGGAGTACGAATGGTCAGGTTACCAACATTAAACTCATTACCACTACGATAACGAAACTTAGCTGATTCATTCACTATTTGGTCAAACGCAGGAAAGATATAATCAGCAAATTGAATTTCAGCTAATGCCGGTGCGCCAAACGCAGCTAAACCATTGGCAAACCCCATAATACCTTGTTCAGTCAGCGGCGTATTAAACACCCGATGCTGACCGTATTTTTCTTGTAAGCCTGATGTTGCACGAAATACCCCACCAAAAAAACCAACATCTTCGCCAAAAATACACGCTTGCGGGTGTTCGGCCATGGTTATATCAAGGGCTGAATTAATTGCATGTAACATGTTCATTTTAGCCATTACTTAATTCTCCCTGCTGTGATTGGGTAAGCATCTGGGTGTTGCTTGATGTGGGTTTTTAACTGCTCATATTGGCGTTGCAATGAAGGAATAGGCGTATCATAAACATCTGAGACCAGCTCTTCTAATGCTGGTTTTGCAATCACTTCCGCTCGTTTTAATGCTGCAAGAATGTCTTCTCGAATAGTTTCTTTCGCTTTAACGTCTTCTTCTTCATTGAGCCAGTTTTGTTTCACTAACCATTTACGGAAACGCTCAATTGGGCATGCTTGGTAATGCGCTTCTTCATCTTTAGAGCGATAGCCGCTTGGATCATCCGAGGTAGAGTGCGCGCCTAAGCGATAAGCTATCGATTCGATCAGAATTGGTTCGCCGGTTGTTGTGGCTATTTCACGCGCTTTTTTTGTTGCTGCATACACAGCCAATGCATCTGCACCATCAACACGAATTGTTTTAATCCCGTAGCCAACACCACGTGAGGCAATACCGTCCCCTTTAAACTGTTCATCCGCAGGCGTTGAAATGGCATAGCCGTTATTACGGGCAAAAAAGATAACCGGTGACTTATGTACCGCGGCCATATTTAAACCAGCATGGAAGTCACCTTCCGATGCAGCACCTTCACCAAAGTAACAAATTGTAATGTTATCAATTGCTGAATTTAGCTCACCTGTTTGGCTATCAATATGTTTAATTTTCTGACCATAAGCATACCCTGTCGCTTGCGGTATTTGCGTACCCAGCGGAGAAGAAATGGTCATATAATTAAGCGCGGCGCTGCCATAATGGATTGGCATCTGACGGCCTTTGCCTAGATCGAGTTCATTTGAAAACATTTGATTCATAAACTGATCAAGGGTGAAGCCACGATAATGCAGTGCTGCTTGCTCACGGTATTGCGCCATGATCATATCATCTTGATCAAGTGCCGCCGCTGATGCTGTTACCGCCGCCTCTTCACCCAAACATTGCATATAAAAGCTGACCCGACCTTGACGCTGGGCGGCTTGCATACGCTCATCAAGCGCACGAATAAATCGCATTGTTTCGTATAACCGCAGCGCAGTGCTTTCATCAATATCGGGGGCTGTTGCACCGTCGTGGATATCGCCATCCTCGTTTAAAATACTCAAGGTCGGAATATTCAAGGCATGACCGTCAATAAATTCAAGATCGTGACTGATATTCAGCGATACGTTATTTGGATTACTCATAACCTACCTTCTTTCGTTGTCAAAACAGTGCAAATCGCTTGTTATTATTGGATGAATTCTGCTGGTTAAAGTTTGCAGAAATTACACTGTATTTAAATTAAATCTGCTGACACTTTACGTTAACGTAAGGTGTTATTCAACTAATCATAGACGAAACAAACTGAATTGGCGAGAGTGGCACTGGAAAGTTAACTATACAAGAATATAAAACAAATATAATCATATAGTTAACAACTTACATGAGATTTTTTAACGCTAATTTAAATAATATTATCCGTTAATTGCAGTGGAATTACGGTTAATAAGGCACGCTGACCTAAAGCAACATCGGCATTGGGAAATATAATTGCTTCTCCCTCAACATCTGCGTAGTAACAAGTGTCGCCATCCGTTGCCAGTAACTCACCTTTACTAAAGCCGGTAAAGTTCTCTGCATCATCAGCGAAAGGAAACGAAAAATTTTGCGCTGTGCGATTAATTGAGCGATGCACCGCGAACAATTCAAAATCATTTGCATTAAATTCCTTGTATGACACTTCCTTTTGGCTAATTAATGCAGATAGTGTGTCGCGAGTTTTAGCAAAGCGACTCATGTCATTTTCACCAAATGGCTTTACTTGCCCCAGCTCCACAGTAAAGGAGTCGGCATTATGGACGAATGATGAATAATAACTAAATGTAGTGGCCGCAGATTTCATCATCAAGACTGTATTTACACCACAGCTTAATAAAAATTGCAGCTGTGATTTTTTCCACGGCTTACCGTGTAAAAATGGATAGACAGCAAATTTGTCATTTTTAGAGCCACGAATGGCGGTGTGGAGATCATAATGACAACGTGCCCGCTCTACCCCACCACGGCTAAAGAAGTCACTTACATAGTCTTCTAATTTTTTAGCGCGATGGCGTTCATTGTTCATTGCAATGCCGTCTACACTATGGTGGCCGTTAAACAAGCGGTTAAGGTTTTCTGTGACAAATCGTTTGCCGATATTAATCGACTGCGGGTTGCCAAAAATAAATAGCACGCGTTGCGCCAACTGTAATTGACCAAGCAGAACCTGCTTAATTAATTGATCGCAAATTTCAATGGGTGCGGTCTCATTTCCATGAATGGCACTGGAAAGTACGATATCTTTAGTGCTTGCTGATTGCGGCTGAAACTCTATAACGCCAGTATCATGGACATTAACTTGTGTGCCGTTCGCTAACATAAACTCACTGGGAGTTAGCTGCCATTCATTAGCACGACTAAGTGTTAAAAAGTCACCCGTTTGTTTTAAATCATTGATATAGTTTCTTGTGGCTGACATTAAATCGCCTTTTTGTGTGGAGTAAATACAAAAACGGCTGATCAAGTCAGCCGTTTCTTTAACAAGTTGATGCTTAGCTGATCACTGAATCAACTAATTTTTTAGCTTCTTTTTCAAGTAATGCTAAATGCTCTTCACCTTTGAAAGATTCAAGGTAAATTTTATAGATATCTTCAGTCCCTGATGGACGCGCTGCAAACCAGCCATTTTCAGTGACCACTTTTAAGCCACCAATCGCTGCGTTGTTACCAGGTGCATGGGTTAGCTTTTGTAAAATTGGCTCGCCGGCTAACGTATCAGCAGTGACATCTTTGGCACTAAGAGCCTTGAGCCGATCTTTTTGTGCTGAGCTTGCTGGCGCATCAATACGCTTGTACAAAGGCGCACCAAATTCTTGTTCGAGCTCTTTATAAAGTGCTGATGGGGTTTTCCCTGTTACAGCTAAAATTTCAGCGGCTAATAAGCCCATAATAAAGCCGTCTTTATCGGTATTCCAAACCGTTCCGTCAAAACGCAAGAATGATGCCCCTGCACTTTCTTCACCACCAAACGCAAGTGTGCCGGTGCTTAAACCATCAACAAACCATTTAAAGCCAACCGGTACTTCTTGCACTTGACGATTATTACGGGCGACCACTCGGTCGATCATCGCACTTGATACCAGCGTTTTGCCAATCTGTACATCTTTAGACCAATTACGATGATTTAATAAGTAATCAATCGCAACGGCTAAAAAGTGATTCGGGTTCATTAAACCATCGGGTGTAACAATACCATGGCGGTCATAATCAGGGTCGTTACCTATACCAATATCAAAATCATCTTTAAGCGCAATGAGGTTTGCCATTGCATAAGGAGATGAGCAATCCATGCGGATTTTACCGTCTTTATCAAGCGGCATAAACGCAAAGCGCGGATCAACGTGATCATTTACGACCGTTAAGTCTAAATTAAACTTGGTTGCAATAACTGGCCAAAAATTAATACCTGAGCCACCAAGTGGATCAATGCCAATTTTAATATTTGCTTTACTTATAGCAGCAACATCAACCACATTAATCAAGTCTTCAATATACGGGGTCATTAAATCTTGGTATTTAATAAAACCAGAACGCGATGCTTTTGCAAAGGGAAATAACTCAACTTCAACTAGATCTTCAAGTAGTAACTGATTTGCTCTATCTTCTATCCACTTCGTTACATCGGTATCCGCTGGGCCACCATTAGGTGGGTTATATTTGAAACCGCCGTCTTCTGGTGGATTATGTGAAGGAGTAACCACAATACCATCGGCTAGTTCATGCGGGTGCAATTTGTTATGACACACAACCGCGTGGCTAATAACAGGAGTCGGGGTAAAGTCATCATTTTCTTGGGTGATCACTTGTACTTCGTTTGCCACTAATACTTCAATCGCTGAGTTATAGGCAGCTTCACTTAATGCATGAGTATCTTTGCCTAAAAAAAGCGGGCCAAAAATATTATTTTGCTTACGGTAGTCACAAATTGCTTGAGTAATGGCGAGAATATGTGATTCATTGAATTTCACATCATACGAACAACCTCGATGTCCAGAGGTACCAAAGGCAACACAATGTTCAGGATTTTGTTCTAAATCGGGCTCATTTAAGTAATAAGCCGACACTAATTTTGGTACATTTACTAAATCTGATTGTGTTGCAGGTTTTCCTGCACCGGAATGAATCGCCATTACACTTCCTTTATAAGTAGTCTCGAATTTTTTCAGCTTGTTCAGCGCTATAACCTAAGCCAAGCGCCACTTCATGCAACATCATTTTCTTACGGGTGGTATTTGAATTAGTCATAACCCAATATTCACTGTCGGTGATATTTTTTGGATTCATACTACTGCCACTGTTGACGAGTGCTTCTTTACTGGTCGCAAAATAAACACGATCACGCCCTTGCACATCCAATACTGCTGAAAAATCAGTTTTATGGGTTCTATGTAAAGCCGAGAGGATAAACAAAAAGCGCCCTACCACCCCTTTTTGCATCGCCAACTCTTCTTTATTGAGTATATTAAAAACATTCGCATGCTGTTGTGTCAATTGTGTGACTGGTGCTGGCTTTTTATTCTCTATCACCGCAGTCACTTCAGATGACTGACCGCTTGCTGCAACCTCATCTTTGCTCGCAGGAAGCGCTGGCTTTTCTGGCACGACTAAATCATTTTCGCCGTGGATATTTAACAAACGACGTAAAATAGTTGAAGCGCTTTCGCCTATACTTTGTGTATTACTTGCAATGTATTGATATAACTCGTCGTCTATGTCAATTTTTTTCATGTTATTCCTGTCGTTACGGGTCACATTTTTTCTTCCTAGCTGATTATACCCAAACCTGATTTAATTCTCTATGTTTTGCAATTTGTTATTTCACTAGGCAAACTAGACACTCTTTTTTAGCGATTTTTTTGGAAACTGTGATGCTGTTAAATTACAAACAACTAGGCCAAGGGCCGGATGTAATTTTGATCCATGGATTATTTGGTTCACTGGAGAATTTAAATGTTATTGCTAACGCGTTAGCTGAAAATTTTACCGTAACCAATATTGATCTACGTAACCATGGCCGTTCACCACACAGTGATAGTATGGATTACCCAGTAATGGCAGACGATGTACTACATTTAATGGCACATTTAGACATTAAAAAAGCACACTTAGTCGGCCACTCAATGGGGGGTAAAGTTGCCATGCAAATTGCGCATTTAAGCCCTGAATTAGTTAACAAACTCGTTGTTTTAGATATTGCACCGGTGGCTTATAAAAGCCGCCACGATGATATTATTGCTGCTTTAAAACTCGTTGAACAGCATGCAGTCAATGACCGCAAACAGGCAGATCAATTGATGGCACCGCTGATCCCCGAGCTAGGTGTCCGTCAGTTTTTATTAAAAAGCTATGCTAAAAATGAACAGGGTCAATTGCAATGGCGCTTCAACTTAGCGGCTTTGAGTGAAAAATATCGTAATATCCTAACAAATATTAAAGCAAATGATTCTTGTTTATGCGATACTTTATTTATCAAAGGGAACGATTCTGACTATATATTGCCTGAATACCGTGATGCTATTATGGCGCAATTTAGTAATGCAAAAGCAAAAATCATTCATGGTGCTGGTCACTGGTTACATGCTCAGAAACCACAAGCTGTTAATAAGTCAATCCGTGACTTTTTAATGGCTTAAGACAGCAAAATTTAATCATGTATTTTTGACTTAGCGCACTAAATTATTGCGATTTTATATGCTATAGTACGCGCCGTTTAATTTAAAGGTTATACGTTGATGGTCAGTCAGTTAATTAACGAATTTGATACCCTTGGGTTGTATTTTGGCTTAGCCGGTGTGTTCTTTTTTATTGGTATGGCGATTCAAGACGTACTTAAAAAAGGTAATGTACCTAAGTTTGGCCGCTATATTGTATGGCTTGTGCTATTTTTAGGGTGTTCTGGTTTTATCGCTAAAGGACTTATCCAAGTGTTTTGGCAAGGTGCGGGTGTGGGTTAACCATGGCTAAGTCTGAAACAGATAGAACAACGCTCGATTTATTTGAATACGAAAAACGCCCCGGCAGACCAAAAACGAATCCCCTGCCGAGGGAGGTTCAGTTAAAGGTAAACAAACGTAATCAAATAAAAAGAGATAAAGCACGTGGTTTAAAGCGTGTTGAATTTAAAGTTTCATCGCAGTTATATCAAGCGTTAAGCGATATGGCAGATGCACAAAATATTAGCCGTAGTGTGCTGATTGAAACTATTTTACAAGAAAGATTGGCTATTGATAGATAAAAGGTTTTAAATTCATGGCAAGTGTAGGTATTTTTTTCGGTAGTGACACAGGTAACACAGAGCACGTGGCTAAAATGATCCAAAAAGAATTGGGTAAAAAGCTTGTGGCTGTGCATGATATTGCTAAAAGCTCTAAAGAACAGATCGCTGAATTTGATTTAATCTTATTTGGCATCCCTACTTGGTATTATGGTGAAGCGCAATGTGATTGGGATGACTTTTTCCCTGAATTAGAAGAAATTGATTTTGATGGTAAGCTTGTTGCTATCTTTGGCTGTGGCGATCAAGAAGACTATGCTGAATACTTCCTTGATGCAATGGGCATGATCAATGACATCGTTACCGAGCGCGGTGCAATTGTAGTGGGTCATTGGCCAACGCAAGGGTATGACTTTGAAGCCTCAAAAGGCATGGCTGATGACAGCCATTTTGTTGGTTTAGGCATTGATGAAGACCGTCAACCAGAGCTTACTGAACAGCGTGTAAAAGCATGGTCAGCACAAGTTTATGAAGAGATGTGTTTAAGTGAACTTGCTGATTAAATGCACTTTATTGCTAGTAATCGGATAAAATAGTGACGTTCATTTTGCTATTTCACTTTTTATAAGTAATTCTAGCAATTGATCTTTGCACTTAATGACTAGGCGCGTTATTCTTATTGTTGCTAATGTGTCGTGTACATCTTTGTAAGGTGTCTAGTATAACCAAATATAATTGAGACAGATTTAATGACTGATCATAACTTGGAATTAAAAAAAGCCGGCTTAAAAGTAACTTTGCCGCGTATTAAAATTTTAGAGATTTTACAATCTCCAGATAACCAACACATCAGCGCTGAAGATGTTTACAAAATTCTTTTGGACCTAGGTGAAGAGATTGGCCTTGCTACTGTGTACCGCGTACTTAACCAATTTGATGATGCAGGTATTGTTAGCCGTCATCATTTTGAAGGCGGTAAATCAGTGTTTGAACTATCAGGTAGCACACACCATGACCACCTTGTTTGTTTAAAATGCGGTAAAGTAGTTGAATTTGAAGATGAGATGATTGAACGTCGTCAAGTTGAAATTTCAGAAGAAAATGGTATCAAATTAACCAACCATTCGCTTTACCTTTATGGTGAATGTACTGATACTGCTGCATGTAAAGCATTTGCTGATAGCCAATAATAAGTTAAAAAGTAAAAAAAACCTGCAAATCGCAGGTTTTTTTGTGTCTGTTACTTTTATCCCTTAACTTTTACAGTTAAGGGATAAACTGACTATTGTTGTGTTTTAGTCCATGAATCACGTAAACCAACTGTTTGGTTGAATACAATGCTCTCTGACTTAGTATCACGACTGAAATAACCAGTGCGCTCAAACTGAAAGCCTTGCGCAGGCGCTGCATTGGCAAGCGCTGGCTCAAGTTTCGCGTTGCTTAGTACAACCAATGAATCTGGATTTAACGTTGACGAAAAATCTTCTGCGGCCGCTGGGTTAGGTACGTTAAATAAACGATCGTACAAACGAACCTCAGCAGTAATTGACTCACTGGCCGAAACCCAATGGATAACGCCCTTCACTTTTCGACCATCCGTTGGGTTTTTACCCAGCGTTTCTGGATCATAACTACAGAAGATTGTAGTGATCTCGCCATTTTCGTCTTTTTCAACACGCTCCGCTTTAATAACATAGGCACCACGTAGACGTACTTCTTTATCAAGTACTAAACGTTTAAACTTATTATTAGCTTCTTCTTTGAAGTCTTCACGTTCAATGTAAATTTCACGCGTAAACGGCACATCACGGCGACCCATGCTTTCATCATTCGGATGATTTGCAACCGATAATGTTTCAACGGTCTGGGCAGCATAGTTTTCAATGATCACTTTAACAGGATCAAGTACGGCCATAGCACGGGGGGCATGTTCGTTTAAGTCTTCACGGATACACGCTTCAAGCATGCCCATTTCAACCATGTTTTCTTGTTTGGTTACACCAATACGAGCACAAAACTCACGAATTGATGCGGGTGTATAACCACGACGACGTAAACCCGCTATCGTTGGCATACGCGGATCATCCCAACCTTCCACATGCCCATTAACCACTAAGTCATTCAACTTACGCTTAGACATAATTGTGTATTCAAGGTTTAAACGTGAAAACTCAATTTGTTGTGGATGACATTCAAGGCTGATGTTATCTAACACCCAGTCATATAAACGACGGTTATCTTGAAATTCAAGTGTACACAATGAATGGGTAATACCTTCAAGCGCATCTGAGATACAGTGCGTGAAGTCATACATTGGGTAGATACACCATTTATCACCCGTCTGATGATGGTGTGCAAATCGAACACGGTAAATAATAGGATCGCGCAACACCATAAATGAGCTGGCCATATCTATTTTCGCGCGAAGTACACACTCGCCTTCTTTAAATTCACCCGCACGCATTTTTTCAAATAATGCTAAGTTTTCTGAAGGACTGGTATCACGTGTTGGGCTATTTTTACCTGGCTCTTTTAATGTGCCACGGTATTCACGGGCTTGATCAGCTGATAAGAAGCACACATAGGCTAAGCCTTTATTAATAAGCTCTACAGCATATTCATACAAAGTATCAAAATAATTTGACGAATACTTTATTTCACCATCCCAGTTAAAACCTAACCACTTAACATCTTCTTTAATCGAGTTAACGTAGTTAATATCTTCTTTTTCAGGGTTAGTATCATCAAAACGTAGATTACATTGACCACTGTAGTCTTGCGCTATACCAAAATTTAAACAAATTGATTTAGCATGTCCGATATGTAAAAAACCATTCGGCTCAGGTGGAAAACGGGTATGCGTAGACGCGTGTTTACCTGATGCTAAGTCTTCATCAATTCGAGTTCGAATAAAATTACTTGGGCGATTCTCAATTTCCGCCATAGGAGTACAATCCTCACAATAGTGCATGGTGACAAAACTACTGCATTATACCCAAACCACCCCAAGATGCGAGTTTCAGTTGGAATTAAAAGCGATTTAGGCAAGGCATTGATTGCAAGTAATAGTGGTTCTATTGGTAAAATCAATAACGCAGTATAAATCGCTTTTAAACCAACCCGTTGGGCGTTTCGCAGGCACTTACTCTCATCGTTGTTACTTCTTAAAAGGGACTACCATTGTTGCAAAGTAACGCCTTGATATTAAGCCCCTGTGAAACGCTGAATTCTGCATATTGAGGTGGTTTGGGTATATTATAAAAACAAACCTTAACATACAGCAATAGATGCGGGTTTATTACATATTGTGTACTTAGCGAAAAATACAAGGTTAAGTTCCACCTCAGGATTGTTATTTAGTCAATTAACGACGATAAATTGTTCTAGCGCAATAAAACAGTCATTCAATCAAGCTACAGTGGCGTCATTAAAGTAATTCTTTTAAGGAGAACATAATGGCTTCACTTTCACAGCATCGCGTTTATATTCCAACTACTGCGCGCGCAAACCAATATATCTTAGCGGAGTTCGTACCCAGTGCCGATTTATACGCACGGTTTAGCAATATACAGCAATGTTATGAACGTTTAGCACGGCAGCTCTTTGCGTCATGTGATGAATACGAACTGCATAATGTACACCTGATAGCAAATGATAAGCTCCCGATTGTTCGTTTTCATGAAGAGTCGTATTGTTTACAAACAGAGAAACAAATTCTGTTTTTTTATAACCCGCGTTACCATGAAGCGCATAAATGTATCTACGATAGTAACCAACCCAGTAAAAAAATTCGCTTACTCTTTCTTGCCACCGGAGATGATTTACGCGCCAATGCCGCTATATTTCATAGCCGTGTTAAAAAAGTGCTGACACATTTACACGACACCCTATTGGTTGATGAAACTGAAATCAAAGTACGCGACCATCAACATTTAACCTATGATTTGTTTGCTAAAGCAAAAGGCAATAAAGAAAGTTACGGCTATAAACTGCGCGGCTTGTATCAACGCTATCAGAGCCGACATTGTTTGCTCCCCACAGAGCATAATGAAATAACCTATACCACTTTTTCAATCCCGATCACTCGTTCACTGAAGACACAATTTCACCAGCTATTAAATGGTCCTAACTATAGTGAGTTCTATCAACATTTCTATGACGCGTTTATTCAGCAATGTGCTGCCAAAAATCTACATTTAGCAGCAATGGTTGCCAATGGCACTATGCCTATCATTCGCAACAGCAAAACAGATAACAATGATGGTAACCAAGAATTGCAAAAGTTGAGCTTCATTACCGATGGAGAAACTACCCAATACAGTCATTACTGGCATGACGAAAAACTGGTGGAGTCATTACATTTTGTTATTGTTGCCAGTGAGAAAGATGAGCAAGGTGTTGGTCATGGACGTTTTATGAACCAGGTTGAAAATATGATCCGCACGCTTGTAGAGCCGTTAGCGATTAATAAAGAACGCCAAGATCTTACAGTACGGTTCTTTCAACATATTAATCATTACCTATAACTAACCTGAGCTTGTTAATAATAACCCCCTTAAGCAAAGGTTTTTGGCAACTTTAATAACGTATTACGGTAAGCTCTGCGAATGATAAAAAATCGTACATACAACGACCGTTTTAATTATTGCCAGCAGACATAAATTAAATAAGAGATTGATTTTTAGAGATTCTGAAACTTATTCTATCAAGACATAATACTTTATAAATAATGGCAATTATTTATAAAACCTTACCTCTAATAAGATGACAATAAAAAGGCCCACCAAAGTGAGCCTTTTTTCAAAAAAATAGCGAGTTATTACCAGCCAGTTTTTTCTTTAAGTGCTTTACCAATATCAGCCAGTGAACGTACAGTTTTTACGCCCGCAGCTTCTAATGCAGCAAATTTCTCATCAGCAGTACCTTTACCACCGGCGATGATTGCGCCAGCGTGACCCATACGCTTACCTTCTGGTGCAGTAACACCAGCAATGTAAGAAACAACAGGCTTAGTAACGTTTGCTTTGATGTACTCTGCAGCTTCTTCTTCTGCAGTACCACCAATTTCACCAATCATTACGATTGCTTCAGTTTGTGGATCTTTTTCGAACATTTCTAAAACGTCGATAAAGTTAGTACCAGGAATTGGATCGCCACCAATACCAACACAAGTAGACTGACCAAAACCAGCATCAGTAGTTTGCTTAACCGCTTCGTACGTTAAAGTACCAGAGCGTGAAACAATACCTACTTTACCAGGCTTGTGGATGTGACCAGGCATGATACCAATCTTAGTCTCACCAGGAGTGATAACACCTGGGCAGTTAGGACCGATCATACGAGTACCTGTTTGATCTAGTTTAACTTTAACGTCAACCATATCAAGTGTAGGGATACCTTCAGTAATACACACAATTAGCTCGATGCCCGCATCAATTGCTTCTAAGATGGCATCTTTACAAAATGGTGCTGGTACGTAGATAACTGATGCAGTTGCGCCAGTTGCTTCTACAGCATCACGTACTGTGTTAAATACTGGCAGACCAAGGTGCGTTTGACCGCCTTTACCTGGGCTTACACCGCCAACCATCTGTGTACCGTACTCAAGCGCTTGCTCTGAGTGGAAAGTACCTTGGCCACCGGTGAAACCTTGACAGATAACTTTTGTATCTTTATTGATTAATACAGACATTATTTGCCCTCCGCAGCAGCAACAACTTTTTCAGCCGCGTCTGTTAGTGATTCAGCAGCAATGATATCTAGACCAGAGTTCTTCAGAACTTCACGACCTAGCTCAGCGTTAGTACCTTCTAAACGTACAACTACAGGTACG
>NZ_DRGM01000100.1 GCF_011050055.1 Pseudoalteromonas prydzensis | reverse complement strand
CTTTATCGGATGTGACGGACAGTCCCAAAAAGACGGTACGCGTGAATTTTAATTTAGATGAAGATAAACACATTGCGCTCAAGCGGTACGCGCTTGAAAGCCGAAAAACGGTGACTGAGTTGTTGACTGAAATGATTGAGGAAAAATTGGTTGAGCGATAGGTATAAAAAATTCGTTTTTCTATACCTAAAAAAAGGATATGTATAAAAAACTCAAAAAACTATATATATCATCGAACGCTGTGTACCTTTCTAGTATCATCAGATGCTTGTTTTCTTAAGCCAGACGTAGAAGCAAGCTGCAAAAAAAATGCCCATGGCAAAACAAGCACTGTTTCCTATATCAGTACCATATAATAGAACCAAAAACGGTTAGCAGTGCTAAGGTATATTGCCCTTAATCAAAGCGTACTCAATAACGATTTAAGTTACACAAAATATAAGGGGCTTCTAGCCCCATCATTATTCTGAACCGCCCCGAGATTGTCGGAGACTCAACTTTCTGAGAGAATACGACAATGAAAAGACAAACCTACACTCCTGAGATTAAAAAACGCGCCGTTCGCATGCTGATTGAAGCATTAAACGATTACACCTCTATGTGGTCAACCATTCAAGTTATAGTACTGAAAATAGAATCTACTTTTGGAACATTGTGGTCATGTCATAAAAAGCGCACTAATGAAACCATACTAACCAACATTCAAGACTAAGCTACACATACTAAAGAGCTTGAACGTGAAAATAAGAAGCTTACGTAAGCCAGTTAGATTACAGTAAAAGCCGCTTTTTTCGCCCAAGGAGAGATAGGACATACAATCCAGTTGTGGCTCAGTTTATTGATAACAATAAGTGTGTCTACGGTATTAGAGCAATATTGACTGTGCAATATAGAAGATATGCAATAAAATTATTTTCTACCTTTAATAAAATGCAGCAACCTAAACAAGGGTAAATTATGAGTAATTCAGATAACCACAGTCATCAAGCTCCAGACCCTAAAAATATGAATAAAGCTTTTTATATTGGGATTGGTCTAAATTCTGCATTTACGCTCATCGAGTTTATAGTGGGCTATTCAACTAATTCATTAGCTTTAATCGCAGACGCTAGCCACAACTTAAGTGATGTTGCCAGTTTAATAATCTCGTTAATTGGAATGAAATTAGCACAGAAAGCATCTACTACGCTTTATACCTATGGCTACAAAAAAGCTTCTATAATGGCGTCTCTTATTAACGCCATATTGTTAGTTACAATCGTTATAGGTATTGCGTATGAGGCCTTGGGTCGATTTGATACGATACCGGAAGTTGCAGGAAAAGTTATTATTATTACAGCTCTAATAGGTGTATTTATAAATACTGTTACTGCTTTTGCATTCTACAAAGGTCAAAAAGACGATATTAATATCAAAGGTGCTTTCTTGCATCTAATGGTAGATGCATTGGTCTCTTTAGGTGTCGTTATCTCGGGCATTATTATTTACTATACAAGTTGGAATATCGTTGATCCTCTAGTTAGCTTGATTATTTCAGTCGTTATACTGTTATCGACTTGGGGTCTACTAAAAGAGAGTATCAAGCTTGCTATCGACGGAGTACCTCAAAATGTTGATCTCAGTAAAATCACTGCTATCTTAGAGAGCTATAATTTTATTCAAAACTTTCATCATTTACATATCTGGGCTTTGAGTACCACTGAGAATGCTCTTACAGTTCATATTGTACCGAAGACCGATATAACGTTTGAAGAGACTATTACTATGAAAGAAAACATCAAGGAAGATTTGGCGCATCAGAATATACAACATGCAACTATTGAATTTGGTACTAAGGCAGATGACAATCAAAAATCGCGTGCATTAAATGAAAGTATCAACTAAAAGATGATAGACCGTATATAGCTATCTCTTTTTAAGTATGAGGCGCGTGCCTTATGTCAACATAATTTTTTCAATCAGTTCTTATGTGATCAATAGTTTAAAACTTTTATATTTACGTGCGTTAGGACGTTACCTAGAAAAAATAAAAAACTTACGCTGATTAAATTATTATGATTAAGTTTACTATTACCCTCGTCTTCTAAGTGTGGTTAGACCTTTGCCAAAATAGCTTATTAGTAATAACAGGGTTATTATTATCAAGATAGGATAATTTCCCATAAGCATAAAGGGCGTGTTACCAACCCGTGCCTGTATCTCACCACGTAGTACAGTACGCTCAAACTGCGGTGCGCGTTTTACAATACGACCTTTATGGTTAATGATAGCGGTAACACCAGTATTGGTCGCTCGAATAAACCAGCGCCCGTTCTCAAGCGCGCGCATTTGTACCATTTGCAAATGTTGCAATGGTCCTGCTGAAGTGCCAAACCAGGCATCGTTAGAGACGGTCAACAAAAAGTCAGTATCGATGGCATTTTTACGCGTGGTATCTGGATAAGCTACCTCATAACAGATAGCCGTCCCTATATTGTGTTCACGCACCTTTAGCGGTGACTGCTGATCACTACCACGACTATAGCTCTTAATATCCTGACTACCGGCCAAACTTGGGAAAATATCGAGCACGCCTTCAAATGGAATATACTCTCCAAAAGGCACTAGACGCTGCTTCTTGTATAGGCCTTCCGCTTCTACACCTCGAGCAATCACGCTATTGTAAAATGGGGGATACTTATCCGTACTGGCATTGAATGCCGCTTTATCCTTATAAGGGATACCAGTTATCCATGTCGTATTGGTCGCATTGGCCATTTCTATCATTTCACTAATAAAGCCCGCAGCCTCATCCTGAAACATCGGAATAGATGATTCAGGCCACACCACCACATCACGTCCCCACTCAGTGCGCGTTAACTTCGCATAAATCTTTAGCGTTTCTACTTGATATTGCGTCAGCCACTTTATATCTTGTGAAATATTACCTTGAATCAATGACACTGACAGATCAGGTGTGCCCTTAGGTTTTGTCCATTGCGGATTGACCAGCCATAATGATGTGCTAATGGCCAATAACAGTACAGAAACGACGGCATAACTACTGCGCCGAAGCAGTAGCTCTACTAAACTTGCAGCCAATAGTATGGCAACAAAAGAGACGGCAAAAACACCAGCAACGGGTGCTAAGGACGATAACCAATACTCTTCAGTAAACGCATAACCAACAAACAGCCACGGAAAGCCTGTGAATAACCAAGTTTTTAACCATTCTTGTAGCACCCAAAGAGCAGCAAATGAAAAGGGTTGTTTGCCTACCATACGGTTAAAGACTAGTGCTAAAAATCCATGAAACAGTCCCATACCGAGACCCATCAATCCAATCATAATCAATGCGAGCCACGTTGGAGTATCGCTATAATCATGGATGGCAGTATAGAGCCAAAAGCCGCCGACGCACCATAGCCCCATACCGTAAGCTTCACCGATAATAAAAGCGCGACGACCACTCATATTTGGTACCAACAGCGCATATAAAATCGCTGGTGACACTATTGCTAGCGGCCAGAACCCATGAGGCGCTAGCGCAAATAAAAAAATAGCCCCTGCAAGCCATGCTGCTACTAGCGTAAACCATAGCGGTAATTGATTTGAGTGAGTACTCAAACGCTTTTGTAGATTAATAGTAGACAGGCGCATCGCAAATTATCCAAAATTATGAGTTTTGAATTTTTAGTCAAAATCCAAAACTCGGATAGACCTGTTAATACTACAGGCAGCATTTCAAAATGAAAACTGCTTATGATACCAGTCCGCACTGCTCAATGGATAAATTTACGTACTCCGTTTGATGGGTTATTATGCTACATTACCAAACGATATGAAGTGTTACTTGACCTTCTATAGCTCACAATATCTACAGTACATGAGAGAGCACTATGACCCCCTTAAAAATAAAATCCAGTCTTATATTCAATCGTTATCTGTCTAAGGGGTTGCGTAGTACGTTAGTATTACTTGCCGCCTCATCACTATTTGCTTGTAGCCAACCGAGTAGTGGCGTATCTGATGCAAGCACAACATCGGCATCAACTGAAGATGTTTTGGCTGTTCCAAAGACAGCTGAACCAAACGTTATAAATAATTCTATGATGACATCAGTAAGTAAACCAGACTTACTAAAAAACGTATCAGCCACTGTCTATAAAGATGCCAATTGCGGCTGCTGTAAAGAATGGATAAGTCATGCAGAAGATAATGGTCTAAGTGCAACCGCGCAAGATGTTGCGGACTTAGCCGTATTTAAAGAGCGCTACAGCGTTCCAAATGAAATGCGTTCTTGCCATACTGTAGTCACTACGGATGGTTACGTCTTTGAAGGTCATGTACCCGCTAAATATATGGCGCAGTTTTTAGAAAATCCGCCAGTACAAGCTATGGGTCTTGCCGTACCTGGCATGCCTATTGGTAGCCCAGGTATGGAGTATCAAAATAAATTCATGCCCTATCAGGTTATGCAGCTCAATAAAGACGGGACGACCCAAGTTTATGCTGATATTGAATCGGTAGAGCAGCAATTATAGTGTGTTAGCAGTTAAGAATACTTTGATTATAGTGTTAGCGTTAAAAGTAAATGAGGCAGGTATAAGACTGTTCTATTGCTTATAAAATGATTCTTCATCAAAAAAATCATTAGCTATTGCGACTTTAAAAGCAAAAATAACTTTGAATTTGTAACTTTTGATGACAATGTAAGCGGATTTATCGGTTATTAACCCTTAAAATAGATAAATAATTAAGGGTTAATACAAGAATATACAGGATGTATCGAAACAATTACGTAATATTACATAAGCCAGTAGGGAATTAACATCTATATTAATATTATAAATTATTATATTATCTTAATAATTAGTTAGACCCTATATAGGGTAATTACTTCATCCAATAAAAAAACGTCTGAGGGTTAAATCTATAATTTAGATTTAACCCTCAGACGTTTTTTTGCTTATAAAACAGTAGAAATTGTTGTCAATTTAGTCAGCTATATTCTGTATATGTTACACAAGCTTACATTGTAAAATGTGGAATATTAGCAATTTTTTCAACATCAAAAAAGTATTTTTGGGGTTTTTAAGGGTGATGACAGGCTAAACAGCCTATGCTAAAGTCGGCTTTGTGTTTTGGCCAGCAGCTTGATTTGCAACAGCTT
>NZ_DRGM01000099.1 GCF_011050055.1 Pseudoalteromonas prydzensis | reverse complement strand
GCTGTTATGGGTGGCGTGGGTAGCAGTGCGCAGTAATCGGCGAGTTGCAGCCATTACCACTTTGGTCAGTGTGGCGACACCAAATGAACCTGTTACCGAAATAGTAATATCCTCAGCGACTGCAATATTAAGCGCTGCAATTGCTTGCCTTAATCGCTCGGCAAATAATCTAGCCTCAGATACTGTAGTTTGTGTTAAACATAACAAAAACTCTTCACCGCCATAACGATATAGTTGATCATAACTACGCAAGTGTGACTGTAGACATTTGACAACTGCAACGAGTACTTTATCCCCGGCAGCGTGGCCATATTGATCATTAACTGCCTTAAAGTGATCTAAATCTAACATCACTAATGCACAATGCTGTTCCTTACGTTTACATAAGGCTTGTTCTTTATGTAAATTAGCTAATAGATTGATACGATTAGTCGCGCCTGTTAACGGATCACGACTATGCATCAACTGATAAAACTCATCACTTATAGCAATAAATAATTCTCGTAATTCATCTAAATCATGATGAAACTGATCGAGTAAATCAACTGGCACAGCTTGTTTACTTGCTTTTAAAGACAGCAAACTTTTAGCACCTTGGTGCATTTTTATATGAGCATCACCTATTTTTGCAAATAAAGGATGGGAATTAAGTTTATCATCTGAAAGTGTCGCAAACCATTGACCAAACTGGCACTTTAAATGAGCATCGTCACGCAGGTCTTTGCTATTTGCTGGTGTATCTGCAATCAAGCTACGCAATAGCTGTTTGTACCACATGTCATGCCATTGCATTGCTTGTTCTATTTCCGCAATAATCAACGCCAATTGAGGGTTACTAAAAGTATATCTAGGCTGTTGCTTTGCGTTTTGATTAACGGGTGTAATGTTAGCCACATAGATAATTCATACTGGTTGGTATTTATTATAATATGCAATTAATCGCGCGATCTCAAATATTCGAAAAAATAACGACAGTTTTGCTAACGTTAACTGTAAAGCCCCTTTACATTCTTTTAATCAACTAATCGGTATCCCACCGCAGGTTCAGTAAGTAAATGCTTAGGGCTGGCAGGATTCACTTCAAGTTTTTGCCTTAGCTGCGCCACATGCACGCGAACATATTCAGGACGATTAATATACTGCTCTCCCCATACATGACTTAATATTGCATTATGCGTTAGCACTTTATCTTTGTTTTGCAACATCAACAGTAAAATTGCATATTCTTTTTTGGTGAGTTTAACTTCTTGCTGCGCCACTGTGACTGTGTGCTTGTGTGGGTCAATAGTAATGCTGCCGCATGTTAAAGCTAAACTCGTTTGCGTATTAGTACGTAGTAACACGCGAATTCGCGCCAGTAGTTCATTAGCACTAAAAGGTTTAGTTAGGTAATCATTAGCGCCATTATCAAGGGCGGTAACTTTTTCAACTTCACCGTCACGTGCTGAGAGCACGAGTACCGGTAACTGACTCCACTGCCTAAGTTCTAGTAGCCAATCTTGACCATCCATATCTTGTAAGCCTAGGTCTAATAACACTAAATCAAAGTGTTGCTCGCTCAAAAGCGCAAAGCCATCAAGCCCTTTAGCACTGATGCTCACTTGGTAACCACTGGCGGCTAATAGGGTTTTTAAAAAACTTTGCAATGGTGGCGAGTCTTCTAAAGCTAAAATATTAATCATTTAACTTACTCCATGCTAAGCAAGCGCTGGCACTTTGTTGTTGCTCATTGATGTCTAAAGTAAAACTACCGTGGTGAAATTTAGCGACCACATCACAAATTACACTGCCCAAGCCAACACCTTGATCGGTGCTTGATTGCAGTGAGCTTGCTAATCGATTGGTAATACGCAGTTGGTAGTCAATTTGCCGCGCATGTTGCTGATAACTAAAATAGAGCTTGGCGTGGCCATCGCCATAGCGGCTGGCATTTTCAAACATATTCGCCAGCGCTATTTCTAATAGTGTGACATCGCCTTGACAGCTCGAATTGGCATCAATATTTGTTGTTACCACAAAGTGTACTAATTGCTGTTGCCTACGTGCCTTTGCTTCGCTTAGCAAAGCTTGCAAGTTAATTGTTTGCCAGCACAGGTTTTCGCCCATTTTATTAACTCGGCTTAGTTCCATCACCTTGTCAAAATGCTGATTAAGAATTTTACTTTGCTCAAAAATATTACCCGCCTGCTCTTTTACTATCGCTTCACTGAGTGTGATCTCATCATCGGCCAACATGCTTGATGCGCCCATAATAGTTGCCAGCGGCGTGCGCAAATCATGGGATAAACTGCGTAATAATGCATTTTTAGCGCGCTCGAGTTCAGCTTGCACTGAAATAGCCGCCGACTGCTGCCTCAGTGAGGTTTTCTCATGTACCTGATACAGTAATGAAATGGCGGTATTTACGAAGCTCCTTTGTCCTTCAGACAATAACGTTGTAAAAGCAAAGCCACCCAAGCTATGCTCTTTATCACTTAATAGCATAAATTCGCCAGTCGGTTGCTGACGTGTTTGTTGAAACTGGCAAGTAATGGCTAAATGATCGCTAATAAGTTGCTGAAAATACTGCTTTTGCTCATCCAGTGTGTCTAAACTATTTAACCCTTTAGCTAGCTCATAAAGTGTTCGACTATTACTCGCGTGTAATTGCCCATCTCGCACTTTGGTGTTTAATTCACCCGCTAACTGGCTGATCATTAACCCCACTATGAGCATCACTAAAAAAGTGACTAAATACTCAATATTTTCAATATGAAAGGTAAAATACGGAGTAACAAAAAACCAATCGGTGCACGCCACACTGACCAAAGTGGTAATGGCTGCAACTCGCCGATTACTGCGCACTGCTACCCACGCCACCCATAACAGCTGTAGCATGACAATATCGGTGGTAGTAAACCAGTTTTTAAAAGGGTAAATGGCCATAACCACCAATAGTGGCATAACTAAACTAAGCAATAATGCCTTATACCAAAACGACTTTTCCCCTATTTTTTTCATCACAACCTTATTTATATAGATTAAGTGGCTAGATTACTGTCTTTTCACATTTGCCTCTATAAAGTTTTTATAAAGATTCTATAAAATTGTTCGTTAAACCTTTCTTAGGCTTTACAATCGTCGGCAATAATTTGCAAAAGGTTATCTTATGATAAACTGGAGAATCACATTACGATTACTGGCATTTCCAATTATTTGGATGGGCACTGTCCAGCTTATTTTTTCTACGCTGTCGTTGTTTATTTTTAAAGATCGTGTGATCGCAAGCTTTCTCATTCCTGGCTTAACAATGCTCACTACCGGTTTGTTAATTCTTGTTAATCTGAATAAAGCAAATCTTTCTGCGGCCAGTTTTAGGGATGCCTTAATTTATGCCACCGTCACTTGGGCTATTGCTGGTACGTTGGGGGCTCTGCCTATCGTTTTTATTACCGGTGTCAGTTTTACCGACGGCGTTTTTGAATCAATTAGTGCACTCACTACGACAGGGGCAACCATTTTATCTGGGTTAGATAATATGCCACCAACATTCTTACTTTACCGGCAATTTTTACAGTGGATGGGCGGACTAGGCATTGTTATCTTTGTGGTAGCTATTTTACCTATGCTCAATGTAGGTGGCATGAAGTTATTAAAGGCAGAAACGCCTGGCCCCATTAAAGATGAAAAACTGACTCCGCGCGTAGCCAGTACCGCCCATTATTTATGGGGTGTTTATTTGGTAATCACTGTGCTTTGTACTTTAGCTTATTATGCCGGTGGAATGAGTTTTTACGATGCTATTGCCCATGCCTTTACTACTGTTTCAACTGGTGGCTTTTCGACGCACGATGCCAGCATGTGGTTTTATCAAAGTCATTTACTGTTGTGGATATCAAATCTATTTATGATCGCAGGTGCGATTAATTTTGGTTTGCACTTTAGAGTCGCTTATAAAAAAAGTATTGGCAGTTATTATAATGATGAAGAAACCCGCTACTTTATTTATATTATTTTATTTTTGTCGGTGTTAGTTGCCGCCCTACTATTACTTAATGAAACCTATACGAACACTCTTGAAGCATTCAGCTTTGCAACATTTCATATTGTGTCTTTCATTACCAGCACCGGGTATGGATCTGCCAGTTTTACTGAATGGCCAGCAGTAACAGGCACTATCTTAGTGATTGCTGGTTATTTAGGAGGCTGTGCTGGCTCCACAGCCGGTGGTAATAAAATAATTAGAAATGTAATAGTCGCAAAAATTATCAACAAAAATATCAAACAATTACTGCACCCACGCGCTATTTTTACGATTAAATATCAAGACATTCCTGTAAAAGATGACATCCTTCACGCAATTATGGCGTTTATGACCTTTGCGGCAACGTCTAGTTTACTATTTACATTGATGTTAATGGCTACGGGTCTTGATTTTTGGAGTGCGTTTACTGCTGTAGCCGCATGCGTTAATGTACTTGGCCCTGGCTTTGGTGAAGTTGGCGCTAACTTTCAGCCTGTTTCAGACACCGGCACTTGGATACTCTCGGTCGCCATGATCGTGGGGCGGTTAGAATATTTTACTGTTTTTGCACTTTTTACTCATAGCTTTTGGAAAAAGTAACGAAGGAATACTATGGCACATTTTACAGTTATTGGTTTAGGCCGCTTTGGCATTGCAGCAAGTCTTGAGCTGATCCATTTAGGACACACAGTGACGGGCGTTGATAGCAACCCAAAACTCGCCGAAAAATATGTTGAGCACTTATCAGAGACAGTGGTATGCGATTCAACAGATGAAGCAGCGTTAAAAGAACTCGATTTAGCAAATAGTGAAGCTGTGTTAGTCGCGATTGGTGAAGATATGCAATCCAGCATACTGTGTACCTTGGCACTAAAAAACTTAGCCGTTAAGCAAATATGGGTTAAAGCAGGTACTAAAGCGCACCATACGATAATATCGAAGCTGGGCGTTACACGTATTATTCACCCCGAGGAAGAAATGGGAGTGCGTGTTGCGCAAGCGCTAAATTATCCAATGGTGAACGACTATATCTCCTTGGGTAATGGCTTATATGTTGTTGAAATTCATATCAAGGCACATTTGCAGGGGATGTCTTTAGGAGTGCTACTTAACGACATCAAAGGGGCAATCGATCCGCTACTGGTAAAACGTGGTAAACACACTTTTGTTAAACTCGATCATGACTTTATCTTACATGAACACGATGCATTACTGCTGTCAGGTAACCGCGCAGAATTAAAGCATATTGCCCCAAGGCTGGTATAAAACATGGTCCAATGGCACCCCTTAAAAACCCCAATTGAGCGAAAACCAAGGGGTAGTAGAAAACTGAACGCCGCACCGCCAGTGATTTTAAGTGCTGGTTTTATTATTTTGATAATACTCGGTGCAATCCTGCTCAAACTACCCTTTGCAGCACATATTCCGATCAGTTGGGAGCAAAGCTTATTTACTGCGACCTCTGCGGTGACCGTAACCGGACTCGTCGTAGTTGATACTGGCTCAGCATTCACAGGATTTGGACAAGCCATTATAGCGCTGCTGATTCAATTAGGTGGACTGGGGCTAATGACCTTTGCCGTAGTAACCTTAATTGCGTTAGGTAACAAAGTAGGGTTTTTACAAAAAACCGTTACCAAAGCGGCATTTAATCAAACTGATACGTCAACCTTAGTCAGCACCGCCAAGTCAGTATTGCTGTTTTCATTATTAGTAGAAACCTTAGGCATTATTATTCTCACCTTGTATTGGGGTCAAGAATTGGGCTGGTTAAAAGCCTTGTTACATGCGGTATTTTATACCATCAGTGCCTTTAATAACGCCGGATTTGCGCTTAGCCCTAACAGCTTGATGGAGTATGTGGCCGATCCGGTCGTCAACCTCACCATTACTGGTTTATTTATTATTGGTGGCCTTGGTTTCACTGTGTGGATGGATTTATACAAATCAAAGCGCTGGGCAGGGCTGTGTACTTACAGTAAGTTAATGATCATCAGCACCGTGGTTATTAACGTGGTGGCGCTGTTGCTTATTTATGCCATTGAATACAATAACCCCAATACCTTACAACCATTAAGTGAACTCGGTAAATGGTTAGCTGCGTGGTTTCAAGCAGTCACACCGCGAACCGCTGGTTTTAATACCCTCGCAATCGAAGAGCTACGCAATGCCAGTACTGCACTGACTATGATGTTAATGTTTATTGGTGGCGGCTCGCTCAGTACCGCCAGTGGTATAAAAGTGGTGACCTTTGTGGTGTTAATTTTAGCGACCTACAGCTACTTACGCCGCGATAAAGGCGTTACAGTGCTGCGTAGAGAAATTGATAAAGAAACCATTTACAAAGCATTGGCATTGACTATTATTTCAGCGGGAGTCACTTGGTTAGCTATTTTCACTTTACTCTTGGTAGAAGATGCGCCGTTTATTGATATAGCGTTTGAAGCGGTATCGGCAATTGGCACGGTGGGTTTATCCCGTGGGCTAACGGGTTCGTTATCGCCTATAGGAGAATTCATTATTATGTTCTTAATGTTTATAGGCCGGATTGGTCCCCTAACCATTGCTTACTTTTTAGCAAGCCCAAGAAGTAAAAAACTTCGCTATCCAAGCACCAAACTGTCTATTGGTTAATGCAGTTGAGCTCGTGGTGCGTTATTTTTAGCCCGAGCTCAACTATTTTACTGTGCCATAATGGTTATTCATATCAAATAAAAACTAAATGCCCGCCAATTCACGCTCAGTTATACACTCCCCTGATGCCATCTCAAATTCGCGGCAAACTAATGGGCGGTTTTCGTAGATTGAACACATTAACGTATTGCGATCAAGCGCTTGGCACCAGCCATCATCGGCGCGTTTCATCACTTCGCTGCCCCATTTATCATATTCAATATAATGAAACGGCACGCCAGTATCAGTCACAATACGTACCTCTAGCTGGCAACAACAGGCTTGGCAATTTGCACACGTTACAGGCTCTGGAGCTGATGTGATATTTTTAACGATAATAACGTTTTCATCGGGGTGAACAATGTGAGGCATAGAGGCTTACTGTTACGAATAAGCCTCTAGCATACCTGAGTGAGTTTAACGTGCCAGTAATTTCGCTTTTATTTCACTATAGCGTTGTTGCTCGCACAAGCCAAAACCGCTGAGCTGGCGGACTTTATTACGAGTAAATAACGGCACGCTCATCCCCGCTAAAAAGCGACACTGGGTTTCTATACCAATATTATTAACCCCTTTACTGGCTAGATGACTGAGTAACTCGTCAACCTTTTGATAAATTACAGCATCGTCAGCGAAGCGAGGTACTTGTGAATATTCAAGCGTTACGGCTTGTCCTCTGCATACTGAGCAATGCCCGCATTGCTCTGGCGCTTGATGGTCGTCAAAATAACGAGCAAGGTTATAGCTCAAACAGCTTTTTAGCTCAAAAAAGCGAATAAGCGCCGCAATACGTTTGATCTCAGCTTGCTCTTTATCCACAAAATAGCTGTGTAATTGCTGAGCCAACTCAGGATTATTGAGCACCTCATTATTTACTTGATAGACTTGGGTGATCCGCTTGGTTTCCAGCGCAATTAAATTCTTCTCGGCTAAATAATCAAGGGCTGCAACCACCCGTTTGCGATCCACCTGAGCGGCTTGGGTAAGCGTGTCAAAATTAAGTGTACCCCAGATTTTTTTAAACTGGGTATGGCTAAATATTAAATTTAAGAATTCTTGCCGAGCTGCATCAAAATGACTTAACAACATGGCTTTATCTTCTAAAAACTTATATTTAAAATCAGCGTAGTAAGCATAAAGTGGCGTTATCGCGCCTTGTATTTCTAATTGCACGAGCAAGGTTTTAAGCGCTAATTGACGAATATTACTATCACTTGAGAGACTGTATTCTTGCATCTCCCATTGCTGTTGTTGATCCTGATGTTGGCGAATATCGTTGATAACAAATTCAATCCCACTGAGTTCTGGGGTATCGCCATAAACAAAGTTTTCTACCGTATTTAAGCCATCTAAATTGGCTAAGGTATAACACTTTGCAGGCTGCCTATCTCGCCCTGCACGGCCAATCTCTTGGCTGTAGTTTTCAATCGACTTTGGTAAATCATAATGTATAACAAAACGGATATCTGATTTATCTATCCCCATACCAAACGCAATCGTGGCAACAACGACATTAATTTTACCCGCCATAAAATCATCTTGAATACCATAACGCAGAGTATCTTCAAGCCCAGCATGATAAGCCACAGCGTGTAAACCTTGGCGACTAAGTGCTTCAGCGACTTGCTCAGCTGTATGCTGCAAGGTCACATAGACAATTCCTGGGCCCGTTTGCTCGCGCACAATATTAGCCAATGTGCTTGCTTTATCAGCGCTTTTTACACTGAGTACCGATAAGTCTAAATTAGCCCGATAAAATCCGGTTTGTACAATGCACTCTGGGGTAATTGCAAAACGCTCACTCATATCACGTTTTACTTTTTTGGTCGCCGTTGCAGTTAACAGCAGCACCAATGGAATATTAAGTTCATCTCGGTATCGGGGCAGTTTTAAATAATCAGGCCTAAAGTTATGACCCCATTCAGAAATACAGTGTGCTTCATCAACCACCAGCATAGAAATAGCGATTTGATTAATAAACTCACGAAACCGTTCATTTTTAAACCGCTCCACCGACACCATTAAAATTTTAACTTTACCTGCACGCACATCGCTCATTACGGTGTGACTTTGCTCTGTAGTTTGGCTTGAATCTAAACTTGCGGCATAAATGCCTTTACTATTTAAAAAGCTGATTTGATCTTTCATTAATGCCAATAACGGCGAAACCACTAAGGTTAAATGCGGCAAATGCAATGCCGTTAATTGATAACACAATGATTTGCCAGAGCCAGTGGGGAAAATTGCCAATGAAGATTGATTGTTTAGCAGTTGCTCAATGGTTTGTTGCTGGCCTTGACGAAATTGATTAAAACCAAAATGCTGCTCAAGCGAGGAAAGTAGCGTGTCGTTCATAATATTCCCTTTATTATAATTCCCTAATAAAGGAAATTATAGTTTGAAAATTCAATACCTGCCATGGTAACTTTTTTTTGCTTTATTTTCTTGGCTTATCTATTTGTTCCCATTAAATTTACTGACAAATCAATTTAAAAGGCGCATTATTAACTGGTTGCTTGACAAGGTATTTTAAAGCTTTTTGTCTGCTCAATACCTAAGTGTTCTTCGCCTTGAGCCACCATAAGAGTGTTTAGGTATAATTCTTTTGAGGGCAACGTAATGATAACTACACATCCTAAAATCGTCATCATCGGTGGTGGCGCAGGCGGCTTAGAGCTCGCAACGCAATTAGGACATAAACTAGGAAAGAAACAGCACGCAGATATTCTACTCATAGATAAAAATCGCACTCATATTTGGAAGCCGTTACTGCATGAAGTAGCTACGGGATCTATTGATGCCGATTTAGATGGTGTAGTTTACTCAGCCCATGCTGCAAAGCACCATTACAATTTTCAACTTGGCACTTTTTGTGACCTCGATAACACCAATAAAACCATTACTTTAAGTGCTTTAAATGATGAATTGGGTCATCAAATTTTGCCACAACGCACCGTCCATTATGACTACCTAGTCATTGCCATCGGCAGTGTCAGTAACGACTTCAACACCCCTGGTATTAAAGAGCATTGTTTTTATCTTGATTCAAACCAACAGGCCGAACGTTTTCAACACGCGCTACTCGATAACTTTACCCGCTTACACCAAGACGACGACCCACAACATGCCTTAAATATCGCCATTGTTGGCGGTGGTGCAACGGGAGTCGAGCTTTCGGCTGAACTTTACCATGTATCCGATCTATTAAAACTTTATGGTTTGACCAATATGTCGGCCAAACGTTTACATATTCACCTAATTGAAGCTGGCCCACGAATACTACCCGCTTTACCGGATAGAATTGCTAATTCTGCAAAACGAGAGCTATTAAAATTAGGCGTCACCGTGCGTGAAAATACTCAAGTTAAGCAAGCCACTGAGCAGGGTTTTATCACTAAAGATGATGAACACATTAATGCCGATATCATGGTCTGGGCAGCTGGCGTTAAAGCCCCTGACTTTGTTAAAGAACTAGGAGTTTTTGAGCTCACCCGTAATAATCAAATAATGGTCAATGATTTCCTACAGAGTAACGTTGATGAGCGAATTTATGTATTGGGTGATTGCTGTGCATTTACCCAACAAGATGGCAAACTCGTGCCACCGCGCGCGCAGTCGGCTCACCAAATGGCGCAATGTGTTGAAAAAAACTTAATCGCGACTTTACGCCAACAACCCCTCCGCGGATTTGAATATAACGATCATGGCTCGTTAGTTAATTTATCACGCTACAGCACCGTAGGCAGTTTAATGGGTAACCTCACCAGCAATAGCTTTTTTATTGAAGGTAAAATTGCCCGCTTTATGTATATATCACTGTATCGTATGCACCAACGCGCCATTCATGGCAGCGCAAAAACCTTTGCATTGTGGATCAGCGAAAAAGTGTTGCGGGTGGTAAGACCGAAAATGAAGCTGCATTAATACAACTCATGGTGGTATCGCTAAAGTTTGCTCATAGCGGGCACTTATTTGCGCATATTCACCTGAGCGACGAATATTCTGCAGTCCTCGGTTAAAAGCACTAATAATTTGCTTGGCCTGAGGATGGGATTTGTGTACGCCTATATGTAACGCACGGGTGATTAAAACGGGTTGTAAGATAGTTAATTCAGCTAATTGGCTATCTTGCATTATTTCATAACGCGCAGCCCAACTATCGGCTAGAGCAACATCCACACGGCCTTTTTGCACTTGTTCTAAGCAAGCATGCAAATCATTTAACTGCACCACCGTAAGCCCTTTAATTGTTTGCAAAAAATCATGATAGCCATAGCCACGAATAGTACTTATTGTTAAGTGCTGTAAACTGTCGGCACCAGTAAAATTTATAGCTAACGTGTTTTTAGTAATGACGCTTAGTTGATTGTCAAAATATGGGTCACTAAATAATATTGTTTCAGCGCGCTGCGCTGTCCACCACAACGCAGGGATCAGATCAATTTTCGTTTGTTCTAACATTCGAATGGCGCGACTAAATGGCGCAACTTGCATGTTAAATTCAATCCCCTGATCAGCAAAAACGGCGCCAACTAATTCATCTGTAAGACCTGTACCATCTTTCATAACATAAGGAGGCCACTGACTATGAGCACCGACTAATGGCGTAGTTTGCGGTTGGGCTAATACAAGGGAAGGACAGTGACCCACCAGCAACAAAGCAATTATAAGTCTAATCATCGGACTAAGGCCAAATGTTATAATTGTAAAGTGTAGACTAATAAACACTCAGCTGTATATGCAGACAGAGCTGCAGCCTTTCTAGTCATAGCGTAAATAGCACATTCAATTGTGTATCCGTTTATCGCGTATTTCTCTATAATACGGCATTTTTGAGGGGCACTCACTTGAATATTCTCACGCTTTCATTACTTTCGCTCGCTATGTCGACTGATGCCTTTGCAGCATCTATCGGTAAAGGTGCCAGCTTGAAAAACCCGCGCCTTATCAATGCGCTAAAATTAGGCCTGATTTTTGGTTGTATCGAAGCTATTGCGCCACTTATTGGCTGGTTTATTGGCAGCGCAGGTTCAGCTTACGTCGCAGCGTGGGATCATTGGATAGCCTTTGTATTACTGGTTGCGCTAGGTGTTCATATGCTTATTGAAAGCGCAAAAAAGAGCGATGCACAACCACAACCAGAAACTAAAAAACGTACTTTACTCGCCACCTTACTGACCGCTGTTGGCACCAGTATTGATGCGATGACAGTGGGTATTAGTCTGGCATTTTTAAACGTTAATATTTACTTAGCTGCGGCCATGATAGGCCTTGCGACCACAATAATGGTCACCATAGGCTCACTGCTTGGCCATGTAATAGGTGCTATGGTTGGCAAAAAGGCCGAAGCGTTTGGCGGTATCGCTCTTATTATTATTGGTATTTGGATTTTATATTCACACCTAAGCGCAGGCTAATATTTACAGGTTATTGTTGTGGCGTTGCTGGCAGCACCGGTAAAAAGTAAGCAATTAATGGTTGCTCTGCATTTGATCTGCAGTATACAAATTTGTCTTCAAATTTTAACATTTCCCCTGTAAATTAGGATAAACCAACTAAAAGGAATGATGCTATGACGGCTAAAACGCTGATTTTCAACTTTGATGGTACCGGCAGTGAGCCCCGTGATGCCGAGCAGTTCAGTTCTGCACATTTTAAAGAAGATGCCAGTATCACCAATATCCTTAAACTACATTTGTTATTTGGCGGCGCATTAAATAACGAACCTCACACTCCATTTGCTAACCAACTTAGTTTTTATTACCAAGGAATTGGTACCCAAGGCAGTCGTTTTAAACGGTTACTTAATCAATCATTTGCGCCCCGAGGCGATGACGTTGCCAGCATTTTAAATCGCGCTATCAATGACTTTAACAGCTATTATCAAGTTGGCGATAGAGTGTTATTAACCGGTTTTAGTCGTGGTGCAGCGCTTGCTCGACGCTTTGCGAAATGCCTAGAGCCACTGCTCAGCACAGACGTTTATTTATGTGTCTTTGATACCGTTGCCTCAATTGGTTTATCTAAAGTAACTAAAGCCACCCGGGGTGCTGAGCATGTTATTTTTGAAAACTATACCCTGGCAACAAACATAACCACGGCGCTGCATTGTGTCGCACTGGATGAAAAACGCCGCGCATTCGAGCCAACCTTAATTAACTATGCTCCCCATGTTCACGAAATTTGGTTTGCGGGTGCCCACTCTGATGTTGGTGGTGGCTACTACCGCGATGGGTTAGCCGATATTTGCTTACGTTATGCCTTAGAGTGGTTAATAGAACAACCTCTGCAGCTGCATTTACTCACTAGCGCACAAATTGACTACAGCATATTATTACCATCAGAGCATAACGCTTTAATTGCCCAAGATGATATGACTATTACCCCCGATCCACTGGCGCTCAGCCATCAACAAAATTACTTTTGGTTTAATCCATTATTTAAACTGATTGATAGAGAATGCTGCGTATTAGTTGATAACGAACAAAGTGATTTAACCCCCCTCGTCCATCAAAGCGTGGCTGAGCGCATTAATCGCTTAACCAGTTACCGACCTGAGTCACTGAAAAGTCTCAAATACCAAGTGCTGTATAGTGATGATACTACCCTTACCTTTACCGGTTTAAGCCCACATATTGCGCTCGATAAGCAACATATGACACTCCTAGCCCAAGCTGAGAGTAAAGATATTATGGTATATGGTGCAGAGCCTTATAATCACACTGGCTTAATGCTAGAGCAAGGCGGTACCTATCGTTTTACCCCCTACCCTGAACAAGTTTGGTATGACGACGGAGTCAGTTGCGGGCCACAAGGTTGGCATCGTGATAACGTGCAATTAGGCGTAAAAAAAATCCCCATGGCCTTACTCGAACCGTTTCGACGCTTGCCACACGCACAGTGGTTTGCATTAATTGGCGCTATTGATAACAACGATGACAACCTGTTTGAAATAGCCGGTGGCGCCGATATTAAAATCACCAGATCAGGAGAGTTTTGTCCTTTCGCTAATGATCTAAAGCGTTTTTATGGCGCTAATACGGGTCGTATAAAGGTTAAAGTGACGCGTTTAGGATAACTAGCACCACATGCTTAAGCTTACAACATTAAGCGATAACCGATACCCGCTTCGGTGATCAAATAACGTGGCGTGGTTGGATCATCGCCTATTTTATGGCGAATATGACTAACCACAATACGTAAATAATGAGTATTTTGTGCATGGCTTGGCCCCCAAATATGCTCTAACAGCTGTTTTTGGGTAATAACGCATTGTCGATGTTGAGCAAGCTTGGCAAGCACCGCATATTCTTTTGGAGTCAGCTCTACTAATTTGCCGTTACAGGTCACTAAACGCCGCGCTAAATCAACTTTTAAATGACCATCATCAAGTACAGAGGCGGTTTTATCTGGAAATCGGTCTCGCAGCTGGGCTCTCACCCGAGCTAATAACTCTTCCACGCTAAACGGTTTAGTAACATAATCTTGCGCGCCAATATCAAGGGCTTTGATTTTATCGAGATCCGCACTGCGCACTGATAACACAATCACCGGCACACTCGAAAAACTGCGAATTTCGGCTAATAGCTCTAAGCCATCGCCATCTGGCAAGCCTAAATCCAAAATAACTAAATCCGGTTGCTGGCGAACAGCTGCTGCCAACCCAGTACTCACTGATTCAGCCTCACAGACCTCATAACCGACACTTTTCAGTGCAATTCGCAACATTTTACGGATCTGAAATTCGTCATCTACAACTAAAATATGTGCCGACACGCAGGTTAACCTCTTACTGGGATGTCTTGGGGATCGGGTAAGGGCAGTTCAATAATAAAACGCGAACCACTGCCAGAGCGGGCTGTATCAGCCTTAACCTTACCGCCATGAGCCGCAATCATACCACGGCAAATGGCTAAGCCCATACCAGTATTGTGCCGTTTACTATCACCATCGGCGACCACGTAAAACATATCAAATACTTTTTCTTGTAATTCTTCAGCAATGCCTGGACCATGATCTTCAATTTCAATGCGACACAGTCGGCCATCCTGATTCGCGGTAATGGTCACCGGCTCATCAATTGGGCTGTATTTTGCTGCGTTTTCCAAAATATTAAAAATCCCTTGCTCTAACAAAGCCGCATGAGCATACAGCAAAGGTAAGTTTTTTTGCTCTTGATAGTCCACTTCAATATCAGGAAATAAATATTTTAAGCGCTGTTTAGCACTGCCAATAATATCAGCAACCGGCACCCAATCGCGCTCTAATTTTAAGGTACCATGGCCTAAGCGAGTCATATCGAGCAAGTTTTCAATGTAACGATCAAGACGTCGGCTTTCATGTATGATGGTTTCAAGTAAATCTACTCTGTCTTGCGCTGATAGCTGTTTATCGAGTACTTTTAAGCTTTCTGCCGAGCCCATCATGGCAGACAAAGGTGAACGTAAATCATGAGACACTGAAGCTAGTAATGCCGAGCGAAGCTGTTCCATTTCCGCTTTGCGAGTCGATGCTTCAAGCTCATTATTAAGATGAATACGTTGCCACACATTAACCATTTGCTGTACAAAGGTACGGATCAAATTGTTATCTTGCTCTGTGATCACCTGTTGCTCTTTGGCAAACTTTAGCAATAGTACTGCAATCGATTTATTATCAGCTTGTATTGGAAATGCCGTCCAATCACTGGCATTTAAGGTATCGCTAAAACGACCCGCCATTTGCTTGTGGGCATAACACCAATCAACCATAGCTTGATCAAGTGACTGTAAAGGCTGCCCTAAACGAGGGCTGATCTGTTGCTGATGATGCTCAAAAACCACCACATGAGCTGGGCAGTCCAGTGCTTGCTGTAACTGCCCAGCCAAGGTTAGGCACAATTCATCGGCTTGATTGATCACCGTTAATTGCTGAGCAAAATCACGTTGCAGCTCAGTATAACGATTCGCCTCTTTTAATAATAAGAACTGTTGGCGAATACGCGATGCCGCAGGCCCACACACAACACCAATCACAAATAAAAACAGTAAGGTGGCAATATCATCATTTTTATTAACGAAAAAGGTGTAATACGGATCGGTAAGAAAAAAGTTAAAACTTAGAAATGACAATAAAGCGGTAAAAATCGCAGGCCGCGCGCCGTATTTTAAGCCACAAAATACCACAGCTAATACATACACCAGTACTAAGTTACCACTTTGCAACCAACTTGATAATGCAAGTGCAACCGCGCTGGCTACAGCAACCAAAAGTGAACCAAACAAATACCCGATTTTTTGGCCAAATGCCAGTGACGGAGCGGCTTCTGTTACGTACTTGTGCTGGCGTTTACTGGCTTGCCAAACCGACACTTCTATCGGTAAACCGCTATTGATTAATTGTTGATATAAGGGTTTACGCCATGGTTGCAAGCGCCGCTTAGTGCCCGCGCCCACTAACACGGTATTGATCCTATGTTCACTAATATAGGGTAAAATTGTTTGTATGCTGGAGGGACCACGTAATGTATCGGTTTCTGCTCCCAGCTCTTTTGCCAATGCAAAAGCCGATTGCAATCGTTTTTGCTCAAGCTGGTTATGTATTTTTCCGGTATCCACCCACACCACAATCCAAGGCGTGTGGCGTTTTTCTGCCATTTGTCGGCCAATACGAATAAGGTGTTCATGATCACGGCGATTCGAGATCAACACCAACACTTTATCTTGAATTAAATAATCGTTACTGCGCGCTTTGGCTTCTTGTTCATTTTTTAGTTGATCGTCAACATGCCCGATCACCCGCTTCATCGCCATTTCACGCAGTGCGGTTAACGTTTCTAATTGAAAAAACTGCTGTATCGCTTGTTCGGCATAGTCGCCAAGATACACTTGCCCTTGGGCTAAGCGGTCCAATAAATGATTAGGCGCTAAATCGACGAACACCAGTTGCTGAGCGCGATCAATAAACTGATCGGGAACGGTTTCTTTAACCCTAACACCACTGATCTGTAATACCAAATCGTTGAGGCTGGCAATATGCTGTACATTCATAGTGGTATACACATCAATGCCCGCTTCCAGCAATTCGGCGATATCTTGATAGCGCCTTTTATGGCGACTACCGGGAATATTGGTATGAGCGAGTTCATCGACCAAAATCAGTTGCGGTTTGGCTGCCAATGCGGCATCGAGATCAAATTCACTCAGTTGTTGATCGTGATAACTAATTTCACGTCGAGGTAAAATATCAAAGCCCTCGAGTAAACGTTGCGTCTCGGCTCTGCCGTGGGTTTCAATCAAACCTATTTTTACCGACGCGCCTTGTTGCATATATTCTCTGGCCGCATTAAGCATGGCACAGGTTTTTCCAACGCCAGGGGCGGCACCAATAAAAATTTTTAATTGCCCACCTTGATGTTGTTGCAAGCTTTTTAGTAGCGCATCGGCTTTTTGGTTACGAGGATCAACGGCCACGGCAGTTCCTTTTCAGTGGAATTAAAAACTTTTTGCTACACTTAATAGCAAACGGTTATCGCATATATCAGCGCAGGCATCATTGGCAATTGAATTGCCAACATAGCCAACTGACCAAGTTAGCCCTAGTTGCTCAGTCGACAGCGTCAGCCCCCAATCAGTATACCCTGAGCCATCCATCACTGGCGAGCCTAAAAAGGTTTTAAACTCTTGATCATTATCGAATTGATTGTACCCTAAATGCCAATTTAGCTGTAGCTCACTGGTTAATGTTTGTTGCCAATCAAGCGATAAATACCAAAATTTGCCCACATCGTTACCAAAATAACTATCACTCAGCGCTAAACCAAGTTGCCAATCTTGATAGTTTAACTTAGCGTAACCTTCCATGTAGTTATAGCCTGTCGTGTCATTATCACCTTCTGGGTAGCGATACTGTACTAGCCCCATATCTAAAGCCCAGTTTTCATCTAAAGCCCAATGACGACCCAGTGATAAATCCAGTTCCATACTGCCTTCACCAAAGCGAATATTTGACCCCCACGCACTGGCGTACCAACCATCCTGATGATTAATACTCACGCTACCTTGAATTGCAGGCCCCTGCTCAGTTTGCGAAATACCACGAAAATAATAATCAGATACCAAGGTTACAGAGCCTTCACTACTGAAAGGGGCCGCCACGACGCCAGCGCTGGTCATTACGGTTGCAGCCGTTACTAAAGAAAGTATAAAACGCATTATTGTTTTCCTATAAAAAAGCGGGAGAGAAACCGCTCTGTACTAAGACGAGAGCGGCAGTCGATTGTCCCGCATCACAATCGACTAACTAATTAATTTATAGAGGGTAATTGTTATCAAGTGCTAAATTTAATAGCAGCACATTAACCCGAGGCTGACCAAAAATGCCCCATTGTGCAGACTCGTTATATTGCGCAACCAATTGCGATACTTGTTCCGTACTGATCCCCCGAGCTTGCGCTACACGCTCCACCTGTAACGCCGCAGCGGCTGGGCTAATGTGAGGGTCTACGCCCGACCCTGAGCTGGCCAGCAAATCTACCGGTAACTGCTCAGGCTCAAGTTGATAAGTCGAAGCCAGTGCAGCGCTTTGCTGCGCCACTCTATCGCGTAACTCAGGGTTTGATGGCGCTAAATTACTGCCCCCCGTTGCCATAGGGTCATTATCAGCACTGCTTGGTCGACCATGAAAATACACGGTACTCGTAAATGGCTGGGAGACTAATGCCGATCCCATTGCTTTTCCTTCAACCATCACTAAACTGCCTGTTGCTTGAGTGGGAAATAACAGACCGCCAAGGCCAGTTATAATCGCCGCATAAAAGCCGCCGCAAATTACCAACATACTAACAGCCAAGCCGATTGCAGGACGCCACGGTGCCTGTCCAGAACTATGATGTAATCTATTCATGGTTAAAATACTCCGTTAAGTAGTAGGTCAATCACTTTAATAGCGATAAACGGCAGCGCAATCCCGCCCAGACCAAAGATCAACATATTGTTGCGTAGCAGCTTTTCTGCGCTGATAGGCTTAATTTTCACACCTTTTAATGCCAGTGGAATTAGGGCTGGAATAATCACTGCATTAAATATCAGTGCCGACAGCACAGCCATTTTCGGATCGGGTAACTGCATAATGTTTAACGCATTGATGCTTGGCATTGCACTGGCGAACACCGCAGGTACAATCACAAAGTATTTTGCTACATCGTTTGCTAATGAAAAGGTGGTTAATGCGCCACGGGTGATCAACATTTGTTTACCCACCGCAACAACAGCAAGTAATTTAGTGGGATCGGAATCTAAATCCACCATGTTACCCGCCTCTTTCGCAGCTTGCGTGCCTGAATTCATGGCTAAACCCACATCTGCTTGCGCCAGTGCAGGCGCATCATTCGTGCCATCGCCCACCATAGCTACGAGTCGACCTTGTGCTTGCTCTTTGCGGATCAGCTCAAGTTTATCTTCGGGCTTTGCCTCAGCCACAAAGTCATCCACCCCTGCCGCGGCCGCAATTGCACCAGCCGTGATAGGGTTATCACCGGTGATCATGACAGTACGTACGCCCAATGCTCTTAACTCAGCAAAGCGCTCGGCAACACCAGGTTTGATCACATCAGACAGTTGAATAACCCCTAAAATCCCTTTCTCGCTGGCAACCACCAAAGGGGTCGCACCTTGTTGTGCAACGCGCGTGACGATTGGATCTAAACTGCTTGGCACTGTGAGGTCACGTTGTTGCGCCCAATTTTTTACCGCATCGGTTGCCCCTTTTACCCAACATTCACCGCTTGCTAGTTGTATTGATGAAAGACGCGTTTGCGCACTGAATGGGGTAAATTCATCTTGCTCAGTTAACGTTGGAATGCGGTATTCACCTTGCTCAGCAAGCTGAACAATTGATTTTCCCTCTGGAGTGGGATCTTGCAATGAACTCCAAAGTGCACCAGCAACTAATTCACTTTCAGCAACACCTGAGACCGGCAGAAACGCCGTTGCTTGGCGATCACCAAAGGTAATCGTGCCTGTTTTATCAAGTAGTAAGGTGTCAATATCACCGGCAACTTCAACGGCTTTACCTGACTTTGCAATAACATTTTCAGCCAAAGCACGGTTCATACCCGCAATCCCAATCGCCGGTAACAAGCCTGCAATAGTGGTCGGAATTAAACACACCACCAGTGCAATTAACATTAACCAATCCAGCTCAATACCGACAAACCCCGCCATTGCCGGTAAAGTGGCAACAGCAATTAAAAACACTAAAGTCAGGGCAGCCAACAACACCGTTAAGGCGAGTTCATTAGGTGTTTTTTGACGGTTAGTGCCTTCAACTAGGCTGATCATTTTATCAAGAAAGCTGTGTCCTGATTCTGCGGTTACTTGCACTTTAATTGTGCCACTTAGCACTTTAGTACCGGCAATAACACCTGAATGATCGGTACCCGCTTCGCGAAGTACCGGTGCTGATTCACCGGTTAATGCCGATTCGTTGATAGTTGCTACACCGGTGACAATTTCACCGTCGGCTGGGATCAGCTCACCACTGTGAACCAAAACTATATCACCGGCTTTTAATTGACTTGCAGAAATCTGGCTTTGCGTTTTACCGTCTACTCGTAAAGCAGTTAAGTCTCGACGCGTTGCTTTTAAACTACTCGCTTGATCGCGTCCTCGAGCTTCGGCAATGGCCTCCGCAAAATTGGCAAACCACAGAGTAAAAAACAGCACTAAACTACTAGCCAGAGCAAACGCAATATTGTCACCGGCAACAAACTGTTGCACCGTCATAACCATAGCTAACAGGGTGGCCACCCACACGACTAGCATAACGGGGTTTTTAACCGCCAGTTTAGGATGAAGTTTGGCAAAAGCCTGCCAACTGGCTTGTGTTAATTTTGATGTATTATTCATTTTATTCACCTGCATACTGCTATTGCGCTAGCACCACAGCGGCTTGCTGTGATATCTCAAGAGCTTCACCAATCGGACCCAATACCATAGACGGTAGGAATGACAGGAAGTTAATAATCAGGATCACTGTAATTAAAGTGACAGCAAACGTGACGTTATACAGTGGTAAAGTACCGGCACTGGTAGGCACTTGACGCTTTTTCGCTAACGAACCAGCAATTAGTAGTGGAATAACCAAAGGGACATAACGGCCTAAGATTAGTACCACCACACAACTTAGATTCCACCATGTGGTGTCATCCCCTAGTCCTTCAAAACCAGAGCCATTGTTTGCAAAGGCAGAGGTGTACTCATAAAACACTTGGGCAACGCCATGTAAGCCTGGGTTGCTATTACCTGTTAATGTAGGAAATGCCACTGTGATAGCAGTAAAGGTTAAAATCACTGCACTTGGCAGCACTAAGAGCACGCCTAACCAACTGAGCTCACGCTTTTCCAACTTACGACCAAAAATTTCAGGAGTGCGGCCAATCATCAAGCCGGCAATAAATACCGCTAACCACACGTACACCAGAAAGTTCACAAAACCACATCCAATACCGCCCCAAATACCATTGATCAGCATCCCCGAGCGGGTAACAAGCCCGGCAATCGGATTAAGTGAATCATGCATGGCATTCACAGAGCCGTTAGAGGTTTGAGTCGTAAACGTGGCCCAGAGCGCTGATAAGTCAGTCCCAAGGCGGACTTCTTTACCCTCCATATTTCCGGCCTCTTGAGCTAACCCAGCAAAGGCGGCATTAGGCTGCTGCTCGCTGTAAACAGCGGCACCAATAAAGGCCAAGCTAAGCAATCCCATGACCGCAAGCGATAACAAGGTAAATTTTTGTCGGCGCAATAGGCCGCCGGCCATAAACACCACTGCCATCGGCACCAATACCAAGGCAATGGTTTGAATCGCGTTACTGACTGGGGTTGGGTTTTCTAAAGGATTACTACTGTTAGGGCCAAACCAGCCGCCGCCGTTAGTGCCTAATTGCTTGATTGAGACCATAGCCGCAACCGGCCCTAGTGGGATCGTTTGTTCGCTCAACGCTTGTTGTTGTTCAACCACGTCCACCGTTGGACTCGCCTGATAACTTGAAGGCACGCCTTGACTGGTTAGCGCAAGTGCAACAATCGCAGCCAGTGGCAGCATCAGTCTCAGCACTGCACGCACGGTATCTTGATAGTAATTACCTAAGTTACGCTCTTCACCTTCTTTTGCGGTTGTTGCATTACGGCCTCCTAACATGCCGCGTAATACCGCAACACAGACCGCCAATGCCATTGCCGGAGTAACAAACTGCAAGGTAAGAATTACAAAACCTTGGCTTAAATAACTCAGCTGAGCCTGCCCAGAATAGTGCTGTTGATTTGTATTGGTTAAAAACGAAACCGCCGTATGCAGCGCCAAGTCCCAATCTAATGCCTCGATATCATTAGGGTTAAGGGGCAATATATGCTGAAATTGCAACAGTAAATAGGCGATAATGCCGAGCACTAAATTACTTAACAAAAACGCGATACCGTAACTTTTCCATGTCATGCCATGACGTGGGTTAATACCCAGTAGTTTAAATATGCCATTTTCTATTGGCAAAAAAACCTTATCACTCCAGTGTGATCCCGCAGAGAATATACCGGTCATGTAACGACCCAATGGCCATGCTAACAGCACAGCTAATGTAAATATTAGTAGCACTTCCATCAGTGATTCCTTAAAACTTTTCAGGTGCCAACATGGCAACAATCAAAATGGCGCTTAACACGCCAAGTATTAATAACAATAACCAGCCCATAACGTTCCTTAGTGAGAAAACTTAAGGCTGTACAATAGGTGGGATCGGTGTAAATTTTCCAGATTGATAGTCGCCGAAGGCGTAAAGATTTCGTAAAAATGATACAACGCCGCGCAAAAAAGTAGCTGTAGAGGTTACAATTTAGCGACATTATTTAAGAGGTGAATTTGAATGAAAACCACACTGATGCTATTAGCTATCGCCGTTTGTTTACTGGGCTGTCAGCCAACAGAGCAAGTGCAGTCTTTTTCAGGCGCGGCGCAAGGCACGACTTATCATGTTCGTTACTGGAGCGAACAACCGATTAGTCAACCCGCTTTTCAGCGGGCAGTAGAGCAAGAGTTACAGCGTATAGACAGCTTAATGTCTAATTATCGTAATGATTCTGTTATCGAAAAATTTAATCAACAACACACAACAGATGCTATCAATGTGGGGCCTGAAATTGTCCAGCTCGTGACTATCGCAAAACAAATAAGTGAGGCTACATCAGGTTGTTACGATTTAACCATTGCCCCACTTTTTTCATTGTGGGGGTTTCGTGATCAACAGCTTACAATTCCCAGCGAGCAACAACGGGCACAACTTGCCCCACAGATTGGTCTCAACTTAGTTAATATCGTCGCAACTGAGCAACTTGCCAAAAGCCATCCTGCTGTTAGTATTGATTTATCATCAATCGCGCAAGGCTATTCAGTACAGCGTTTAGTGGATATTGCCAAACAGTATGGTATTAGCAATTACCTGATTGAAATTGGCGGTGAACTACAAACCCAAGGTAGCAAACCTGATGGCAGACACTGGCGTATCGCAATTGATAAGCCATTACCCCAGCAACAGCAACTACAAAAAATTGTTGACGTTATCAAGCCTGAGCCGCTCGCCATTATGACCTCGGGTACCTATCGGCATTATTATGATCAGGCAGGTAACCGTTATAGCCATATTATTGATGCACGTCGTTTAGCGCCGGTGTCGCATAGCACGGTGTCGGTTACTGTGTTTCATGATGATCTGAGCGAAGCCGATGCATGGTCAACGGCATTATTGTGCCTAGGCTCCGCAGCAGGTATGGATGTTGCTAAGCAATACGGGTTATCGGTATTATTTATTGATCAACATCAGGATACTTTTACTGAATACAGCTCAACAGCGTTGCAACATAACCGCGCCATTACCCTCACTCAGCCACAGTACCCCTAGCGATGAAAATGGCGAGCAAATTATGACGTTGCTCGCCAGTGTCAGTTATTTAGCGACTGCAAGCTCCGATTCTGCCTCGGCAAGCATGGCAAACTCTTCATCGGCACTTTTTGCCACTAAGTGCTTACTACTGTAAGCAAAGTAATAAATCGCCCCGATCACAAATAACACCATAGTAAACAAGAATGCGCGAGGATCAAACGCGTACACCCCCGTTAAAGCCACCAAGGATAAGACCAGCGCGATTGCCGACGTTACCACGCCACCGGGCGTTTTATAAGGACGTGCGAGTTCAGGCTGTTTAATGCGCAGCAAAATATGGCTCAATGCCATTAACGCGTAAGAGACCGTAGCACCTACCACGGCCATCGCCAGCATTAAGTCACCTTCACCACTTAATGATGCTAAGAAGCCAAAAATACCCGGCACAATTAGGGCACGCGCAGGCACTTTACGGTCACTGGTGATTGACAAGCTTTTGGGCAAATAACCCGCTCTTGATAATGCAAATACTAACCGGCTATAGCCATAGATAATCGAAAAGAACGACGCCACTAAGCCAGCTAAACCTAATATATTAACGAGTGTGGCTAAACTTGTATTACCCGTTACATTTAGCGCATCAACTAACGGCACGGCACTGGCTCCCATTGCACTGGCACCACCGGCACCGGGGATCAATACTACGACTAACAGAGCGGTAAACAATAAAAACACCATAGCGCCTATAATCCCTTTTGGCACATCTTTAGCGGGATCTTTGGCTTCTTCTGCCGCTAATGGTACGCCTTCCACGGCCAAAAATAACCACATTGCAAACGGCAAGGCTGCCCACACTCCATACCAGCCAAATGGTAAGAACTCGGAGGCTCCTGCAGCATCGGTGATAGCAATATCAAATAATTGCGACGCATCAAAATGTGTAAACAATGCGATCGCAGTGGCTATAATGGCAAAAACCGCTAAGCCACTTATCACCATCATCACTTTTAATGCTTCACCCACTCCCGCTAAATGAATACTGATAAATACAATATAAAACAGCGCATACACCCAAGGGCCATTAAACCCTAACAATGCCTCTACCGCAGAGCCGATAAAAATAACAATCGCAGCAGGTGCTAATGCATACTCGATTAACACTGCCAAGCCGGTCAGATAACCACCAGCAGGGCCCATTGCCTGGCGCGCAAAGCTATAGCCACCACCCGATGCAGGAATGGCCGCCGACATTTCTGCCAATGACAAAACCAAGGTTAAATACATCACCGCCATTAATACTGTGGCTACAGCAAAACCGCCCCAACCTGCTTCTGCAATACCAAAGTTCCAACCCGCAAAATCACCCGAAATAACATACGATACTCCTAGTCCCGCCAGCAAAATCCAACCCGCGGAGCCCCGTTTTAACTGCCTTTTTGCAAGGTACTCTTTATTATCTGACATTATCTTCTCCTGCTCTTTATTGTTGTAATTAAATGATGTTTTTGTTGTTGATTATTCTGATAGTAAAAAGTTTGTTGGTTGCGTTTGATGTTCTATCACATCATCTTGGCTGCGATCTTTTAATCCCACCCCTGACAGATTTAAACGCTGCGCTTCTTGTAAAAGATATACAGTACGTTGTGCGGCGTCCTGATATGACAGCCCCGCAGGACGAATATTAGAGATACAATTACGACAAGCATCATTCAGCCCTGTTTTTGGCTGCCAAGTTAAATACAAACCTAAACTATCTGGCGAACTTAAGCCTGGCCGTTCACCAATTAATACCAGCACCACCTTGGCGTTAAGGAGCTCGCCAATATCGTCGCCTATCGCCACTCTCCCTTGCTCCACTAAGCTGATCGGTGCTAAACGCCATGGCTCTGGTTGTTCATCCAGTATGGTCAGTAACTGAGCAAGAAAAGGATGGGCATTTTTTTGCACAGCTAAAGACGATAAACCATCCACAATAACGATTGCGATATCATGATGAGACTCAGTAGCTGTGGCCGCTTTACTCATAAAATTGCTTAACTGATCGCGTGATGCTTGATCCAGCTTGCGGCCTAAATCAGGGCGTTGTAAATAATGATTGCGATCCACGGCTTGGCTATGTAAATGCAGTGGTGACGCGCAAAAATCCTTTAGCTGTTCGCTTAACGCAGCTAAATCCAAAGGAAAACTCACCGCATCTCGTGCTTGTGCATGGGAGAGTTGAAACGCCAACATTTCAGCCGTCGGAAGACTGATCCCAGCGCGCCCTAAACCAATCCGTGCATCGGTAAAGCTGCGTAGTTGTCGCCATGGGTTATGCACCACTTTGCCATTCTCTTGATGTTGTTGCGGTGTTTGCTGCGCCGTTTTGGGTGATGAGTTTTTCATGGCTGTCCACCACTTAATGTTTTTAAAGAACGCGCAAATTGCGACGGTAGCGTGTCAGACAAAATATGCTGCTGGGTATCTGTCATAATGTTCATTTTTGCCAGCCAAAGTTCAAACTCTGGTGCAGGGCGCAAACCTAATACCCGCCTTGCATACAATGCATCATGAAATGAGGTGGTTTGGTAATTAAGCATAATGTCGTCAGATCCGGGGATCCCCATTACAAACGAACACCCCGCTACACCGAGTAAGGTCAGTAAGTTGTCCATATCATTTTGATCTGCCTCAGCATGGTTGGTGTAGCACACATCACAGCCCATCGGCACACCGAGTAATTTGGCACAAAAATGATCTTCAAGCCCTGCTCGAGTAATTTCTTTGCCATCAAATAGATATTCCGGGCCAATAAAACCCACCACCGTATTGACCAGTAACGGCTTAAACTTGCGCGCTACGGCATAAGCACGGGTTTCGCAGGTTTGCTGATCAAGCCCATGATGGGCATTTGCTGATAACGAACTGCCCTGCCCCGTTTCAAAATACATCACGTTATTGCCTACCGTTCCGCGTTTTAAACTCAGTGCGGCATCTTGCGCCTCAGCTAGGGTATTTAAATTAAACCCAAAGCTTGAGTTAGTGGCCTCAGTGCCGCCAATTGACTGAAACACTAAATCAACCGGCGCACCGGCATTAATACATTCAATGGTGTTAGTTACATGGGTGAGAACACAGCTTTGAGTTGGTATTTGGTATTTTACAATCACATCATCCATTAACTGCATTAGCTTAATCGCTTGGGCAACATTATCTGTAGCGGGATTAATACCAATCACTGCATCACCACTGCCATACAGCAGTCCATCTAAAATACTCGCGGCAATGCCGTTAACATTATCGGTTGGGTGATTTGGCTGTAAGCGTGTTGATAAGTGGCCTGGCAAGCCAATGGTGTTTCTAAATGCAGTCGTGACATGGCACTTTTTGGCAACTAAAATCAGATCTTGATTGCGCATTATTTTGCTAACAGCAGCGGCCATTTCGGGGGTAATACCCGCTCTGATTGTCGCTAAAACATGGCTTGTTGCGTGATCACTTAGCAACCAATTACGAAAATCCCCTACCGTTAAATGCGCGATTGCTGCAAATGCGTTAGTGTCATGTTCATCGATTATTAGCCGAGTAATTTCATCGTCTTCATAGGGGATCAATGCCTCGTTTAAAAAGGTTTTTAAAGGCACTTCCGCCAGTGTCATTTGCGCCACGGCGCGCTCTTCAGCAGAGCTGGCAATTACGCCTGCCAAGCTATCACCAGAGCGCTGCGGGGTTGCTTTTGCCATCAGTTGAGCCAAGTTTTTAAATTGATAGCGTCGATGACCTAACGTATAACTGTACAATTGACCCATAAACTTACCTTGTTGAGATAATGTGTGTTAAAAAGGATGAGCATAGCTATTGCTTATAAGGCAATAAAAAGCAGTGCAAAACTAATTCGATTCACATTTAAACGTAGCTTATAACGTACCAAGTACCTATCAAGTTTTGGCAAATCTTATTTAGTTATTAAAAATCAAAAAACTATAAAAGGTACATGCGTCAATTAGGTCACTTACGAGTGTGCAGCCAGAGGTATTATAGACAATAATGCAACATAACTTAGCAGCTGATGCACCGATTAAGTGCACTACCCAAACCACTGATGTCGACCAACAAGCCGACAATTTAAGCAATTGGCAGCAAGAATATGATCAAGTCAGTAATGGCAGCTTTTATGGCTGTATTGAAGAAATTGCTTACGATGATTTACAAGTATTTAAAGAGTACACACACCGCGCTTTGCGTCAGCAGTGTCAAGTATGGCCTAATTCACTGTGGCTTGGCATTCCGGCGCAAACCAGCAACAGTAAAATAAATGGCCTGACTATCGATAGTAATCAGCTTATGTGCCGCCCCAGTGCCTGTGACTTTGAGCTGGTTACACCAGAGCAGTTTAATATTTATGGCATGGTAGTTAACCAAGATACTTTACGCCATATAGCGCAGTGCCAAGGTATATCACTAATAGGGCTTTGCCAGCATGAGTCGCCACGCATTACGACGTCAGCAGCGCATCTTGAACAAGCGCGCAATGGCATAGCACAGCTTATTAAAAATAACTCGGCAGTAAACACACACATACAACATGAAATGCTGTTCAACCTAATACTTACTTTATTGCAATCACCACAGCCCAAGCAAAAAGTATCGCCCAGTTATCAACATCGCAAAGCAGTAGTCGAGCGTGTAAAAGACTACATAAACGCGCACCCTCACGACGTTATCACCATGACGCAATTATGCGAACTGAGTCATGTTAGTCGTCGTACTTTGCAATACAGTTTTGAGAGTATTTTAGGGATTAATCCACTGCGCTTTTTGCGTATCACTCGGCTTAACCAGGTTAGGCGCGAGCTAAGCGATCCACAATTGCACAAACCGGTATCGGTGATCGCAGCAAATTGGGGGTTTGGCCACCCAGGTCAATTTGCCAAAGACTATAAACAGCTATTTGGTGAAAACCCATCGGCAACGGCAAAACGCAGAGACCGTTAATAATAGTGCTTACTGTAGTTATTAATAATCGTTTGAATACGTTGTTTGCTATTGATGATAGCCAAATTAATGGCGTTCAATTCATCATCACTCAGTGTGTTTTTGCTTAGCATAAAATGCACCGGGTTATCATTAATAATATATGGGTGCACATTGATGCCTTTGATATTCTCGTTATGGACTAAGTATAAACCCGCCAGCTCATCGTCAATAAAAAAATCAATTCGTTTCGCCACCAGCATATCTAAACGCTGTCTCAGTAAAGGTACAGAAACAATTAAATCATTGTATTGGTCATTATCACTGAATCTGGCAAACTCCTCACCATAATAGCTACCGCTGTTAACCACTATTATTTGTTGATTGGTAAACAACCCTGCTAAGTCTTGCTCTAACAAAGCCTGATTGGGATACCAAAATAAACGCATCACTTCACGTCGATAAGGTTCAGAAAAATGGCTAAAACGGGTTCGTTGTGCGGTATAACTTGCTGCAGGTAATAAGTCTACGCGGCCTTTTTCAAGTTCGACAAAAGCCCGATTCGACGATGGAAAGCGAATAAACTGACTACAAAACCCAGCCTCTTGCAATACCAGCTTCACAATATCGATATCAATTCCAGCTAACTGACTCTGAGCATTAAAAATATAAGGCGGCCATAACTGACTAGTGCCAACTTTAAGGGTTCGCTCACAGGCTAACGTCATCCCGCTGAGCGTCAATAATAACCCAAACAATAACTGCATATACTTCATTAAATTGACCTCTATTACGCAGTTCTAAGTATGGATCATAGAATTTAAAACACAAAAAAAGCAGCCTAATTGCTGCTTTTGTTTGTAATAAAATGTGCTAAGTCATTACAGGGCTTGCCATACATCCGCGCTGCCTGGCTCATCTCCTTGAGTCCACCACTGTGCTTGATATTGCACGCCTTGATAGGTCACTTGGTCACCATTATTATAAATACCTGATGCTTGCCAAATCACATCGCCATTACCATCACTTGGTTGCGACGTTGCTTCCCATGCACCGCCCAGATCAGGGCGATCACCTTGTGTCCACCATTTTGCAGTGTACTCAACACCATTGTAAGTCACTGTGTCTCCGGTAACATACACGGCATTTGAATCCCATGTAGTATCGCCATCTGGTGGGGTAGTGGTATCAGCGTCGGTCACCGTTACGGTAAAGCTAACAACGGTTGAGGCTTGACCATCACTCACTGTAACAGCAACGCTATAGTTTGTGTCTGCATCAACTGGGTCAGCCGTTAGACTCACGTTTGCGCCACTGCCGACAAGAGTTAAACCTGCGGGTACATTATAGCTATAACTAAGGGTGTCTCCTTCTGCATCGCTTGCTGATACATTTACTGCTGTTGAGCCACCTTCTTCGACTGTTACATCTGCAATAGCAGCAACCGTTGGCGCAGTATTTTCACCCGTACTTGGGGCAAGCACATTCACGACCACATCTTGGCTAACCGTTGCTTCACCATCACTGACCGCCACTGTCGCTAAATATTGACTGTCACTCGTGACGTTCGGCGCACTGATCACTAAAGTGCTTGAGTTGCTACCTGATACCGTTAATTCAGGTGATGCAGTCCAACTAAACGTCAGTGGATCATTATCGGCATCCGTTGCTGAAGCACTGACAGAAACACTTTCGCCAGCGTTAACGGTTACAGTGCTTGATACTGATAACACAGGTTTTTTATTACTTGGCGGTGTAACAACTCCACCTAAGCCATCATGCATTGCATTTAAAATATCACCATTGTCGGCATCAATTTCCCAAGCAAATAAACCGCCTAGGTTATGCTGATTAACGTAAGCACCTTTAGCAAGTACTGATTCGCGGCTATCGTATGTGATTAGTTTACCGGTTGAGCGGTTCCATACATAAGCTGCTTGCGCTTGCTCATCGTAGCCGACTTCAAAGCCATTCACACCAGTGCCCGCAGCACCAATCATATGCGCTTTGACCCCTTTGTAATCAATCACGCCATCTTCCCAAACACCTTGTGCCGTTGAGCCTGTTAATGGCCCACTGCCAGTGGCCGTCATTGGGTTGCCGTCAATAGTAGTGCCTGTTGGAAAAACACCTTCCCAACCACGGCCATACATAGCGGTACCAACAACGATTTTCGTCGATGGTACATTTTGCGCTAGTAATAATTGTACTGCGTTATCAGTGGTATAGGCAGGGCCTTTGCGTGGCTCGCCATTTTCATCAACACCGGTGCCATTACATTGGCCTGCACTCATGTGCTCACCACAATAAAGCGCCGTTTGATGGCCCGTTACGCCACTCCATGCCCCATAAAAGTCATACGTCATCGCGAAGATGTAATCCATATATTGACTGGCCGCTTGGTAGTCAACGTCTTCAATTTTGTCGTAACCTGCGCCAATTGCTGACGTAAGCTCGTAAGTGCGGCCAGTTTCAGCTTCAAGCTTATCAAGCATAGCGCGCAGCTCTTGCATTAACGCAACATAGGCAGGACCATCATTGATTGGATCGCCAATATCTGGGTTAGGGCCGTCACCACCAGGAAATTCCCAGTCAATATCAACCCCGTCGTAAAATTTCCAGGTTCTTAAAAACTCTTCCATTGAGGCGACAAAGGTGTCGCGGTTAGCTTTATTAGTAAAGCCACCAAATGGGTCTGATAATGTCCAGCCACCTACTGATGGTAAGATTTTCAGATCAGGGTAACGCTGTTTCAGCGCCATTAACTGTGAGTAAGTACCACGGATTGGATCTTTTGCATCCACACCTGGTAATGCTTTTTGCACAGCGGCCCATGGATCGTGAATAACCACTTCATAATCAGCAGAGCCTGCACAGGCAGTATCAAGTGCTTGCTTAGGAGCACCCGTTAATGATGCATTTTCACCACAAATTGGAATAAAGCCATATAAAATGTGACTTAAGTTTTGTGCTGGAATATTTGTTACATCATAATCACGGCCATAAATGCCCCACTCAACAAAGTAAGCACCAGTTACTAAGCCTTGCTTAATGCCAATATCACGGTTATTAGGATCAACGTCCATCGGTAATGGCGCTAAATGGCCGCCGTCTGTATCAGCAATTACAATTGGCTTACCAGCACTGCGCGCGCAGCTAGTACCGCCTTCACACAATTCTACATACAAGGTATGACGGCCCGCTTTATCATACGGGAATGAAATAGTGCCAGTCTTAGAACCTGCTGCAAGTGGCCCTTCATTTACTAGCATGTCATCAAAGTAAACTTTATAGCTATCACCACCATCACCGCTCCATGCACTCCATTGAATGTTGATAGCGACTTGCTCAACACGGGTAACAAGTTGCTTGTAAGAGCCATTTCCTTCAAGGTCCACTGCAACAAACGAATATTGTTGTGGCTCCCAGTTGATGCTTGGTGTAGATGGCGCAGCAGACACAGTGCCTGCAAATAAAGCAACACCAATGGCTGCGGTTAACTGTTTGATATTCATATTTCTCTCTTATCCATTATTAATGTAATTATTTAATAAGTTTGAACTACAAAACTTAGGCTTTTATTTAAAGTTGAGTCCATACATTGGCTTGTCCAGGAGTATCCCCTTGAGTCCACCAGTTAGCGCTATAGCGCTGTCCTTGATACGTTACTTCGGCACCAGCTTGATAGGCTTTGCCTGCATTCCAGTTACTGTCTACGTCGGAAGTCGATGTCTCTTGCCACGCATTGGAGTTGTCAGGTTGCTGCCCTTGATTCCACCATTGAGCGGTGTAAACAACACCTTGAAAACTGGCTTGATCACCAGCTTGATAAACCGCACTACTGCTCCACGGTGCAATAACAGGATCAGTGATAACGCTGTCATTTACAGTGATAGTAAAACTGGTTTCAGTACTGAGTTGACCATCCGATACCGACACAGAAACGCTGTAATCTGCGTTTGCCGATACTTCAGGAGCAGTAATGACGATATTTGCGTCCCCTCCAGTAAAACTCAGTGGCGCAGGTACTGACCAGTTGTAAGTCAATGCAGTTTGCTCATCGTCAAAAGCATGAAGGTGCACGGCTACGGTGGTATTTTCATCGATAACTAAATCATCCGGAGTGTGAACAATTGGCGCCGTATTAGTCGGTGCAGTTTGCACGCTTAATGTGTAGGTGTAGGTTGCATTACTGCTATAGACTTGATTGGTGAGTACATCATTGCCATTAAATACCACCTCACCGGCTTGATTTTGCACGCCAATTTGCACTAAGTGGGCGTAATCTAAGTTCAGCTGCGCAGCGAGTGTTTGTTGCCAGTTTGCTTGGTTTTCTGCGGTGATTTTTAACTGCTGATTAATCACTTCTTGGCCATTTTCATCAAATAAACGTGCCCAAACGCTCTCCCCTGCAATCGCATCTTGCCCTTGGCGAACAAAATAACCCACGCTTGTCCAAACACTTGGATCCGTCGGCCCTGCGTCGCTCACAATGGTAATATCGCTACAGTTATAGAAGCCTTCACCCACTACATCGTTACGTTGCCAACGGCTATACAAAATAGCCTCGCCGCTGCGCCCTTGTGGGATAGCAACGCTCATTTCGTAATAGCGCTTGCCATCGGTGTCTTTAATTACTGCAACATTGTCATGATCTTGCACTAATTCTAGATCAGCCCATGTCAATACATCGGTTGCAGCATTAAAACTTGGCTTGGTTAAATAAAACTGCCAAAAGCTTGGATTATGCGGCGTCGCTGCAAGATAACGAATTTGAATATCACCATTGGCATTAGGCACAACCTCGCTGCGTTGCCAATGTGGCGAAGGTAAATCCATGCCGCGTTTAGCATTATCACCACCGGCGCACAGCAGTCCATTGGGAACCGATGCCTCTACCGCAGCTTGATTTAAATAATCTGGTGTATTAACAGAAAATTCAATATCTTGTACAAACTGGACTGTGCCTGATTCTAAAAATGCAGCACGACATGCAAGGTTTGGAATATTAGTGCCATCTTCAGGCCACCAATATCCGCCATCGGCTTGGCAAAATGCTTGACGTGCTTTGGGGCTGTCCATATAACCGTGTGCGTTTACATCCGTAGGTATTAGCGTTAGTAACACGCTACTTGCTACTGCTGACAGCGACAGGGTTTTTAATTTAATTAATGTCATTGTGTTGTCCTTAAAAAGCGAAAGTTCTGGGGCAAATGAACTTGCCCCTATGATTTACAGGCTACAACTCTTGGTCCAATCAGCCGTTGCACCCGGCTCTGAACTTGTCCACCACTTCGCTTTATAAACCGCGTTGTTATGAACCATTAAGTCACCACCTGTAGCATGGCTGGGATTGCCAGCCCAATCTGTTTGTGGGAAGTTTGGATAAACAGCAATTGCAGTAACGGCTACGCCTTCACAAGTGCCTGACGTGTCGTCGCCATCAGGATCTGTATTACCACCACCTGTTGAAGTACCGTCTGGTAGGTGTGGATACTCAAATTTGAATGCGTAAACTTTGCCATCTTTTTCAATGGTAAAGTTACTCGGACCGGTAATTGGCATGTAATACATCACTTGCGCATTGACTGTTTTACCAGCGCTGAAATCTTTTGGCTGACCGCCCCACTCATTGTTAAGTGTGATTGAAAACCGGTGGAACTCGTGCTCGTAACCGCCAATGTTATTACCCGCTGCATTAGAGCCATTTACTTCAACGGCCATACCGAGTTTTTCTTGTGCGTTCCAATTAGATTTAAAAATAGCCGAAGTTGATACCGGCACATCAAACGAGATTTTCGCACCGCTTAGATCAATATTTGAGTTATTAGTAAACGCAAAGGTTGGGCTAATTGGGTAGTTATCATCACCAATGGGGAAGTCTTTTGCTGCAAACGTTACATCTACCGCTTCGGTTGGTACCACAAAGTGTGGGTTACCTGGATGAGTGTCATATGCCACACCGCTTTGGTTAAACTTGTCATAAGCTAGTGTCGTTAAAGTCGAGCCCATAAAGTACTCGCCCTTTGCCGCGTCAAAATCATAGTCACCAGCAAGTTCCCAGAACATAATCCCGCCAAGGCCATTGTTGATGACATAATCAAGCTTAGCCGCCATTGACTGTTCATCTTCAATAGAGAGGAATACTTTTTTCTCGGCGTTCCATAACCACGGTGCAACCGCAACATCATCGTAATGACGCGTATAAGTACCTGTTAGTTGATCATCAGGATCGGTATCTGGTGTTAAACCATAAACACCTAAGTACGAACCAAAAATACCATTTTCAAGATTTTTAACATGCCATAATGGGTTAGACCCTGCTGGCATTTCTTGCCCTGCATCGTTTTTATCATGCCAAAGATTATCTATTCCTAATGCACCATTACCACACTTGTTCTTTTCACCAACGCCAGTGCCTGTTGCGCAATCAGCTTGGTTTGGCAGTGCCGCTTGGCCCCATAAACCATTCGTGCCACCGCTTACGTCTTTAAAGCCACGAGTATAATAAGGAAGGCCGATGTTAATACGCCCTGCAGATACAGCACCACGGAAATAACGTACCGCCCAATCGGTATTTAAATAACCAATGCCTTCAAACTCAGCCGTGGTGTATACGCCCCATTGTGCCAGCTCAGAGTCAACACCGGTGTCAAACAAGGCTGCATTGTGGCCAACATGTGAGTTCCATGCACCGTGCAAGTCGTAAGACATAATGTTTACGTAATCTAGGTACTTAACTGTTTGGAATGTTTCCATACCGCGTAGTAAATAACCTGAAGATGGCGATGCAATGGTGAGCAAGTAATGTTTACCCGCTATTTCACCAGCGCGGTCTAGTTCTTCACGGAGTTTTTTCATCAGCACTTGGTAAGAGGCATTTAAACCAGCGCGGCGGGCATTTGAAATAGGGAAATCATCAGGGTGGCCTGAATCTTTCATTGATGATGGGTATTCATAATCGATATCAACTCCGTCAAAGCCATATTTTTCAATGAATTCAACGGAGCTTTTTGCAAATGCCTCAATACCCGCTTGATTCACTGAACCATCAGCATTGGTTGTCATGGTATAAAAACCACCACTTTCAACACGGCCCGTTTCATCAAAGTAACCACCGGTTTCAGCCCAACCGCCAACAGAAACTAATGTTTTTACATGAGGGTGTTGTTTTTTAAATTTATTTAATAGATTGAAGTGGCCTTTATAAGCAAAGCTAGGATCCATTTCCGCACCTACAATACCTGGCCATTCCATATTGGTAGCTGGGTTGTCGGCTGCGTTAGGATCACCAATTGACACTTTATTATTGGCATCAACATGGGCAAACGCATAGTTGATATGGGTAATTTTATCCCATGGAATATCGTTCACTAAATAGCTAGGTTGACTATTTGCGCCATTGCGCCAACTGGTAAAGTAGCCAATTACACGACGCGGATGATCAGTGCCCATGATCTCACGACCATCGGCATCATACACAGTACAATACGGCGTATTAACACCTGGTGTTTGATATAAACCTTGTGGGCGACAATCAGTACCAGGTACTGGCCCTGTGTTTTCTTCAACAACAGTAAGCACCTTAGTTACTTGAGCTGTTGCGCCTTCGTTATCGGTTACCGTTAACGTAAACGTGGCTTGGCCAAGTGCCGTTGCTTGCCATGCATAACTACTTGATGCCGTACTGGCTTGATGTACGTCAATGCCATTAGCAGCAAAGCTTAATCCCGTTACTTGACCATCGCTGTCAGTACCTGATAGCGCAAACACCACTTGAGAACCAACAATCAGTTGCTCAGGTAAAGTACTAAATGAAATAGCAGCAACCGGTGCTTGATTAACAGGATCAACCACCTCTGTCACGCTAATCGTGTTGCTCACTTGTATTGATGTAGCACCTTTATCATCCGTTGCCACAGCACTGAGCTGATGCGAACCCGCCACAGCTTGCCAGTTAGTCGTAAATGGAGCCGTGTTATCAACAGCCACAGAACTACCATCAACAAAAAACTCAACTGATGCCACTGAACCATCGGCATCCGTTGCTCGCACCTCAATGACAACGCTGTCTTCATCGTTAAATAAAGAGTTATTCGCCGGTGTTAATAAGGTGATAACTGGCGCTTGACTCTCTGTGACAGCGCTGTCACAAACACCCAAAAGTTGCCACTCTTGATATTCACCAGCATTTTCCACTGGATTTGACTGTGTCCACCACTTAGCTTCATAGGCACTCTCTTGTGCATGTACTTGGCTGCCACCCGTATGAGTTTGTCCCGCTTGCCACTGCGTTAACGTACTGCAATCGACTGCTGCATGCGCACTTAAGCCGACAAAACTAAGCGATACTACACTTAGCTTAAATGCATTTTTTATTATCATTTGTGAGCTCATCAGCTCCTCCGCCCAGATTTTAAATATAACATTAATTTTACAATTGAATTTGAAAACTACCACAGTTTACTCATACGTCAACTTAATTTGGCTATATGATGTATAGAAAACAGCCATAAAAGTAATGAAAAAAGACCATAAAAAAGTTTTTTTATCGCCATTTAACACTAAATAAAAACATCAAGTTCAGAGAATGGGTAATTTCGCATACAAAATATGAACGCAAGGTTAATTTATGGTTACAGTTTATTTGCGAGTATCTTAGCGGGCTCTAGCAACCTTTACGCAAACGTAAACAAGAGTGGGAATAGGCAGAAACAATAAAATGGCAGACTATATAACCAAAAAACCTCGCTTAGAAAAAAATTATCTAAGCGAGGTTTTTAAAAAATGTCCGAGCTTGCTATTTTTTGTAAAAAAATAGCGTTTAGAATAAAAGCCCTATTTGATCACAACGTCATTAAGCGGCGATTAAATAGGACTCTTGTCCTGCATGTTTGTTGTTGCGCTTATAAGCACCTTTGCCTTTTTTAGCGGCTACAATTTGTGGTTTAAAAATTTTCGATGTAACTAATGCTGCTAATGCATTATCACGAATAACACCTCGGCCAGTATCTACTGATGCAGTAGATTTAGTCACTTTAGAACGACGTTTGCTCATTTTTTTTCCTCTTTAAAAGTATCGCGATTGTATGCTTGATATAAAAAAATACAAGCAGTTTTAATAAAAAAGCCCGCATAATTGCAGGCTTAATAAACAACTCTAAATTTAGAAACTAAAACTTACTTTTGCGTAGTAACTTCTGCCATCAAAGCCATAAGGCAATGCACGTACAGGGTATTTAAATGCGCCATTGGTGATAAAGTTTAGTACTTCGTCATCGCCTAGTTCATCTGGCGTTTCATCAAATACGTTATCCGCACCAACCGAAAGCACAAACATATCGTTAATTTGGTAACTAACGTTTAAATCCACTAACACTGCAGATTCAACTGTACTTGTTGGTTTAAACGAACCTGTTGGCGAAAGCTCACCCGGTAATGGTATATGATCGTTACCAAAATATTTTACATCGGTTTCGCCAAAGTAATTAAAACGCATTGTTGAAGTGTATGCATCACGTTCGTAGTCAAAGGTAAGTGTTGCTCGTTCACTAGGCTGACCATTTGTTAAAAAGCTACGTTGGGTATCATCTAATGCGATATCTTTAGGAATACCTTCCGCTGCGTTTACACCATCAATGTATGTTCTATTGATATTACCCGCAAATGTTGCAGAAAAGTCACCATCGTATAGATCGGTACGATAAGAAAGAATGGCATCAACACCCTTAGTTGTTGAATCGACTGAATTTGAAAAATAAGCCGCTTGATCTGCTCCCGTAGCCTTAAGTGCAGCAACAGCCACAGGGCTAAACGCAAGATCTTCAGCCTTCATAAAGTTACCCAAAGTAATACGATCTTTTATCGCAGTATGGTAAAAATCGACGGTTAATGACAACTCGCTGCTTACATCATAAACAAAACCAAAACTAACATTTTTAGAGCTTTCTAATTCTAAGCTTTCAACGCCTAAAGCGACTGGAAGATCTGATCCTGCTTTAGCAATAAATGATTGCTCAAGTTCACCAGCACTATTCAAGTTTGTGGTAAACGCAGTATATGCGCTTTGCTGAAGTGATGGCGCTCTAAAACCAGTCGATACCGCACCACGAACAGCAAAATCATCATTCAATTCGTAGCGAGACGCTAACTTACCAATAATATCATCACCCGCATCAGCGAAGTCTTCATAGCGAAGTGCACCACTGATATTCCAGGCATCAGTGATCATGGTTTCTGCATCCACATAAAATGCATAACTGTCACGACCTTGTTTGTTTGATGCTTCTGGCCTTAAACCGTTATAGGCTTGAAAACCGCACTCAGCAACAATATTAGGATTGTTTACTGAAGGGTACAAGATATTATTATTAGCTAAACCACAGGCGTACGAAGCTTCATCACCAGGTACTATTTCATAATTCTCTTTACGGTATTCACCACCAAATGACAGATAAATAGGCTCATCGCGACCGATATCAATAATGCCATTAATGTCAGCATTTATTGTGGTTTGATCAAACCTAAAACCACCTGAGTAACCACCACTTGGGCCTGCATTTGCTGCTATATCAGCATCACTCGCCGTTGGGTTATTAAATAAATACTCCGCCGCATAAGAAGCGTTTAATGTATTGCGTGATGTAAAGTCATATTGGTTTTCACCATAAACTGCCGATACATCGTAGTTCCAATCTGGATTAATATCACCTTTAAAACCTAGTGCAACAGAAATATCCTGCGCTTCGTTATAAATGCGCGGTAAAAAACCATCACTGTATACTTGAGTAACATTTTTAGATGCTTCATTAAAGTTACGGTAAAAGCCGTTACCCAGTGCTGTACGCTCAGAGTAACCACCAAACGAGTAAAGTTCACCGTCGCCCATTGGCAATGCCATATTATAAAATAACGAGGTAAATTCACTTTCCGAATTGCCTTGGCCCCAACGTACCTCGTCAGACAAAGTTCCATACGGTACATCAACCGAGCCGCCAATATCGCGCTCTGCGCGGTTAGTACCATCGGCATCACGATACTCAAGTGATAAGTTAATAAAGCCACCTGCAGTGCCCAAATCAAAACCGCGATTTAAACCCGCTGAAAGGGTCTCACCATCACCTTCAGCTGTTTCACTATATTGTACATAACCAGTTGTTATACCTGTTGAATCATTCAGTGACAAGTTAATGACCCCAGCAATAGCATCAGAGCCGTACTGCGCTGCTGCACCATCACGTAATACTTCAACCCCTTTAAGTGCAGTCAGTGGAATTGCATTCATATCGGTACCCGCAGCACCTGCACCCACAGTACCCACTAGGCCAAAAATAGACTGATTATGACGGCGTTTGCCGTTTACTAATACCAGTGTTTGATCTGGCTGTAAGCCACGTAACGTTGCAGGACGGAATAAATCAGAGCCGTCTGAGACTTGCGTACGCGAAAAGTTAAACGATGGCGCGGTAGCTTGTAAGCTTTGCCCCAGCTCAGTAAAGCCGCCTTTATTTAAATCATCAGCGTCAATTAAATCAATTGGTGACGAAGATTCAGTTGCTGTGCGGTTAGAGACCCGCGAACCTAAAACGGAAATTTGTTCTATGTTTTTTTCTGCTTCGACTTGTGCGTCTTCAGCCATGACAGCTGAGCTGCTAAATGCAAGTCCTACGGCGATAGCCAGTGTATTTAAACGAAATGTTGTCATGTGTGTTGTTCGACCCTGTTGACTCTTCACCTGTTTACTCAATTGCAGTGATAAACAAGTGAATTCATAAAAGTTATAATTAGTGTAATCAAGCGTCATTTACAAAAATAACGGCTTGGCAAACATCCTAGCAACATACACATACAAAAAGAAACATATTTAACTGCGACAATGGTCGAAATATGCAAAAATTAGCTAAATTTTCTCCTATTTTATGATTTTGATTGAATTTCAAACAAAAAAAAGCATGATTATTCAAATCATGCTCATTGTTAAAATATTGTTGTGCGCTAAATAGCGTGAGGGATTAGCCTTCTTCTTCCCAAAGCGCTAACTTTTCATCTTCAAGCATTAATGCCATTGATGCAATGCTGGTTAAGCTTTCATCCAATCCTTTGTAAAGTAATGCAAAACCATCACTGAGCTGCTCTGGTTCTGGGTGTTCTTTAATCGTATCAGGCCACATTGCAAAGGTCGCCAATAAGTTTAAGGTTGCTTCAAAGTTATCAATAAACAGCTGCCCATCAGCTTGATTTGCAACTTGTTGTTTATCCGCACTTAATAAAAAAGCAAAGTCACTTTGCCACACTTCTTGGTTAACCATATACGCAGCTAAGTAACCCACACACCACTGTTGCAGTTGCTCACTTGGGGCTTTAGCATCATCCCCATGAGGATAAATAGTGCTCAATAAATGTTGCTGTGCTACCTGCGCTTCGGTCACATTATCCAATAACGTGATCATTGCCTCGTGTTCAGCAGAGCCGGTCATTAAACGGGTATAAATAGGATCATTTTTATCAGCAATGTAATTGGCAATTTCTGACTCGCCATAAAACTCCGAGCACGCTAATAAACCACTAATAAAGCCAATTACACTGTCAGTGCTCACCACTTTTAATTCAGGGTGCTGACTTAAATAATCACTCAAAACCAATGTACTTTTTTCATTAAGCATTATTCACCCTCAGGTCGTTATACAATCAGTCTATACACTAACCAACTATTGGTTTTTTTTAAAGCAAATTATTCATGTCTTAGAATTGGGAAAAAACAATGTATCTGTGTACCTTGCCCTTGTTGGCTGTCAATTTCAATCTCACCTTGGTGATCATGGACCATGGCGTACACTAACGTCATCCCCATTCCAGTGCCAGTGCCAACGGGCTTAGTGGTAAAAAATGGATCAAAAATATGTGCTTTTACATGTTCACTCATGCCGCAGCCATTGTCACTGACGGTAATGCATATCTGCTGATCGGCAAAAGCCACCGTGACAGTAATTATTGCTTGAGTATCACTAAGCTCATCACATGCGTGTTTAGCATTAATTAATAAATTCACCATCACTTGATTAATCGCAGCTAAGTTACACCATGTCATTGGCACTGGTTGATAATTGCACTTAACCTCGCAGTGACCCAATTGATTTAACAATAATTTAACTGCATTTTTTACTGCATCAGTCATATCAACAAGCTGTTTTTCATTGTCTTTTGGTCGAGCAAAATCCAGTAAATTACGCACTGTATGGTTTATCCGCCTAAGCCCTTGGCTGCTATCGGCTAATAATTCATGAATATCATCACGCAGACTGAGCAATGACTGTTGCTCAGTAAGCTGGTTAAGTTGCGCAATTAATTCGCTATCGCTAATTGTTCTATCAAGAACCTGTTGATTCATTTCAAGTAAACGGTAAACAGTGTTATTACTGCTATGTAAACTTTCAATATTACTCATCGCATAAGCTAACGGATTATTGATCTCATGAGCAACTCCTGCGCATAACGTGCCTAAAGTCGCCATTTTTTCAGCCTGAATAAACAGCCCATGTTGATGCTCTAATGCCACGACCTTTTTTTGCAGCTCTTGATTTAACGCAAACAACACCCTACTTTTATCTTCAAGTAGTTGTTCCGCCTGCTGCCGCGCAACTTTTTCGCGTAAAAACGCCTCCCGATAATTGTCATCTGTTAATGTCATAATGAGCTATTCCATCCCTAGTGCTAATAATTCGCAAGTAGCGTATTCGTACGGTTTGAGTACAGTTACTTAGCTGTACTTAATACTTTAAAGTTAGCACACTTAACGCTTACACGCTTTAATTCGAAAAACTCGCAGCAACAGACTATGGTTAATAATAACGCTTAACTTTATGAGGCCATTGTGGGACTAGCAGCAAAACCGCCGAAAACACAGCAAACACAGCAAACACAACAAATATTATGCGTCGATGATGATGAAATTGTGCTGCGTTCGTTATCGCATTTATTAAAAAGCCATCAACTCAACGTGCTGACTTGCTGTTGTCCCGTTGCGGCATTAGAGCTTGTAAAACAACATCAGTTTGAAGTGATCATTTGCGATATGCGGATGCCAAAAATCAATGGTGCACAGTTTTTTCAGCAAGCAAGAGAACTTGCCCCTGACTCGCAACGTATTTTATTAACCGGTTTTACGGATATAGACACCACACTGACCGCCATAAATGACGGGCAAATTCATGGTTATATCCAAAAACCATGGCAAAATGATTTATTACTCAGCTGCATTGTCGATAGCATGGAAAAATACCAATTAAAAAAACAAAACCAAGCTTTACAACAACAGATCAATGCACAAAATATCGCTTTAAAAGAACTCAATAACTCACTAGAGCAGCGCGTCGAAAAACGTACTAAGCAGATCAAACAAGTACTTAAACAGCTTGAAATCGCTAATGCCAGTGAAAAGCATGAGCACCGCTCAACGGTTGAATTACTTTATAACTTTATTAACGCCAACCCCTATTTAGATGGCATAAAAGCAGAAAATATCGCCAATACCTGCACGCAGATAGCAAAACAACTGCAACTCCCCGAAAAAAATATCGAAATGGCCGCCATGGCAGGCTATTTAGCGCAAATTGGCTTGCTGGCAATGGATCCTCAGTTATATGAACACCCTTTACATGAACTGACCGAGCAACAACGCAAACGCTATTATACTCACCCAAGTACAGCCCAATTAATGCTGATGCCAGCGACCCATTTACACGATGTGTCTGATGCCATTTATCATCAATACGAGCATTATAGTGGTAATGGTTTGCCTAAAGGGCTCAAAGGTAATGATATTCCACTGAGCGCAATGATCCTTGCCTTAGCGCGTGATTATTGGGATGCCTATGAGCAATGCCAACAAACTGATGCTAAAAAACACCAACATGCTTTAGAAACAGTTACGCGATTCAGTGGCACTTATTACCACCCCAAATTAGTGCACGCCTTAACTGAATGTAGGATCAAGTGTATAAAGCAACAATCAAAAATCGGCTCCATGCAAATCATTACTGCACGACAGCTCACTGTGAATATGGTGTTAGGCCATGCTTTGCATAGCCATAACGGCATTATGCTGCTGCCAAAGGGCCACCTTTTTAGTGCCAAATCGATAGAGAAACTGCAACAGCTTGAGGCTAAAAAACCATCACCTTTTCGGATCATGATCAAATCATCATAAATCAGTGATCCTATTTAGCCTTTGATTCGTTACAATAGCCTAATAATATACATGGAATATTTTCCATAACTGGCTATTTTTCTTTAGGAGCAGTGTGTGTCGCGATTTTCAGCCGTTACCGATAACCCTCATGATCAGCGTTTTCATCAAAAAACAGGCGTTTTACTGACCAACTTAGGGAGTCCAGATGCACCCACAGCGAAAGCATTGCGCATTTACTTAAGAGAATTTTTATCTGATCCGCGCATCGTTGAGATCCCGCGTTTAGTCTGGATGATCATTTTGCATGGCATTATTTTGCGAGTACGCCCTAAGCGCTCAGCAAAATTATACCAAAGTATTTGGACCGAAAATGGCTCGCCATTAACCCATATAACTCGTTTACAACGGGACAAACTCGCCGCTCAGCTAAAAAACCAAGGCTTTGAGAATACTGACGTCGTGATGGCGATGCGTTATGGCAATCCATCCATTGCAGCAGGTTTAGAAGAATTACGCGACAAAGGTTTTACTCGCATTGTGGTGCTACCTTTGTATCCGCAGTACTCAAGCCCCACCACAGGCTCGACCTTTGATGCAGTAGCAAAAGTACTGCGAAAATGGCGCTGGGTGCCAGAGCTACATTTTATAAATGGCTACCATAAAAACACCACATACATAGAATCTTTAGCCAATAGCATTAGTGAAGACTTACAAACTAATGGGATGCCACAAAAATTAGTGTTTTCATATCATGGTATGCCGAAACTGTTTTTAGAACGTGGCGACCCATATTATTGCTTATGCCTGCAAACCACCCGTTTAGTGGTCGAAAAACTTGGCCTTGATAAAGACTTAGTTGTCAGTACCTTTCAAAGCCGCTTTGGTAAAGCCGAGTGGTTAAAACCCTACACAGATGCAACCCTTGAGAGCTTACCTGGTGAAGGTATTAAAGATGTGGCTATTATCAGCCCTGCATTTAGCGCCGATTGCCTTGAAACACTTGAAGAATTAGAAAGTGAAAACCGTGAAATTTTTGAACATGCCGGCGGCGAAAAATACCGTTATATTGCAGCGCTTAATGACCGCGACGATCATATTAACGCACTAATCGATGTGCTTAAACCAATGCTTTAAAACCCCTGAGTAGGCGCATTTTAGTGCCTACTCAAAATTTAATATTACCGCGCAATGCTTTGGTGTTACCGTGCTTGGTTTTTTTATCCATGCGTTTACGCTGCGAACTACGACTGGGCTTAGTCGCGCGGCGTGCTCTTTGCACTTTAGTGGCAGACACAATCAGCTCTTTTAAACGCGCCAGCGCATCTTCTCTATTTAATTCTTGAGTACGATGACTTTGCGCTTTAAGCACAATCACCCCGTCTTTAGTAATACGACTATCATTAAGTGCGAGTAAACGTTCTTTATAAAATTCTGGGAGTTTTGAGCGATTAATATCAAAGCGCAGGTGTATTGCACTGGCTACTTTATTAACGTTTTGCCCACCAGCCCCTTGTGCACGAATAGCAGTTAGTTCAACTTCCCACTCATCAATTGTTACAGCGTTTGAAATAGTTAACATTAGGTTCAGTTACATTTGGCAAAAATGCATTATAGCATTTGCTGCATAGAGACCAAAATCGACTACTATTAAGCTATATTTCGTCTTTAAAGCAACAATAGAAATAAACAAAGGATCTAACTATGAAAAAACTATTATTATCAATCAGCTTATTAGCCATGAGCTTTTCAAGCCTAGCTGTAGACATCACTGAAAGTGAGCTGCAAGGTTACATGAAAGCACTCCCTGCCGTAGTTGACTGGTCAAAAAACCAAGATTCATTAAAAAGCATGGACTTAGGCAATATGTTAGGTGGCTCTGAAGGTGGCACCAACGCAACGGCATTAGGTGCTCTAGGTATGATCAAAGATAACGATTTATACAAAGAGTTTACCGCATTAACGACTAAATATGGTTTTACTCCTGAGCAACTTATTGCTGTAGGCTCTGAAGTATCAATGGCTTACCTTGAAAATATCAAAGGTAATTTATCACCAGAGAATAAAGAAACAGTAAATCAGCTAATGGGTGGCTTACAAAGTATGAGCGGCTCGCAAAATAACAGTGCTAACTCAATGCTAGGCTCAGTAGCTAACTCAGCGAATGCCGCCAGTGCAGCTGCGCCGGTTGTTAGTGAAAACAATGTAAACCTCGTGAAAGAATACATGCCGCAACTGCAAAAACTATTTGCAATGGTGCAATAAGTACGGCAAAAAATATTTATAACGCGACCGTTTGGTCGCTTTTTTTATTGGTTGTAACCAACACCACTGAAATTTATACTGGCAGCAATTATTAGCGACTGACTTACTGATTTTATGCCAATTAACCTAGCCCCAAGTGCCACAACTGACGAACAACAAAAACAACTGTGTGTATTACTTGCAATTGTAATTAGCGGTGCCTCGAGCGGCTATGATAATTCGACCCAGCAAGTGACTAAACGCCTTTATAACAACATTAAAACAGGCTATTCATTTTCTAAAACAGAAGTCGCCAAGTTCACCAAACAACTTGAAGCACAAGATTTCATTTGGCAATACCCGTTTGGGGATCGCTTTCGTATTTCAATCAATGCCATCGCTTTTATAATCGTTAATGTCACTAAACACCCTAACTTGCTGAATGCCTTTGTGACAGAGGCAGTAAAAAGTTGTTTTTATTACGATAACAATGTTGCTTTTTTACAATGCTTATTTGATCACATTAGCCGTACCCAAAATGGTAAGCCGCAATTACTCAAGGACTTATCACAAGCGATTGATTTTAATTATATTAACTCACTCGCACAGTCGCAGTATAGCAGCCAAGTGTGGCACTGTTTACCCCAGCAGTGGCAACAACTGTGTTTAGAAAACTTTATTCGCGGGCAGTTTTTTAATCTTACTGCCACTCCAGCCTGGCCGACACTAATCAACCAAGCAAAGCCAGCACTTACAAGACATACACGCATTTACCTCAATGAAAACTTAGCCGTTTTACTGCAAAATAACAACTACGCACAGTTGCTTGATGACAAACGCGATGCTGTTTTAGCCACCTTTATCGAGGCAAATCGCAATGCCATCAATGGTGGGTTTATTGATATTGCATTAATACAGTATAAAAGCGCATTAACAGCGTTTAGAAAACAATTTGGCAAAGGGGTTTATCCAGGCGAACTGAGCGGATTACTCTATACAGTATGTTTATTTATCAGCGGTAGACCTGCCGATGTAAAGCAGCTTAGTACCTGTCAAAAATGGTATAAGAAAAATTTCGGCGAGTTCAGCCATGCCAACCAAGCGATTGTTCACCTACTCGAAGATGACTTAGCAAGCTGTGAGAAGCATCGTCTAAATAACGATTTATATCGTTATATAAATAACCCAAATGCATTGGCGCCGCTATTTTGCTTATTGCTGGCAATCATTAAAAACGCCACTGATGAGCAAATAAATCACCTAAGAGGTGATACTGAGTTATTAACTCAACTTAAAACAGCCGCTAGCCAACAGCAACATTGGTTAGCAGAGCAATGTTCGCACCTCGTTAATTGGCTTAGCGATGACATACCATTACCCAGCACTGGTTTACTACAGCACTTTACCCGAGTGCCACACTGGCAACGTTGGCTTAATGAAATTAGCCAAATAGACACCCCAACCGCGCAGCAACGAGTGATTTGGCAACTGGATGTCACTCATCTAGATTTACCAATTATTCAAGCTAAAGTGCAACAACTCAATGCCAAAGGCGACTGGACCAAAGGCCGTAAAATAAACGCACATGAACTTGCCTATAGCCAATATGAAGACGCATTAACCAGCATTGACCGCAACTTAATTCAAGTGCTCAATAGCCATGCAGGGTTTGGCTATAATGAGATACACGCAACTGGCGCAGTATTACAAGCGCTGATCGGATTTAAAGGGCTGGAAGATCACAACGGACAACCGCTGACTCTAATTAAAGGTGAGTTTGTTATTGAAATTGCACAAGACATAAATGATTGCTACCGCCTAGTGATACAACCGAGTATTAGCGATGTTGATTGTGATTTTGTACTTCAACACAGCCATGCGCACTGTTATCAAGTTTTTAGAATTGATGATAAACAACTAAAATTACTGCAATTACTTGAACAACAACCGAACAACTTAACTGAAGAAAGATTGCCACAACTCAACGCCGCATTACAAGTACTGGCCAACGAGCACCATATAAGTAGCCAACGTACCGAGTTTGCCCATATTAATAACGTACGCCAAGGGCTCTGCGACATTGCCGCAGTGATTGCGCTGACTCAATTAGGCATTAATGTTAATTTCTACAGCATGCCAATTGGCGTAGAGGGTCCTTGGCTTGAGCCAGGTATTGGTGCGTTAACACTGGCACACAGTACGGATGAACAAACCGACAGCATTATTATCAAGCGCGATTTAAAAGCAGAACAAAAAGCGCTGCGAAAACTACTTAAAAATATGGCAGGGGTTTTTGCTGATCGACAAACTGGGCAATACAACAAGTCACAGCAACAATTTTACTTACCAGAAGATATCAGCCAAGCAATAGAACTACTTGAAACAGCACAGCAACAACAGTCCTTGGTACTAAGCTGGGATGAAAGCAGCCAAGGCATGCAAGTGGCGAAGAGCAAGCACCTGTCACTGAACCTCAATGACGATAATGACTGGTTAAGTGTCAGTGGCAATATCTCACTGCCCAGCGGCCAAATATACGAATTACAAACGCTACTCAAAGCACCTCGACGCGGTAGCATTTTAGAGTTTTCAGAGGGTAATTCGCTGTTATTGGATCAGCGTTTAACTAACTTGTTAAATCGTTTAGAAGGTATGCAAAACCTTGATAAACACAACCCTACTGATGAGCTAAGGATTGCCAATGCGCGCGCACTGCCATTACACAAAACGATTGCCGACTTAGGTGATGTCACATTTGGTGAAAGCTGGCAAACCCGTTTAGCTAAGTTTAACCAAACAATCGAGCCAACTTTACCTGCACATTTAACCCATATTCTGCGTGATTACCAAATAGTAGGCGTGAACTGGTTAATGCAATTAGCTAACTGGGGACTCAATGCCTGCTTAGCCGATGACATGGGACTTGGCAAAACACTGCAAACCTTAACCGTGTTACAAATGCGCAGTAGTTTAGGTGCCAGTTTAGTGGTTGCGCCAAAATCAGTGTGTCATAACTGGCGAGTCGAAACCGAGCGATTTGCAGCTAGTTTGAACGTAAAAATTATTGAAAATGCTGCGACATGCACTGAAGTACTCGCCAATGCGGGCAAACACGATTTAGTGATTGTCAGTTATGGTTTATTGCCGCTGATCGGCGAGCAGCTATGTCAATTTAGTTTTGCTAATATTGTCTTTGACGAAGCACAAGCAATTAAAAACCCCTTGAGTTTACGGGCAAAAGCCGCGTTTGCACTCAATGGTCAATTTAAAATAGCACTGTCGGGCACGCCGATTGAAAATCACTTAGGTGAACTGTGGAGTTTATTTAACTTTTTAATGCCGGGTTTTTTACACACCCTGCCCGTATTTAAAAAGCGCTTTGGCAATGCCGATAAAAATCAGCAGCAAGCCGACACCCTAAAAACCTTAATTGCACCGTTTATCCTGCGTCGTACTAAGCAAACTGTGTTGACTGAGTTACCAGAAAAAACCGAAATAAACTTAACCTTTGCGCTAAGTGATAAAGAGCAGGCACTCTACGAAGCAACTCGCTTAAATGCGCTTGAGCAAGCGTCACAGGATGACAGTCAATACATCACTATCTTAGCTTCATTAACTAAATTACGCCGCGCCTGTATTGCTCCGCAGTTGTTACTGGAAAATAGTAAGTTACCATCCAGTAAACTCGACACCGCCGAAGCCATTATTGAAGAATTACTAGAGAACAACCACCAAGCGCTGATCTTCAGTCAGTTTGTTGATGTATTAAAACTGCTTGAGCAACGTTTGCAAAAACGCGGTATCGATTACTGTTATCTGGATGGCAGTATGAGCAGCAACAAACGCAAACAACAGGTTGATAAATTTCAAGCCGGCGATGCGCCGCTGTTTTTGATCAGTCTAAAAGCCGGTGGGACTGGGCTTAATTTAACCGCAGCCGACTATGTAGTGCATTTAGATCCATGGTGGAACCCAGCGGTTGAACAACAAGCATCTGATAGAGCCCATCGTCTCGGGCAAACTCGCCCCGTCACTGTGTACCGGCTAATTGCACAAAACACCATTGAAGAAAAAATTCTACAATTACATGAGCATAAACAAGCATTAGCAGACAAAGTATTAGCAGGAAGTGGTGATGCGGGGCAAATGTCTAAAGATCAATTACTGGCTTTGTTAAATAACAATGATCTGTAATGTGACGGTTATGCTTGGTACGCCAAGGTAACCGCAAAGGCACTGTCATCTTCTAATTTGCGCAGCATTTTTGCAGTAGGCAGGCAGATATCTTGCACAAAGTGCAGCACATGGGGCTCTGGCTCACAAAACAAAATATCCAGCGCTAAGCGATCTTTGCCGTATAAACCACGGTGGAGCATATTCGCTGAAAAAATCAGTAAGTCGCCTGCTTGCATTTCAATAACCTGGCCGGTGGCTAAATCATCACTTGAGTTATAGCCACCTTCAGATAACCTAGTCGCCAATTCAGCTGGGGTATCCCAACGGCGATGGGAACCCGGCACCAGCTCAATACCTGGTTCGTCCTCAAGTGCCACCCGACAATGAATAACTTCTGGGCCTGATAACGCAGCTTGTTGCTCAAGCAAACTCAAATGGTACTGCATATCACGATGCCAATAGTTTTCTTGCTCAGGGTTTACTGGGTTAAAAAATAGCTGCGTATTGATAAATGCCGCAGTGTCTAAAATTGAGTCTACTTGCGCCATTAACTTATGGCTGGCAATAAACTTAAACAATACTAATCGTTGCGCTTCATCTAAATAGGTGCTTGCAGTTAAGTAAGCGCTATTAACCGCCTTGGTTTGATAAAACTGTTGGTTATCAGCAATCCAATGCTGGTGAAAACAATTGGTCACTTCACGCACTTGCACAAGCTCACGCTCAGTGTAAAAACCTTTAACATGGAAAAAGCCGTGTTGCTCAAATTGCGTATTGATCATCTGGCTAATCACCCTGAGATTTTAAAATTGATTGCACTGCTTGCGCTAATTGTGGCACTACATCACGCTCAAACCAAGGGTTGTTAGCGAGCCAAATATTATTACGCGGGCTGGGATGTGGTAATGGCAGAATGGTTGGCCAATACTCACGCCACGATTTTACTAACTCAGTAAGCGGTAAATGTTTAGTCTGTGGCAGATGATACGCTTGCGCGTATTTACCCAGTACTATGGTCAGCTTAATATTTGGCAGTGCGGCTAACAGCTGCGCACGCCAGGCAGGCGCACACTCTTTGCGTGGCGGTAAATCGCCCGACTTACCTTTACCGGGATAACAAAACCCCATCGGCAAAATGGCAATTTTAGTCGCATCGTAAAAATCGTCTTTACTGAGCCCTAACCACTGGCGTAACCGCTGACCACTGGCATCATCAAATGGTATCCCAGTTTGGTGCACTTTAAGCCCTGGTGCTTGCCCAGCAATTAAAATTCGTGCGCTAGGGTTAAATTGCACAACCGGACGTGCGCCGAGCGGCAACTGTGCTTCACAGATCACGCATTGACTAACTTGCGTTAATAAATCGCTAGCCAGCATCACTATTTTGCCCTATCCGCCACAACACACCGCTTGGATCATAAACCACAAAATCAATCATCTGCCATGGCTGTAAGCTTGGCTCTGTTATAGTAATGCCATACTTTTGCGCTAAAGCTGTGCTTTTTAACTGCGCATGCCATGCATGCACATCTGCAACTAATAGGTGCATCATAAAGTTATTAGCATGCTCTGGGTTATAAAAGTTTTGCAATAAAAAACTGCAATCACCATGATAAAAATACGCCATCTCTGGGCTTTGCCATGCGAGCTCAAAGCCCATTTGCTGATAAAATTCGCAGCTCAACGCGTAATCTTTTGCAGGCACAAATGCCTTGATCTCTTCGCAACTCAAATTTGCCATGCAATTCCTTTCTTTGAGTTAGTAAAATTATGATCTGTTATAAATGAACTAGATGCGTTCTGACCACACCGCAAACTCATTACCACTGGGTTCGGTAAAATGAAAACGACACCCACCAGGAAAATCAAAAATAGGTTTTATAATTTTTCCTCCATGATGCTCAACCTTACTGAGTGTTTGGCTAATATTTTCACTATAAAACACCAGTAATGCGCCGCCATGTTGCGTTAATGAACTGGCATTTGCTTGATAGAATCCGCCATCAAGCCCTGCACAGTCACTATTGAACGCAGTATATTCTGGCCCATAATCAATAAACTGCCAGTCAAATACAGCACTAAAAAACGCCTTCGTTGCCGTTAAGTCGGCTGCCGCAAATTCAACATAATTTAACTTTTCATGTGCACTCATAATAAATCCTGAAAAAAATAACAATCATAATGCTACCAACCACTAAGCATACAAGCAGTTGAAAAATTTGCGAACTTTTCAATTAAAACAGCTGATAATCCGCTAGAGATCACGATTTTACTAAGTAACCTAAACTCTGGGTAATAAAAAATAATGATTATCGGGACTTACTTAGATAATAAAGCCAAAGGTAATACGAATCACTATCTTTTCTGTGTCTAGAATATATAATACCCTCTTTATTCGCTCCCCATTTTGGGGCTTTGAGGGATCACTATGCACGCTCAATCGGTCAAAAACAGGCAAACATTCTCGATAGCTTCTAAATTAAGTCATGTTTATCAATCTCATAGCTATCGTATTGCGGTAATCTCACGATTTTTAGCAGCCATTGTAGGTGGTTACGTCTTTACCGCCGTATTTAGCTCTTTACTGAGCATTATGTTACCGCTGAAAAAGTCAGATGCCGTGTTACTTAGTATCAGCCTGACTATTTTTATTTATAGCTGCGTGTTTATTTGGGTGTTTGCCGTTAAATCACTCACTAAAATTTGGATCACTATTTTACTAACTACAGCAGGATCTGCGTTGATCTTATCGTTACTTAAGGGCTGGTTATGAAAGAGAACTTTTTTCGCTCTATGACTTGGATGCATACATGGGTTGGCTTATTGGTATGCTGGCTACTGTATTTAATTTTTTATGCCGGTACATTAAGCTTTTTCCGTGATGAAATGACGCTGTGGAATCAACCAGCTTTACACAATGTACAAGCGCCAGAACAGCGTGTAGCGCAACAGCGTAGCCAAATTATCAGCGGTATTAATTACCTACAAAATGCAGCACCAGAGTCTACGCTTTGGGGGATTTACTTACCCACAGAGCGAAAACCGCAGCTTAATTACGCCTATGAAAAGCCTCGTCCTGAAGGCAAGCGTTTTGGTGGTTGGCAAGATCACAATATCAATCCACAAACAGGTGACGAAATAGCGCAAACAAGAGACACCAGAGGTGGTAACTTCTTCTACCGACTGCATTTTGACCTACATTATATTGATGTCCGCACAGCCCGCTGGATAGTCTGCTTTGCGAGCTTATTTATGTTGGTAGCGCTTATATCTGGGGTTGTGATCCACAAACGTATATTTAAAGATATGTTTAGTTTTCGCGCTAATAAAGGCAGCCGCAGTTGGTTAGATGGCCATAATGTATCGTCGGTTTTAGCCCTGCCTTTTCATCTTATGATCACCTATACAGGCTTAATAACACTGATCTTTATGTTATTCCCCTATCCGGCAATGACCGCCTATGAAGACGGTGTACGCGGCTTATTTAATGATGTGCTGCCAACTAATGTTCGTAGCAAAAGCAGCCCTGAAAGTGCCCCGCTAGCTGGTATCGAAGGCATTTTAGATCAAGTTTATACTAACTGGCCTAATGCTGATTTAACACAAATATCAATCCGCGATCCGAACAAAGCGTCGGCGACTATCACGGTTCGCGCCTCTACCGGCACACAGGTACGCGATCAAACCCCAACCTTATTATTCAATGGCGTTGATGGTAGCTTAATTGCAAAAAGTGCCACTGAGCTGAGCAACACAGAAGCGTTTTACGATTCAATGACCGCACTACATACCGGTCGCTTAGCCAACCCGCTACTGCGTTGGTTATATTTTTTATGTGGCATTGCCGGCTGCGTAATGATAGCTAGCGGCTGCATAATGTGGGCTAAACGGATCCGCGAGCGGATGAAAAAACAACAAACAGCGTCGTTTGCTTTAAAACTCGTAGAAGGTTTAAACCTTGCCACGCTAATGGGCCTACCACTGGCAACCTGTGCATTCTTTATTGCCAATCGGCTACTACCAATTAACGCAGTAGAGCGAGCTGATAAAGAGATTTTAGCGTTCTTTTTAACTTGGCTTGCAGTTGCCTTATTTGCCTTATTTAAACGCGCCACAGCACAATGGTTACAACTTGCTTGGCTCAATGCTGCTGCCTGTATTGCCGTGGTGCTTATCAATGCACTCACAACCGACGGCAATATAATCAGCTACTTACTGAATGGCCAATGGGCACTGTTTAGCTTTGACTTTTTATGTATCATTTTTGCTGGGCTATTTGTTATTCAGGCCAAAAAAATACGTACTCGAGCTCAGCCTAAAGCACAACAGCAAAGTTCGCGACGCGCTGCAAAAACCAACTTACAGGAGCAATCATAATGCATGAGTTACTGCAATTTAGCCTGTGTTTATTGGCTTTTAATTGTTTTGCTTTAGCAAAATTCAATCATTATCGAGAGGTATTTAAAACGCGCCCAAATGAAAAACAGAGTAAACAATTTTTATTGGCGGCTTGGATCAGTATTTTACTAAGTTTAGTGCTGAGTGTTGTGCAACATAACGGCTATGGCGCCTTGCTTTTTTGTGGCTATATTGCTGTAAGTCTTTTAATTTTAATGATTTTTTATAGTTTTAAAGCATCCTGGGTAAAAATCATGAGTGTACTAAATATCACGGTAATAATGCTGAGTGGGCTGTTTTTAAGTGTTTTTTAAGTGTTTTTTAAGCTTAGTTAGTAAAATCATGATCTGATACCAATAACTTAACACGATTGGTATAACATAAAAAAAGGCAAACTAAGTTAGTTTGCCTCTATATCCAAATAATTTGGTTATAAAAAGTAGGGGGATACACATGTCTACAAATAGCTATGGGCAATTGCTACTCAAGCTATGTAGGCATAATACTCATTTCATGTGTCATATTTATTACTGCGCTAATTTTTCTGCATTCGAAGATTAATTAACACAGTGGCTGTAAAGGGAATTTACAATCACTGTGCAGGGTCTTGCTTCACCATTATCAAGTTGTCAGTATTAAAGCCGCGTTGTTTTGCGCTGGCTTTAAAATCCGCTAACCGTTGCTCACTCACAGTCGGAGTGCGCGCTAATAGCCACAGGTAATCATTATTGTAACCAGACACATAAGCATACTGATAATCTTGCTGATCTAAACCAAACACCACGTAGGAGCTATAAAACGGCCCAAAAAACGACACTTTTAAATGCCCTACATTATCACTATCAACAAATTTTGCCTTACCTTGCGCCTCGCTCCATTGCTGCTCCTCTGAATTAAACCCACGGTTTAGCACAGTGACGCTGCCATCCTCATTAATAACGTAATTCGCAGTTATATTGTCTAAACCCCGCTCAAATGAGTGATCTAATCGGGCTATTTCATACCATTTACCTTGGTACTGTTCGATAGAAAAAGGACTTACGGGAGTTACTTTATCAGGCATGCCAGTACAGCCGAGCAGTAAACTACTAACGAACAGAGTCAAAGTGATAAATAATTGATTTTTCATAGTCGATCCCTTTATGGTTTATCAAGTATTCTACGCTGTAATCTATAAAAAAGTTCACTTAATACTAGTGGTTAGAAAAGGCTTAGGTTAGGATCATTTTTTTACTAACGATGTGAGCTAATAATGAAGATATGGGTTGATGCCGATGCCTGTCCGGTGGTGATCAAAGAGATTTTATTTCGCGCCGCAGAGCGTACGCAAACTGAGACCATTTTAGTCGCTAACCATGCCATGCGTATCCCGCCTTCAAAATATATTAGCCGTTTGCAAGTATCATCAGGATTTGATGTCGCCGATGACGAAATCGTGAAACGCATAGCCGTCAATGATTTAGTGATCACCGGTGATATTCCACTGGCCTCTGAAGTGATTGATAACGGCGGCCAAGCACTCAATCCGCGTGGTGAACTGTACACCAGCGAAAATATTCGCTCATTACTTAATGTACGTGATTTTATGGATACTATGCGTTCAAGCGGCGTAGAAATGAATGGTGGGCCACCACCACTGAGTCAAAGCGACCGGCAAAACTTCGCCAATAATCTTGACCGTATTTTAGCTAAAAACAAATGAGTAACAGCGTAAATAATATCGGCTTTGGTGATCCCAGCTTTACTGTTGCGGTCTACATCGCAAATCTGCCACCAATGCCTGAATATAGCCATTTAAGCGATGTCACTGCGCTGCGTGACGGGCAAATAAATACCATTAACCAAGCTTGCGGTAATGGCTGGCGTAAAGTGTTTAACGTGTATGCAAAAGTGCTGTTTACACTGCCAAGTGAGCATTATCAGTTTGCTAAACTCGCCCCCACCTGGCAGCAATATCGCGATAGCCAATTATTGCAAAGCGATAGTCACACCGCTTTATTGTTTAGCCCTCCACAACTGAGCAACAACTCTACCTTGCATATTATTGCTGGGCGAACGTATGCCAAAGCATTGATAAACCAAGGGCTGTTAGCGGCAGAATTAGACTGGCTAGATGAGCAGTTTGCGATAGATAAAGCCAACAAATTAATTGTCTGCCCATACTTTGACTACCGTCAATTGAGCAATATAAAAATAGCCCGACTCAGCCAATTAGTTGCCGAGTGTTTTTAATAATATGGCGCGGTATCACTTTGTTAGCTAATCTTAATGGCATGAAAAAGCTCGGATGATTTAACTCTATGAAAATACTCGTCGTTGACGATATGCCGTTAATGCGCCATGTATTAATTAACATGCTCAGAGCACTTAATTTCCCAGATCTAGTCGAGGCCACTGACGGCATACAAGCACTTACCTTTTTGAAAAATCAACACTTTGATCTGGTGATCACCGATTTACACATGCCAAAAATGGATGGTAAAACCCTACTCAACCGCATTCGTGACGATCAAGAATTAAAGGCGATCCCAGTGCTTATGATCACCTGCGAAGACAGCTCCACAGCGATCAAAGAAATTATTGCCGCGAAAGTGTCTGGCTTTATTGTCAAACCTTTTAATTTAAGTGTGTTAGATAACCAGTTAAAGAAAGTTATGAAATTAGCGAGTTAAAAAGTGAGTTAGTCAATCTCAATGTTGTATTACTTTAAACATAGCTTAAATGCATCATCATCTTGCTCAAATTGAGCTAATAACCACGCTTGAAAAGCGATCACTTTAGGCCAATTAAAATGCGCTTTTGGGCCCACTAAATAATATTTATAGTGGCAACTAAATTCAAAATCTGGGTAAATTTCTAACTGCCCTAATTTAATATGCGACTCAATTAAGCGTCGCCTTACTAATGCAACACCTTGCCCTGCAAGGGTTGCTTGGATCACCAAGGCGGCATTATCAATTTCTAAAAATACCGGCATCGCGGCTGCGCTAATTGCCAATTCATCAACCAGTGAGCGCCAACCACGCTCAGCATCAGGGCAAATATCCATAATCAATTGCTGCTGTAATAACTGTGCTCGTAATGGCAATTGTGGGTCAAGCATGCCCGGCTTATATGCCAAATATAAACTGTCATCAGCAAGAAATTCACTATGCAACTCAGGGTATTGCCCTAAGCCAAAACGAATGCCTAAATCTACTTGCCCAGCCGCAAAGTTGGCATGTTGGTCGCTCGGATCAATGCGTAAATGAATATCAGGGTAATGGCGTTGAAAATCACTAATATGCTGCAATAACCAACCGCTGGCAAATGAGGGTAAAACAGATAAGTTTAAACTATGCGGCTCAGTATCTTGGCTGAGCCCGTTAACTCCAGATTGAAAGTGACTAAAGCCTTGTAAAATTGCAGGCAGCAGCTGCTCACCTGCCCGCGTTAAGGCAACAAACCGAGTTTGTCGAGTAAACAACTGACAACCTAAATGGGCTTCTAACAACCTGATCTGCTGACTTACAGCTGCTTGGCTGACAAACAACTGCTCAGCAGCAAGCTTAAAACTCCCCAGCTCCGCAGCATGCTTAAAATACCAAAGACTTTTTAATGGCGGTAAGTTCATCGTCAACCACAGTTAAGAAAAACTAAAGCATAGCCAATTTTATATCGTTTGTCAGTTTTTCAACTAGGCGCAATACTCATACTGTAAAACAAGCCTAAGTAGGAGCCACTATCATGAAATACCTCGCTATATTAATCATTATATTAATAAGTACGGCAAGCCAAGCGCAAGCAAACAGCAATATAAAACTGACGACAGATGAAGGGTACCCTTATAAAAACTTAATTAATAAGGCGCAAAGAATTGAACTGCGTTACGTTGAAAATGATCATCAAGTGAGCTGTAAAGTAAGCGTGCAGACACTGCATAATCAATATATGGGCAAACAGCAGACGGTCTCGGCCAAAACCTTTAAAAAGCAACCACTGGCGGCATGCTTAACCCGCGTAAAAGCAAAACAAATTTTAAATATGTTGTAGTCGCCTTGCGAATAATAGTTTCAACCTAAACAAACTGGGCTACGAAAAACCAGTACTTTCCCCAGTAGCCCAGTTTTATTACCGTTGTAATTGCAGTTCCAGCCAAATATCGGCTACCGCTGCGTAACTTAGTTTACTGCTTGCAGGTAATTCACCTCAACGGGTAAAGCAAGTGCCGACTCATAAAATGCAAACACCGCTGCAACATAAGGTTGTTGGTAATGCGTATCGAGTGCTGCTTGCGATGCAAATTGTTCAACCAAAAACAAACAGCTTTGCTCAGCATTGACATAAAGCTCGAAGCGCATGCAACCAGCTTCTGCCAAAGTTGCTGCTAAGATCTCCTGTAAACGCCCTTTACAATCATCAAACAGCTCAGGTTTTGGGGTTATTTTTGCCACAATATTAATCATTTTTGCTCCTTACTAAACAAACGCATAACCATTAAACGGATCGGGGGTGCCACACTAAAGGCCACCACAAACGCCGCAGGCCACGCATTAGCAAAAGCTGTCATCCAGCTTTGCATAAATGTTTCAGTTAAGCCTAAGTTTACGTAAGTCATCCAAGCCGATAATAAAAACGACATCAAAAATGAGAATGCCGCGGTAAATGTTAAATGAATTTTCATATCTCCTCCTTAGCGTTACTATATTCAAAGCCGAGGCAGGCAAACAGTCACGAAAACGCAAACTAAGATTGAGAAATTGATATGCTTGATGATCTTCATTTATTTATTGAAATAGCGCGGCGTAACAGCATGAGCCAAGCAGCGAAAGATCTGGGGTTGAATTTATCAACCCTGTCAAGACGTATGCAAGGACTAGAAGAAAAGCTCGCAGAGCCATTATTGCAACGCACAGCCAGAGGCATTGTGCTTACCACAAAAGGCGAGCAGCTTTATTGCGAACTTGCCGAGCAAGTGCTGACACTCAATGATCAGCTCAATCAACTAAACAGCAGCGAGCATGGCCTGAGTGACTTTTACTTACTGTGCCCACAAAATATTATGACAGGGCCACTAATGCCAGCAATCAACGAATTCGCAGCCACTAATTCGGCGCTCAATCTGCACATTTACCCAAGCAATGCCAATAGTCAGCTCAGCCAAAAACGTTTTGATTTAGCCATTCGCATTGGCGAACAACAAGATTCGAGCTATTACCAAAAACGCTTAGGTTCAATTGCTATTAAACTCATTGTTAAAAATAATGCGCCCACTACTCGGCTGGTTTTACCCTATACTGAATCGCAGTTCCCTGCAGGGCTTTTAAAACAGCTTAAACAAACCTACCCACAAATTAGTTTTTGTTTTGATATAACCATTGCTAAAAATATGGTCGAGTCAGGGTATGGCGTAGGCCTACTGCCGATGAGTGAAATTGACACTATTTGTGAAAAACATGCCTTTAAATATCTTGAACTACCAATAAACTTTCCAGCAAGGCCTATATACGCTCTATGGCCACATTCTCGTAAGCCCAGCTATGCAGCAGAGCAATTAATTAATTTAGTACAAGCGAAGATTGCACAGAACCCCAGTTTGCAAGGTGAAACAGTTGAGTTAGGAAGGTTCTAGGTTAAAAGAGCAGACGAGGCTTCGGGATACGAGCGGCGGGCGAAGGGCTGCGGGCTAATCCTAGTTCCTAGTTGCTTCCCTATAACCTAGTTTTTAATTTTTCCTCTTCAGCGCAGCGCCTCATAACCTCTTTGTGAATAAATCACTTAAAAACATATTTGCACAAATAGAAGACAATGAGAGTAAATGAGAAGATCAAAAATGCAGCGGGCCACGTGCATCACACAACGCGCTTGTGCAATTCCCTCGCACCTAGTCACTTTCCTAGAACCCAAAACCTAGAACCTTTGCTACTCTTGCGCCATTTGACCTAACGTCAGTAAATTGATTACTCTCACGTAAAGTTTTAAAACTCAGAGGTATTTCAAATGAAGTTAGGCCGAAACGATCCATGTCCGTGCAATAGCGGTAAAAAGTATAAACGCTGCTGTATGGATAGCGCATCAAAGCAGCACTGCGAAGTATATGACGAAATAGCACAAACCATTGCTACTAACCCTGACTTAAGCCTAGATGAAATGAATCTGATAGCTCAACATAAAATTTCAGGGATCAACAATAGTTCATTAGATGATTTTTGCGGCCTTTCCGCTAATCAAATGGATAATTGGCTAAGAGCACCATTTAATGAGTTGGCAGGGGTAACAATAAGTATACCTAATGAGCTAACAGCAAGCCCCGTGATGCGCTACTTAGCGATAATACTAGATGAAGCGATGCAACAAGGTGGCTCATTTAAAGCAACAGCCAAAGGTAATTTACCAGCTCAAATAGCCAAGCAAGCTAGTGAATTACTTCCTGAGTTTGCCATATCTGAGTATGAAAAGCCTGTAAGTATCAGTGAGTTTGCCGGTAGTAACGAAGACAAAATTAACGCCTTACATTACACCCGAATTTTGGCAGATATTGCAGGTATTATTTACCTTCAAAACGGCCGCTTCCATGTTAAAAAAACTGCCCAAAAACAGTATCAAACTCATGGTATTAAAGCCTTTTTCTTACCTATGCTTGAAGCTGCCACCACACACTATAATTGGGGCTATTTTGATAGCTTTGTCAGTGATTGCGAGCTACGCACTTTTTGGGTCTTTATGCTGTGGCGAGTCCAAACTCACGAATCGGTTGAGCAATTGATAGAAGAAGTCATTACCGCATTTCCTGCTCTACTAAATGAAACACCGGCGACCGAATACACAGAGCCAGCTAGGTTGTTAGGTGTTTTAATCAGATCCCGTTTTATAGAGCGGTTTTTAGAGTTTTGGGGATTTATCACCGTTAACCCTAAGCGATTTTCAGATGGCGACCCCATTGCAATAAAAGCAAATATACAACCTTTATTAAAGCAAACCTTTACGTTTGATATATAAAGTTTAAGCTGTTATTCGCCTCACACAATGAGGCGAATAGCCAACTTAATTGCCTCATTGTGTAGTTTGCGAGTGTGCGAGTTGAAATAGCAACGGGTTTCGAGCGACGAATTGCAGGTTGCCCCAAGCCAAGAACCTTTAGTAAGTAAAGCGCTTTTCAAAATTGATGGTTAAAGCCGATATCAGTTAAAACAGCTAAACTAAACGATTTAAATACATCAAATGCATGTTCCCAATTAACGCTATGATCACCATAAACCATTGGAACAACATATTCATTAAAGCGCGTTTCATAGAGTGAATTAGTTTGCAATACATCTAAAGCAAACTTAAGTTCAACTATAGGATCTTCCATGAATTCTAAATGCTGATTACCGTAGCGGGTAATATCTTCTGCTATGACTTTTTTGACTAAAGGTACTACATCTTGAACATTCGCCAATGCTGCTTGTTGAATATAATAGGTATCATAAATATGACGAATTAGCGCAGGATCATCGTCTCTTTTATTATCACGTGCAAAGCTCGCTGTTCGCCTAAGCATAGACACTAACTTTTCAGCTTGTGTACTCTTAATACTAGAAAAATCCATCAGCGGCACTTCTGGTGCCTGTTGAGTTACCTCGTTCACTAAAGAAGATATATTACGGCTTTGTACATTATCAAAAAGTAACGTTTCTATAAGCTCTAATTTAATAAACGGTCGTAAGCATGGGACTTTTGAATGGGCTTGAGGATAGCGAATATCAATTTGTTGATATCGATATTCATCAAAAACAGTTGGAGTATTTTCTACAGAAAAATAATCATGTGAATTAATCGCAGCAATTAACTGCAAGTGGAGCGCTTTTCTAGCCTTTCTTCTTTTAGTTTTAGACGTGTTAGCAGCTAAATCTTTAGGAATGATTTTTATATCAACATCTTCAGACATTCGATGAGTTTTAATGCCTGACTTTGTTAATGCCGTACCACCTGAAAAAACTAAAAAATGCGTATCAAAAGATAACTCACAAAGTAGCTTAAGTAGTACAACTACATAGTAATCTTTTTCAACAATGGCAGGATTACCCATACCAAGAGCATCCGCTACATCTAAAAATAAATCGCTATCAACTTGCATTGATAGCGCTATTATTTACAACAATCTTACGCTTAAATCGACTGGTGGTCATTATTTTAAATGAAGCGGGAACTTGTAAACTTTCACCATTAAGGCTGCGTTGTGAAAATTCATCAAACTGATACTCAACGCCCAGTTTTTCAATAGCCTCTAAAATGACTCCATCTGCACCCGCAGGTGATGCTGGCATTAACTTACCAGTAATGCGATTTTCTCGCGCTTTGGTATAAAGCCCATAACCAATGCGTAACAATTGACCACTATCAACCAACTTTTTTAGTACACGACCAACTTGGTCGTAACCTGCAATATCAGCAAAATCAGCGCGCTCAAAAACATAACGCTTAGAGCGATTTATTCTTGTCGTTACTTTACTTGCTATTGTCATATTAATTACTCTCGTTGCTTAGACAAAATATAGCAAACATACGACATTTAAACAATGCAAACATACGACACTTAGTTGATGTAATCACATCATCTTAATGGTATCTATCACCAGTAGGAGCGCGCTTTAGCAGTAATTGTTTTTAAATCCAGCCACGGGCATCGAGCTATGGGCTACGGTTACACACTAGTCCCTAGTCACTTCCCTAGAACCTAGCTCCTTTTACTACCGTAGGCGTTAAGCTTGCTGACGCGGTCTTTATATTCTTTCTCTAAAGCGCAGCGCCTCTTAATCTCTGTGGTGAATACATCACTTACAATCAATTTAGACAATGAGGGTAAATAAGAATACAACGGGCTTTGAGCTGCGTGCAGCGTGCTGGTGCAAACCCTAGCGCCTAGTCACTTCCCTGCAGGAACCCGTTTTAGCTGTGATTGTTTTAAAACCAATTTTACCACCGAGACGCTGCGCTACACAGAGAAGGTAAAATAATGCGGGCAACAAGCTACGAGCAAATCCTAGAACCTAGCTCCTTTTACTACCTCACTTCACTACACCGAAGAAACTTAAATAAACGCTTTCATACTTGGTAACAGCTCAACCTGCTCACTCAGTTCGCCAGCTGCTTTATTGATAATGTTAATACATAAGCCGATGTGTTCTAGTTCACTATTAGACAAATTATTTGCAATAGCAGTCGCTTTAGCCATTGTTATTGCAGCTAATACTGACTGAATTGTTTGACTCATCAGTAGCTGCATACGCGCAAGAGAAATATCAAACTCATCAGCAAAATCAGCTAACATATAAGCCGTTATTTCATTACTAAAATTACCCGCGCCTTGTGAATTATAGTCACCTAGCGACATTGCATAATGCCTTGAAATAGCTAGCTTTGAACCACCTTTTGCACAATCAATCCCCGCCTGTTCAATAATCGCTTCTATGTTTACCAAATCGTAAAACGGTGTGAGCTCTAAACCATTTTTACCAACAAAAAAACTAATGTTTTTGCCGTGAGCATCATAATTACGCACTAGAATATTAAATGTCATCCAGCGAATAAGTTGCGCCTGATACGCTTGCAGATTCACTGTTTCAATATTGAAGAGCTTAGGAAAAGAAACACCATCTCGAATATAAATACCGTCCCCCTGATCACCGTGCTGACGCTCGTATTTGTAAGAAGGAGGCAAATTTGTCGCTTGGCACCCATCAATAACATGACGACGTAACACTCGGTTTTGCTCTTTAACAACACGCCTATCAAAACGATCGATAACAAAGGCCCGCATTTCACCATAGCTACGCAATTCAACGTCAGGCACATCAAGTCCTGCGCCTCTTGCCAGCAACATAGTAAATAACTCATTTACGGCTATGAAAGGCGCAGCGCCCGTTTCAAACTTAAATATTTTATTAGAGCATAATTCGCCTTCACCAAACCCCAGCCTGCCGTCGATTTCGAGTAAATTAAGCTTATCTTGAACCCCAGCGACAGAGAGCCTCGTTCGCCCGTCCCATAATGTAATAGGCTCGCCCGCTTGCTTAAAACGGTTCAGCTTTTGACTCAATTGGTGATTCGTTACTTCACGAAAAGATGTTTGCTTTACTGCACGGTTACTTGCTCTAAACGACAAAGCGCCCGATGTTTCTTCGCCAATAACTTTAATTAAACCAAGGGTATACTCAAACCACCTCAAGATGCAGAATTCAGCGTTTCACAGGAGCTTAATATCAAGGCGTTACTTTGCAAGAATGGCAGTCCCTTTTAAGAAGTAACAACGCTGAGAGTAAGTGCCTGTGAAACGCCCAGCGGGTTGGTTTAAAAGCAATTTATACTGCGTTATTGATTTTAACAATAGAACCACTATTACTTGCAATCAATGCCTTGCCTAAATCGCTTTTAATTCCAACTGAAACTCGTATCTAGAGGTAGTTTGAGTATGTATTCTTAGAAATGGTCGTGCTACTGATGATCTCCTCAAGTCCTTTACCTTCCGGTAATAAATTTTGCAAATAATTACGTACTGCACGAGAGTCAAAATCGCCATTGAGTGGCAAATGTGGTGAAACTGCAAAACCCTCGTTGATCCATTTAGCCTCATAAGTAAATGAAATCTCATTTTCAGAGCCTATTGCCAGCGTTATCTCAGCCACCTTTTGCGATTGACCGATAAACACATCTAAACGATTGGTGTTAGTACCACTGTTCATCGCTCACCTCATCATTGCTATGAGCTATATCATCACTGACAAGGCTGAACGACAACCCTAAATACTCCATAACTTTTAGTACATTATGCAGTTGCACAGTTACATCACCTTTTTCTATTTTTATTAGCGTAGGCTTAGAAATAGCAAGCGCTTGTGATACATCCACTAATGTCAGCTTCATACCAGTTCGCTTTGCAGTAATGGCTTTAGCCAGCTGCATGGGTGAAAATGGCTTAGAAAGCTCAGGCATTTCAGTACGCTTAACAACTCTTCCGAGTGTTTTTTTGACGGAGGAATCGCTCATTTATGGTCAACTATAGTTTACTTATACAACCAATTCTAGAATACCTTAAGAAAAAGTCAACGATACTTTACTTTTAGACTAAATAATTAATCAACAAGACCATAAGTAAAATATATTTAACTTATGGCAACTTGTAATTAAATTAAAACCCATAAGTAAATTTTAATTGACTAGTTTATAGCATAAAACTGGCAAGTTGAAAAAACGGGCTACGGATTAATCCTAGAGGCTAGTCATTTTCCTAAAACCTAGCGCCTTTACCTTAATCTGTGATTGTTTTAAAACCAATTTTACCACCGAGCTCACCGAGGCGCGGCGCTACACAGATAAGATCAAATGCTACGGGCTATGGGTAACAGGCTACGAATTAACCCTAGCCACTAGTCACTTCCCTAAAGCCTAGCACCTTTTACTACCGTAGGCGTTAAGCTTGCTAACGCGAAAAGCGAAGTTTTTGAATTGTAGCGGGAGTGTATCTCGCGCTTTGGTTTTTAATTGCAAGTTTTGTAAATTCCTCATTCGAGGTATTTGCCAGATTGCTGGCGGCAACCAAGGGGCGATCGATTTTCAAAGTTGAGTCTGCTGCAAGTAATTCATCCCTGAAACTGGGTTCCTGTCAGCATCCATGCTTCCACTTCCTCGCGCTGCGAAACTTCGTTTCGGTCACTCGCCACCCACGGCGCCCCGAGCATTTTGCTATTTCCTCAAAGCCACAATTAATATGAACGTAAACGTCGTGTATTCGCCCAACTTGCACATCCATGTACGCTCCCCAGTTCGGGTATCCATACCCTCTCGTTCAAAACTGCGTTTTTCACCCATGGCGAAGTCACGGCTGAACTTGCATCCATGCAATCAATTACCCATCAATTGAGCCTTTTCGGGCAAAATGGCAAAAAAAAGCTAGATCACAAAGCAACCTTAAACTATCACTTTAATGAGTTCATGTATTTGACTAAAATTACTGTGCGCTTTATTATCACAGCGTACCCATCAACGTAAAAGGAATTACCGTGGCGATAGATATAGTTATTTGTTTTGATCCAGTGACAAAAAAAGCAGTTCAATGCAAAACTGACGAAAAAGATACTTTCTCAAAAGACAATAGCCATATAAAAAATGAAGTAATAACTTCTGGAACACCTTATATTTGGCGAAAGGAATACTCAACCCCCTTGAATGCCCCCTCAATTGAACAAAAAAATATACTCAATCAATTTTCGCTTCTACCAGCACAATCCAGACGAAATATAGCAGGTATGCTGCGTGATTTTGGCAGCGAAACATTGCTGGCAATTTCAGACTTTCAAGCCCAAGTTATACCCTTTTTAGCAAACAACACACATGGCCTTGTCGGCTCTGGTGCTACATCAGTTCAAGCCCGCAGCTCAAAGTTTGTCGCTTTAGCGTCTAAATATGAAGTAGCTTTAAAAGACATACGAGCTGCACATAAGTCAGGCACACCCAAATACCACATGGTCGCTTTAGAGCAAAAAGCGCTTGCTATATTTAAAGAGCTGCAAGTTAAATATCAAGCTGAATTACAACGTTTTATGAATACTAACCGTGCAAGTCGAAGAGGCACTGTTTGGTCTAACCCTAATCGTGGTGTTCACATAGCAAAAAGTGCCAGACACTCAACTAAACTAGATATAAGCAGCACCGCAGAATTTAAAAAAATTAAATACATTGAAAACACAGGCCGTTGGCTTGGTAATGGCATGATCTTACTCGATGGTGTTTTTAGAGCTAATTCAGTTTACAGCGATTATAGAAATGGTGACGACTGGCAAAGAAGCTTATCAGCTGAATTAGCTAGTTTTGGGGCGTCAACAACAGTAGGGATAGCAACTGGTACTTTTATAACAACACATTTAGCCGCAAGTACACTTCTAATGTTAACACCCTTTGGTTGGGTTGTTGCTATTGGATTAGGCCTTGTAGCCGGATTTGTCATGAGTATTGGAACCAATACCTTAGTTAAAAAGACGACTGAGAATATTTATGATCGCAAACCTATTCATACGGGTATTTTATAGATGGATCTAGCACCTATATTAACTTACTTGTTCTTAACTTTTCTTTTTAGCTTTTTTATTTCATCTCTTTTGCTTTCAAGAATGTCAATTAAACATATAAATATACAAATGGAAAAAGATGGCGTGTATCCACCTAGTTGGGACCGAGGGATTGGAGCGAGTGCTTCATTTTATGTATTTGCAATGCTTTTTAGTAAGTATAGGATTAAAAACACGCTATTTGATGCCCGCTTTGTAGCTAAACATGCGCGGCCTATTGATAGAGTAATAGCGGCAGTCCATTTTATTTCAGTGACAGGAATGATAATTTGCCTCTGCATTATTACTTTATTTAAAAGCTTTTATTAATAAAAATATGGAGAAAGATAGTGCAGTGCAAAACCCCCAACTTGGGATAAAGACATTGGCGCTAGTGTGTCATTTTATATCTTTGCGATGTTTTTTGAACGCTCCCGCATACCCACTCCGATGTTTGATGGGCGTTTTGTAGCTAAACATGCAAGACCTGTTGATAAAATAATTGGCGCAATTCACTCTATTTCAGTGGCAGGAACAGTAGTGTGTCTTTGTATAATTACCTATCTTCAAAATAGCTAATAGTAAATTAAATTCACATGACACATTGTTTTCGGAGTATAAAAGCGCAGCTTTTAAATTATAGGCGGGAGCTTATATCCGGCCTTGATTTTATTATATTTTTAATGGGTAAGCTTATAATGTTGAGCATGCCTTAATTGCAGCCGCTATGGCAGAAGCACTTTGTTTTGAATATCCGCCGCCACCGGTAACCACTGTTGGTATTTCAAGCGTTTTTAAGTGAGACAGTATGATTTTTTCACGCTTAGCAACATCTTCTACGTTAAGCTTAAAACCACCTAATTTATCAACAGCCAATACATCGGTCCCTGCTATAACAAAGGCCAAAGCATAATTACCCGTTATTAACTCAAGCGCTTGGGTTAACTTTTCTAAATATTCGCAGCCTTCTACACCACTTTTTAACGGAACCGGAAAGTTTACTCTGTTACGAGTAAATTGTGAGGTCGGGTAAATATCCTCATTATATACATCCAATAAATGTACATTTTCGTTGTCTTTGAATGAGTACGCATTACCGTTACCATGATGAGCATCGACGTCGATAATTAATACTTTATCTGTCTCACTTAATTGGCCATTCTTTCGCAATTGTTGATAGCTAATACCAATATCATTATAAATACAAAAACCTTCCATATTTAAATTACTAGCATGATGAAAGCCGCCGGATAAGTTCCACATAATCTCACCAGACTCCAAGGCTTTTTCAGCCCCCAATAAAGTACCAGCAACAGCCAAACGCATAGGTGTCAGAATTTTTTTATCTAGAAAATCAAAGCCAACAAAAGGAATTTTTGGAACTTCAAGTGCACGTAAAACAAGCGTTTTACTCAAAACCAACTTTCTCATTAATTCATTGAGATATTCATTAATAACCTCGGTAGAAATAGGGCCGGCAGGTTGAACTATTTCAATCTCTAATTCACCTAATTCAGATACGACTTTAGCAAACTTTTCACCATCAAATGGGTGTAAGTACTTCAGTACCCCTAATTGATAGTTAAAGCGTGGTTCATAAATAACTTTCATGTTTATGCGTTTTCCGTATCAGCAAGTTCCTTAGCGTAACGTAATACTTCATGAGGTGTCCAGATACCCGTTCCTAGTGCTCTTGCTAATTTGCCATATGCAGCTGCATTTGGTTTAAAACTGGGTTCTTTATTACAAGCTACTTTTAAACAATCAGCCACAACATTTGAGCAATTAAATTTGGCGAGTTGGTATTGTGGTATATTCTCCATCAAAGAAACCACATAATCTTCCAAGGCATCTGTATTAGCATCTGGAATGGTAACAGTTAGTGGGCGACGGTTACCTTCACTCTCAATGTCGAGTTCAAGAGCCTGCATAAAATGCCCTGGCTGGCGTCGTTTTATTTTTAAATCTTTTTTACCAGCGCCATCTGCCGGCCAAAAACTAATATAAGTTGTGCCAAATGAGATTGAGGCATGGCCAACCATATTACCATGAGGTAGCCAAACATGTACTTTCAACATAGCAAAAATCCTTTTTTATATTTCCTAATTTAGGTTCAATGTATATATTTAAAGACTAAAAATCAATGAGAAAATTAAATTCCGCCATGCAATCTATTACTCATCAATTGAGTTTTAGGGCAAAGTAACGAGGGATTAACTTGTCAGCAGCGTTCAAATTTACTGTAGGCGTTAAGCTTGCTGACGCGAAAAGCGCAGCTTTTGAATAGGTAGATGCGATTTTATATCGCGCTTGGGTTTATAACCGTTGACCCAAAACAAAGGGTTAATGGCAACGTATCCCCATAAACACAGCCATAGAGTCATTACTAACACAAACTTTTCAATTTGCATTTTTAACACAGCACTTATAATTATTATTCGCCTCACTAAATGAGGCAATAAATTCACTTAATTGCCTCACTGTGTGATTACGTTACAGCATAACGTGTACTTCGCCCCCCAGCTGCAGTTTTTGCAATAAACCCCAACCTCTGCAAATCAGCTAAATGGCGCGTAGCGGTAGCGCGGCTCACCTTAGCCACTTTTTGATATTGGCTAGCACTTATACCGTGCTCAAATTGACCATCAAGTAATTTATTAAGCACTTTTACTTGTTGTTCATTTAGCTTTGTTTGGTCTTTACTAAGCCAATAGTTACTTTTAAAAACTGTTTGCTCAATATTTTTTAGCGTATGCTGTAATGCTTTATTAAGCGTGCCCAAAAACCAGCAGATCCACTGCGTAATGCAAAGATCGCCGCGTTGGGTCTCTTCAAGTACTTCGTAATAGCTTTTTCTGTCCTTTAAAATAGCCACCGACATCGCATAAAACCGGATTGCCTCGGCATGCTCTTGCGCCAGTGCTAAGTCAGTAATAAGTCGCGTAATACGCCCATTACCATCCTCAAGTGGATGTAAAGTTACAAACCATAAGTGTGCGATAGCTGCGCGAATAAAAGGATCTAGCGTTATGTCATTATGACTGCTGTTAAACCAATTAAAAAAAACCGATAGCTCACTTTCAATCCGCTCTCTAGGTGGCGCTGTAAAATGTAATACCGGTTTATCTAATCGTCCCGACACCACTTGCATTGGCTCATTACCACGTAATTGGCCACCTTCTATTTGCGTAAATAAACTCTGTTCACCGGCAAACAATAAACGATGCCAATTAAGTACTCGCTCTAAATCAAGTGGAGTATGGGTATTATTAATTGCATCTAACATCATTTCAGCAAGGTTATCACTTTGCACTGTAGTTGGATAAGGCTGCTCATCAATGTGGAGTTTTTTAGCAAGTGACGAGCGTACAGAAAATGCGTTAAGCTTCTCCCCCTCAATTGCACTTGAATGAATAATATTAGCGAGTAGGGTATCAAGCGCTTGCTGCTTTAATTTAACGTTTTGCAAGCCCATTTGCCCCATTAACAGCCCTTGGTTATAAGTGAGTTCACGCAAAATCGGCGCCAATGCTTGTTGATCCCAACTAAAATCAGGCCAGTTTTGCTGCTGCCATATCCACATTATTATTCACCTCAAGATTAATTAAGACCAGTATATGACAACTATTCGCCTCGCACAATGAGGCGAATAGCCAGCTTAATTGCCTCATTGTGTGAGTTAGCGAGATTGTGTAAACATCCTAGCACCTAGTCAATTCCCTACAACCTAGGCCCTTTCCCTTTAACCTAGAGCACCTAGCCGCTAAAACCTAATATCTTTTACAGTCCTAGCACCTATATCTTGTGGGCTGTGATTATTTTAAAACCAATTTGCATATGAGCGATGTCTAAAGCTAACAATAGCGTTACCAAAATTAATAACTGGTTAGTTTAAAAATAACAACGGCAATATTTATTGCGGTTGTTATTACTAAAAACTAGTCTAGATAGTTAATATTCCATTGCTGGCCTTCACCACCCCAGTATTCCCACTGCACTATATTTGCGCCATCTTCGGTGCCCATATCAAATACATCAAGGGCCAAGCCGCTCCATGCGCTTCTTAATGCATAATGGCCATTACCAGTATATTGCATTAACCAACGTTGACCTTCGCCACCCCAAAGAGCCCACTGCACAATATTGCCGCCATTGTCTTCGCTCCAATCATATACATCAATTGACTTGCCGCTAGCTACATTGGTAATGCTGTAATAGCCGCCACCTACATGAACAATATCCCATTGCTGATTAGTACCGCCCCAATATCCCCATTGCACAAGGTTATCGCCATCACTAAGCCCAGCATTACTCACCTCTAACGCTTTACCACTGAGTACAGAGGTAATACTTACACGGCCATCGCGCAGACGCGTATCGTTGCCTAAATTAAGGTTGCGAGAAAAGTATGGCCAGCCATCATTGCCAAATTGAATTTTTAGTACATCTAAACGTGCAGGCCAACCCGTAGGAGAATTGCCATCATAATAATGGATTGTCGCTAAATCTTGTTCGCCGTGGCGCAGGTAACCAAAATGGCCTGGGCCGATGTAGATACCTTCTGTTGATAATACGGTGCTGCCGCCGTAGTTCCACATATCAACATTGTTCTTATCAAGGAAAGGTCCTGTAGGTGAAGTCGAGCGACCCATAACAATATAATAATCACTCTCTTTACCTTTACAGCAATCTGCTAGGTTAGCAAAAAGATAATAATAACCATTAATGTACTGTACTTGTGCAGCTTCAAACTCATTCCAATCGCCACCACTGCCTACAGCTGGGTAACGTGTATTATTCATAAGCTTACCGTTATCAGGGTTAAGCTGCCTGATAAAAATACCCGCATAGTGAGATCCATAAATCATCCATACTTTGCCCGCAGTGTCACGATACACACCTGCATCAATCGCATTTACCGCAAACCCAGCAGACGAAACAGGGTCGTCATTAGTCGACACTAACATACCTAAATCTTGCCAATTAGGATTATTAAGTGAATCGGTGACCATAACACCAATAGCTGAGTGCATACCTTGGCTTGCTGAAAAAGCAGAGTAATACAGATAGTATTTACCCTTCATCTCAATTATGTCAGGAGCCCAAAAATTACCATCAAAACCAGGGACTTTACTGTTGATCCAACTTGGGTATGTATTAGGCGCGATAGGTGACGGACCTCGCTGCCAGTTAACCATATCGGTAGAATAAAGTGCATTTATGGGTAATCCGCTAGCTCCAGTGCCTGTACCAAAAGTCCAGTAAACACCGTCTTCGCGAATAATTGTTGAAGGGTCATGAATATCGGTGGTGCCCTGTAGATTAACAGCAGCACTCGTTACAGTACTTACTAACATAAAGAGCAAGCATGCTAGTAGTGGTTTAAATCTTATAAACATTTAATGAGTCCTTATAAATAGGTTAAACCTTATTGTGTGTAGTTTAATGTTGTAAGCACGAACAAGCCTGTACGTGCCAAGCCTTACTATAGTCAAAACACAGCAAAATGTTAATTTTATATTATAAAACTATTAAATTACTAACAAGACAGAATATAACCGAGTTCGCGACCAAGATTTTATCCATGCACGGCTATTACTATCAGTTGAGTTTTTGGAAAGTGACGGAGGAATTGCCATAACAACAGCATTTAAATTTGTTACAGGCGCAAAGAGAAGTAAATAAGAAACAAAAGGCTATCGGAAAACCCTAGCAGCTAGTCACTTCCCTAAAACCTAGCAACTTTACCACCGTAGGCGTTAGCTTGCTGACGCGAAAAGCGCAGCTTTTAAAATGTAGGTCGTGCCGTAGGCGGGAGTTTACCTCGCGCTTTGGTTTTTAATTAAATTTTACAAATCCATGCCTGCTAATTTAATTTTTGTAGCATAACCTCTTGCAGAAAACACCTTACATACGTGGTAAACAGAATCATCTTTATCAGCGGATAACCTATACGCTATTTTGGCTAGTTCTTTAGCGACATACATAGGAGATGCCGCTAATCCTTGTGGTCTTGGAACAAAGTTCATGGCCTTAGTACACTCTTTTGATGAGGCTAACATTTCTCAAACTAACTCAATCACTTTATCGTTAATCTCTATTTGGCTAGCTGTGCCTTTACTAAAAAACACCTCTAAGATCTTTTTTACGTCCTTGTCATCAATATCTTCATATTTTTTAGACATCATCCATTCCTTTGTTAAACATTATTTTTATCAGCAATTCTTTGCTTCCGTCAGTTCCTATACCAATAAACTCGTTAGGTTTACCTTCTTCAATATAAGCAACATAGTTTTTGTAAGCTGAGTTTTTTATTTCTAAATCAAAGAAGTAAACCCCACCTTTATCATATTTAATACCACTAGTAGTTGATTTTAAAAGGTTCTTTCTTTGGGCTTTTATATATTCGTTTTCAGGTTCACCATAAGGTGTGTATATAGATAAAAGGAGTTCTTTCACTGTCAATTTATTACCTGAAACAAAGAAGTGCTCTTCATGCGTGAAGTTTTCATCTTCAAATGAAATATCAATATAAGAACCCTCTTTCTTTAATTTATAGCCCACGATATTGCCTTCATTATCAACGGCTTTTTTACAGCTATCGAAGGGTGCTATTGGCTTTACTAATTGATAAATAGTGCGATCTTTACCCTGTAAGTCGCAATCTAAAATAGCTGCATTTACATGAAGCGAGCATAGAGCTAAAAAAGAGAGGTAGATTATTTTCATTTATATCCTTTAAATTAAATACGTTCCTATTTTGATGGTATCTGTTTTTTTATGCGCAGCAACACCCCATACAATATATGCAATTACGCCATAACCTTAATACGCTTAGCTTGCTGGCGTGAAAAGTGCAGCTTTTAAATTGCTTTACTTTCATGCAGTGAGCGCTGAACCACTTGATAACAAATTGCACGTTGTTGTTCTTGGTTTAAATTTACTTGTCGCATCGAAAGAATCGTTTTCACTATTTGTTTATGCGAAACAATTGGAAAGAGTGGCCGCTGTTTTAGTTCGACAAACCAACCAGGAAAGCACAAAACAGGCATAACCTGCGTGTTAAAACCGGTTGATTCATATAACCATTTATTCACCCAGTTTGCTTGATTTTGAGTTTGCTCTAACGGCTTACTTTCAAACCAAGAGGGAAATGCTAGATGATTATTCTCAAATTTGACTTTGTAATTTGCATCGTCTTTTATTCGCTTGTGTCTGCCTTTAGTTTCAATAGCAAAAATACCATTAGGCCCCACGACTAAATGATCAATGTTAAAACCATCTGCTTGTATATCATGAAATACCTGATAACCGTGTGACTGTAATTCTATCAGCTCAGAGGCAACAGCAAGTTCAGCATCACGGCCAAGTTTTAGCTTTATGAGATAGTTAGATTTAAGCCAGAGCTTTCTAGCCACATAAACTAAACCTAGCAAGATCATAATAATTAAGAAGTAATTAAACTTACCACTGGCAAACATTTCAGCAATGCCTTTGATAGCAAAAGGCATTGTTACTATCAAAACGGACAAGAAAATTAAGCCTATGACATCAACAATTTTATCGTTAACTTGTTCGTTGAGCGTTTGTGCGGCAGCACGTTTTAATTTATGACGTTCGATAGGAAGTTTAGCACTGCGTTGATGTGACCAAATACGGAAAAACAAAACACCGAGTAATGAGTAAACACTACCAACAATAACTAAAAGGCTGAGGCCTTGATTTAATAAATCATCCATGATGAGTTCCTGTAATAACAACTCATTCTTTATACATTAAAAACAGTTACATGTCGCGTTGGCGACGGCAACCAAAGAGAAGTAACCGCCGACTTCTCTTTGGAATCTCTCGGCGCCCAGAGCATTTTGCTATTTCCTCAAAACCGAAATTGATATGAACGTAAACGCCGTGTAAGGCACATCCATGTGCCAGTCACGGCTTTGATTGCATCCATGCAATCAATTACTCATCAATTGAGTCTTTTCGGGCAAAATGACGGGGGAATTGTCTTAGCAGCAGCCTTTAAGCAAAATTTGTCGATACACCAAGAGTTATGTATATTGAATTGAACTATGCCCTACTAGATTTACGAAGAAATATTAGATCGTACTAAATACCAAAACTCTTTAATTTAAGGAAATTCAGATATGGACATATTTCAATATTGGGACAGAATGAAACAAACTTCAGGTTATAAACATCCTGACGATCTAGTTGTTTTGAAAGAGCTTGAAGATGATATCAAAGGAGATATTAATTTTAACTTCCCTCCCGGTCCTTATTGGGGTCCTATTAAAAGTGCCAAAATAGTACTTTGTTATGCAAACCCAAGTATTAACTCTCCATCAATCGATACAATAAAGTGCAAAGAAAATGTCGATGTACTCATGAATCAATTAAAAGGAACTGAAAAGTATCCTTATAAGTTGAATGGCTGGGGAAAATGGTTTGAGCAAAAAGCTAATAGCTTGTTCCCTGATATTAATAAGGAGCAAAGGTTAGAGCTGGTCAGCCATCAAATGGCTGTGATAAATTTAATACCCTATGCATCTGAAAATATGGATAATTTAGCAAGTATCGCAAATTGCTTACCAAGCTCTTGGGTAGCACAACAGTTTCTCAGAGAACATCTAATACCTAAGGCTAAGAAGGGTGAGATTTTGCTTCTTATGTGTCGTTCAGCCCATCTATGGGGATTAAAATCATCCCATGGTTCAGACAATATAATAATTAATAAAACCCGTATGGGTTTTACAGCTGAAGTTAAAAGTAAAGCTCTAGCTTGGCGAAAGAATAACCTATAGTCATGCAATTAATTTTGTAAGCTTTGAGCATACCGACAATATTCGAATTTCTAGTTATGTCGCGTTGGCGACGGCAACCAAGGGGCGATCGATTTTCAAAGTTGACTCTGCTGCAAGTAATTCATCCCTGAAGCTGGGTTCCTGTCAGCATCCATGCTTCCACTTCCTCGCGCTGCGAAACTTCGTTTCGGTCACTCGTCACCCACGGCGCCCCTAGGATCACACGGCCTCCTCAATCTAAATTAATGATATGAACGTAAACGCGATGAAACACGTCCGTGTGTAAGCATCACTTAACGCGCATCCATGCTGTAAATTACTCATCATTAATTCAATTTCGGATGTGATCATGGGGAAATTGTCTTAGCAGCGACATGTTAATCTACCCCCTACTAAACATTATGAATTTCATTCTTCAAATTAATCTCAATCGGCTCAGGAAAAAGTAGTTCTAGGTTTCTTTTATCTATTTTAAATAGCGGTCCCTTTTCTGTAACGCGACCAGTTTTACCAGAACGTTTTATCAGATGATCCATTGTAATGACGCCTGAGCAAATCAATGGTATTAGCTGACTCAAAACAGGTGCTTTAGTGTGAACTATTCTTTCTAGTTGAAAAAATTCTTCACCACTTTCTTTAAAGCTTTTAGCTTGCACCCAAAATGTTTCTGAATGTTTTTCAATTAGCCTTTTTTTCAAAAGCTTAGCAGGCCAAACAGCTACTAACTCTTCATTTCGATACCATTCCTCAAGCTGGTCTTTTTGCTTATTGAATATAAAATGTAGCCCTTGAGAGTTTTGACGTTGAGTACTGACTGTGCAGTACAATTTAAAATCATCTTCTCTTTCATAGCCGTATCTATCTAAAATTTTTGCACTAGAGCCTTTAGTAAAATCAACTTCCTTGCAACCACAAGGGCTTAAATTCCAATCAGAAACTTGGGCAAACAAGGTTGTCCGGTTTTTACCTCCTCTACCAGACTTTATTTCGATACCATGGTAATCCGGATCTTTTGATGAATTTGCATCAATACCAAGTAAAGTCTCTAGTGTATAACCTATTGCTGTATCACCACTTCGCTGTGCTTTGAAAGGCTTTATAGCTAATTCTTTTATTTTATTAAGTAGCTCTGCTGAATAAGAGAACTCTTTGTTTATGTAGTTTGTTATTAATTTATAAATTTGGCTATAAGGGTTCTGTAGTTCAACCTCTAAATCAATTCGACTTAAGTTAATTAAATGTGGTGAGCCTTGATATATAACAATGGCAATTTGATCACCTGCAGTGGCAAACTTAGGTAATTGCCTATACCACATTCTTGGATCACCCTGCTTAGTTTTAGGACGGTAAAAGCTTCCAACAATTTCTTTGATTTCATTCGGATTAACTAAGTAGCTAACTTCTTTTCTTATAACTCCTTGCTCTTGTTGGAAGTAATAATGAAACTCCTCTAACTCAAAATGATCTCTTACTGATTGAGTTGCATCCAGAATAGATTTATTCAAACCTGTTTGCGTAGGCTCAAAAAGAGAAAACTCTACACCTAGCTTGGTCAAAGCAACTGTATTACTTCTCAGCAATAGTTTTTGCTCTAGCTGTAAGTCACTAGCCCTTTCTTGATCATAAACCTCATAATCCTTATCTGACATTTCAACTTCATTATATTCAACGAAGTTTGTAGAAATACTCGGTAACGGAATACCTTCTACTGCTTGTTTTTTTAACTCTTTTGAAACATCAGGCCAACTGGAATATCCATACTTACGAGCAACAATATCTAGTGCTTGTGCTTGGTTTAAACTGTCATTATTTTTTTTTAAAAGCTTTGCTTCTTGTTTGAGTCGTTTTTCATTTATCATTTTCGATGGTCCAAAGGTTTGGAATTCATCGCAGCTAGAATAAATTTAGATTAAATGGGTAATGCTAAATGCTTTTCCTATAATCAGGATGGCACTTCCCGTGCCGAAAAATATATGTAGTTAAAGTCATTCATTGATTTCAGTCCGAACACTGTAAATCTAGCTGCGAATTCACAACTTTATCTACAGAGTGGACACAAAGGGTCTTTTCAGGAAGGAAGGCTACTCTCATAAGCCTTTAATTAAGTTATTCTTTTCAAGCTCTTAAGTCAATACATAAAATAATTAATTCTTACCTGGACTTTTAAGAACGATTACAGTAAAATTCGATGGTTTTCATTTATTACTTGGTGTGTTTTGAATCATATTGAATTGTTTGCGGGCTGTGGTGGCTTAACATTAGGACTAGAAAGTGTAGGTTTTAAGACTGTACTTGCTAATGAGCTCTCACCTATGGCGGCTGAAACTTTTGCTTATAATTTTTTTAACGAGGATTTAGCGCAGTTAGCTGAAGGTGGTTTAATGCCACAAAATACACTGTGGTTAAACAGTAATTATAAAGATTTAAAACCTAGATTGAGAGAGAACCCCTTGAGCTTTCCTGAGTTCAAAAACAAAGATGGATTTTCTGATTTACCTGATGACTTAAAAAATATTCAAAATAAACTTATTGTTGGCAGCATCGTTGAACTTAATAAATTATTAGAAGCAAATTCAGAGCTATGCAACGAACTTCATAGTTCATTTGGTAAAGGTGAGTTAGATCTTGTCTCTGGCGGACCACCATGCCAAAGTTTTAGTATGGCGGGTATGCGTAAAAAAAATTGTGATAAAAATACTTTGCCTTGGGAATTTGCCACCTTCGTATCTCTAGTTCGCCCAAAAATTGCAATGCTCGAAAACGTAACAGGTATCTTACGCGCTTTTAAGGATGAAGAAGGAAACCAGTTCCATGCGTGGTATGAAGTTGCAAAAGTATTTGCAACTAAAGGTTACATTCCGCTTTGTTTACATATTAATGCTAGGTTTGCCGGAATAGCTCAAAACCGGCCTCGCTTTATCATGATTGCAATACGTGAGGACTATTTTGAAAAGCTTAAACATTTAAATGACGCTGAAACAAAGTTATTTAAACAATCACTTAGCTTTTTCAAAAAAGCTAAAAAGAACATTAATAGTGTAAAATTTGGTGATCTGCCCTATTTTGACATAACAAATGTAGAACATTTTAAGCTTTTTAAAGATAGCTTTCTTAGCTCTTTAATTGCTGACAATACCGCAACAGTTAAAGATGCGCTTGATGATCTAAAACTGATCAATCCTTCAGAAACATCTGCTTATATTAATGAATTAAATACCCACTTTTCAGGTGTGTTGGGTAATGTAGCTGAGCTAAAAAATCATGAACTAAGGGTAAACAGCGATATTGTAAAAAGACGTTTTAGAGTTTACCAAATACTTCAAGATATTGATAAAAAACAAGTAACAAAGGACGTATTTAACATTCTTAAAAATGGTGAAGCGACCTTAAGTAACGAGAGCGCAGCTTTATTACTCAATAAAGAGTTTTTAAATCAGCAAAATAAATTGGTTAAATTTAAAAATAAATTTGATCTGGTTCAATATCTTTTAGGGCACCCAACTAAAAAACAGACTCAAAAAGCTTTAATTGCAAATGCACCTGCACCTGCTGCACTCTCAATCCCTGATGATGCTTGCCACTATGATAAGAATGAGCTACGAGTTCTGACTGTAAGAGAAATGGCCCGAATTCAATCATTCCCAGATCAATTTGAATTCCGCTCAAAAGTCACTACAGGAGGCCAGATGCGTAAATTCGAAGTTCCGCAGTACACCCAAGTTGGCAACGCAGTGCCTCCACTGTTAGGCCAAAAATTAGGTGCTTGCTTAGTCAAGTTAACTGAACGCTTATAGTGCAATGAAGCTATGCTATACCTTGAGAAATTTGCCATTGCGTAGGCTTATGTGTACCTCTATTGCTTTGAATAAGTTCACAGTGAATATTATTATTATTGTCATACCCAATTGCTATTACATCACCCTCTTTAGCCGCCTCCATAACAGGCGAGCTTTGAAAATATAATCTATATTCTGCAGAACGATTTGGATTTCCTTCTCTAGCATCATACCATGTCAAATCCACAATATAAGTACGACTATCGCCCCGAATGGAAAAACTAGCCTTCTTAGTTACTCGATTAAAACCAAAAATATCCTTTAGCGGAGCTACTCCCTGAAATTCATGCTGGTTCGAACGTCTTATATCCGCTTCCACTGCTGTTAATGTTTTTATACAAGATTTACTAAATATAATCGGTTTTATCGCCATTTTTATTCCTTAATAATTATTGTTTTAAACTAGTTATAATATCTCGGTTCAAAGTCACTCGTAATAAGATTATAAGCTAGAGGTTATTGCCTATCCTCATAACTCCAATCCCCCCCTGATCACACCCGAAAGTTATAAATTGATGAGTAATCACTTGCATGGATGCAAGTTAAGCCGTGACTTCGTCATGGATGGCGAATACACTGCGCTTACGTTCATATCAATTTTTAACTTGAAGACACAGTGTGATCCTCGGGTACGCCGTGGGATTCCAAAGGGCGGTCGGCGGCAGCCGCCTTTTGGTTGCCATCGCCAACGCGATAAAACCTCGAATAGAGGTTATTTAATCCCTTTCCCAAAATCATGTAAAAATCACGACTAAAGCCCGTTCCTACAAAATTAATTATATTGTCGCGCTAAAGTACAACCTACAATTTAAAAGCTGCGCTTTGCAAGCCAGCAATCTCACAAAGCGGTAAAACCCACAACTAAAGTTAACTATATTTAGACTTTTAGGGGGAATTAATTAGCCACTTTGATCCTGTTATCCAACCGGCTCAATAAAAACAAGTCTTTTATAAAAACTCTCAGTACTTCATCTGACTCAGAACGTTTATTTTCAAACCGTATAGAAATTATTGAATTGATTAAACCAATAAGACGGATTAAAGCTTTTACGGTTTCTATGAAAACATGCAATCCAAATGAAAAAAGTAAAATTAGAAAAAAACCTGAAATCAAATTATTTGGTTCAAGCAGTTCGAAAAACAACTTTGAATCACTAACTCCTTTCATTACTAATAAAAAACAAATGGATATTAAAAAAATGAATAAGCTTAAAATTCTTGCCTTTGAGCTATCACTAAATAAATTAGAAAAGAACGTTTGCCAATAGTTCTCATAGGGTGTTTTTCTTTCAAAATAATATTTAAGCATTTTTTCATACTGCTCTGCGGTTTCAAAAAACTCTGTATTTTTAATGCCTACTTCTTTTAAAAGCCACTTTCTCTTAGCACGAAATAGCGCTCGTTTGCCATCTCCTTTTTCGCCATTTTTTTCAAGAATTAGTTTCTTTTTCTTTTCTTGTAAACTTGTAAAAGAAAGTAAAAATGCTACTTCACTAATTATTAATCCTGCACTACTGCTCAATTTTTGAGTAGAGCTAGAGCCTGTGGCTAATGAATAATATATTAAACAAAACATTCCTAGAAAAATAACAGCTAGAGAAATTGTAAAAAACCAGTTCCACTTCATTTTAGAATTTAGCCCTTTACTGCTTTCAAAAGCAAAATAATACTTTGTCGCTATATAATACAATTGTTCCAATTTATAAATTCCTTTCAAATTAATGGGTATAAACATTTAGCCATATATTTATTGGTGTAATAAAACTGAACTCTCGCCTACATTTATAAACACCAATCTTTCTACACACTCCAACTCCCCGTGATCACACCCGAAAGTTATGAATTGATGAGTAATCACTTGCATGGATGCAAGTTAAGCCGTGACTTCGCCATGGATGGCGAATACACGGCGATTACGTTCACATCAATTTTTAACTTGAGGACACAGTGTGATCCTCGGGTGCGCCGAGAGAGTCCAGAGAGAGGTCGGCGGCAGCCTCTCTTTGGTTGCCATCGCCAACGCGATAAAACCTCGAATAGAGGTTTTTAATCCCTTCGAAATCCCAATTAAAACCAAAAAATCACGGCTAAAGCCAGTTCCCACAAAAACAAAGCGCGAGGTAAACTCCCGCCTACGCGTCATACCTTGGCTTCTCTTCCGCCACTAAACTAAGCTCAACCCTTGGCTGCTCTTTTTGATGCAGGTATGACCCCACACCAGCGGCGTGTTCAAAACTATCTTTCGCTAACCACAATTTCGCACTGTTCGCCTGTGCAACTTGATACGCCCAGTCACTTACCGAACGTGATTTATCAGCATCACAATTAAAATAATCACTGAGTTCACGGGTTAAATGCTGACTATTTATTACTAAGTTTTGTTCTTGCCAGCGTTCGCGGTGCAACTGCGCGGCTAAAAAGTCGCGTTTACTGTTATTACAGCTGCTATGCGCTGCCACAAAGTTGTGGCCTAGATCGTTCGCGTAGCGGGCAAACGGAATAAAGTGATCGACCTCGGTTTTATTGTTCAACGGCTGTTGGCAATAAAAGCAATTACCGTGTTGTAGCTCGATTAACACAGGTTTGGCTTTACTCAGGGCGTTGCGATCAAAGCCGAACAAAAAGTCGTGCAGCTGGCTTTGTGGGCCAATTAGCGCTTGATTATGCTTAATACTTTGAATTTTTTGCAGCCAGGCATTTTTAGCCAAATACACCACCAAATCATAAAAGCGCCGAAAGCAACTGGCGATGCCTGCATTTAAGGTGATGTACTTAGTGCTGTTGGTATGCGGATATAAAAAGCATTCGGCTTGTTTTGCTAATATTTGTAAGCGCCACAATGGGCCACTTTTGAGTGTTGCCATTGCTGCGTTAAAGGTTGGCTTATAGAGCGAGCTTTGTTTTAACGTGCGTAAATTACGAATGTTGTTTTGCTGGCACTCATACAGTACCGAAATTACTTTAGATTGCGCGCCAGTGTTTTGTTTAAGCAAAGCGCTTTCGCCTGTTTGCTCTGAGGCAAACGGCACCGCATGGTGCCAATATAAAACAATGAGTTTGTCGGCCAAGGTGGCTAAATCTATTTTCAGCTCTGCTTGCTCAGATATAAGCGGTTGCTCAACACATACATCAGCCAACGCATGCAACAAGGCAAACTTGTACGTTGCGCTAAAATCACCTTCCACCAGCATACGCTGAATATAGGCAATAAAGTCGAGCTGTTGCTGCATTGCTGACATCATAAAACGGGCACGGCTTTAATTAGCGCATTGAGCCACACTTCATTTTCGCGCTCTGGGCGCTGATCAACCGTTTGCCATTGTTTTATTATTTTAAGCTCGGTGTGATGAGTAATGAGCGCAGTTAATCCGTCTTCGTTTAAATCGGTAAATTCGCGGCCGTTATGTTCGCGCTCTTGCATGCCGTATTTAAACGACACATACAAAACACCGTTTGGTTTTAGGGCATTTTGCAGTTTTAAAAACACCTGCGGTAACTCTACTTTTGGAACGTGCAATAAGCTGGCGCAACACCAAATACCATCGTATTTATTGGTACAATCGAGTTGTTGAAAAGTTTTAACCTCTACAGCTTGTTGTAAGTAATTGCTGGCTAACCTTGCGAGTTCAGCACTTGCGTCAAATGCGCTTATGGTAAAGCCTTGCTGTTTAAAGTAGGCTGCATCGCGGGCACTACCGCAGCCAGCATCTAAAATATGACCGTGGTTAGGAATAAGCGGTAAAAACTCAGCGTAAAGCGCCGACATATCAACATTAACTGTTGAGTCGCTAAAGCTTTGTGCGTTTTGGTTGTAGTAACTGAGTGTTTTAGTAGGCACTAAATCTACCGCTCCGTGGTTAATTAATAGTACTTAATGATTAGAGCGTTAAGCTTTCATTAAGTTTTATCCTAACCTAACATGAAAATGTATTAAAAACATAGAGTTTTCCGATGAGCACCAAGCACATAGCTTATTATTGATTTGCAGCTAGGTAATTAGTCTTGGTTATGAGCTTGTGTTGAAGGGCTAGGATCTAAAAAAGTAACAAGAAGCTAGGTTCTAGGAAAGTGACTCAGCTCTAGGCTGTGTTGGCTGCTCGTCGCTCGAAGCCCGCAGCTTTTGTCTGCTCATTTACTCTCATTCACTGCTCTTTGTGCAAAAAAAAGTGGCTAGGTTCTAGCAAAGTAACTAGGCGCTAGGTATGCACCTTGCTCGCTGCCGACATGTCGGCGCTGATCTTTTTAAATCACCTTGCAAACACATCAAATACCGCCAAACTAATCATTAACAATCTAATGACTGTATAGGTAATCATTTATGAAATCTGAACAAGCATTAAAACTGGCGCAGCGTTTGGGGGATTTAATTCGCCAACACCGTACTTTGCATTACACGCAGAGCACCTTTGCCAAGATGATTGGCGTATCGCGCTCTACCGTGCAAAAGCTTGAGCAAGGGGAAGTGGTTAAAAGTGATATTTTATTTGAAGCACTCGTGGTGTTGCAATTACAAGGATCACTGCTCGATGAAATTAACGAATTAGCTGCTGATGTAGGTGGCTATAATGCACGGCAACGTAAAACCAATAAAACACAGGTGATTAACGATGACTTCTGAGTGCTATGTGTATGGCGAAAGAGTTAGGTATTCGGTGTGCAAATACCCAAGTTCATGAAACTGATAACGGTGATGTGCTATTAGTTGAACGGTTTGATGTAAGTAATGGTTTACCAACTCATCACTTTTTAAGTGCCAACAGCTTACTGCAAAAGCCTAAAGTGGCGATCAGTGATTTAGCAACTTACTACAGTTACGGTGAACTGGCTGAGTTTATTCGCCACCATACTGGTGAGTATGCTGATGATGCAACAGAGCTTTACAAGCGCATGGTGTTTAATGCGCTGATTGGCAATACCGACGACCACAGCCGTAACCATGCTTTTTTGTATCACTTTGCTAATAAAACATGGCGCTTGAGCCCAGCTTACGACATCACCCCAATCAATAACTCAAAACAACATGGTATAGGCCTTGGCGATGATGGCCGATATGCCAGTATCGCCAATTTATTATCGCAAGCTAAACGTTTTGGTTTAACGAGGGCAAAAGCGACAAAAATAATCAGCCAAATGAAAGACTATACCCAGCAATGGCCGAGTCACTTTAAGCGCTTTGCTGATATCAACGATATAGATATAAAACGCTTAGCAAGTGTTATACCAGATATAGAATAGAAAGGTGCTAGGTTTTAGGGAAGTAACTAGGCGCTAGGTATGTTTCGCGGCACGTAGCTCATTGCTCGAAGCATGTTTATATGTCGCGAGGTAAACTCGCTGCTACCACTTTTAGAGGGTTTTGCTCATTTACCCTCATTGTCTGCTCTTTGTGCAAAAAAGTGGCTAGGTTCTAGGGAAGTAACTAGGCGCTAGGCTGTTTGCACAAGCTCGCTGCTCGTAACTCGAAGCCGTTATCTTCTCATTTACCCTCATTCACTTCTCTTTGTGCAAATTGGTTTTAAGTGATTTATTCACAAAGAGGTTAAGAGGCGCTGCGCTGACCCCCTGTGTCAGGATAGTTGTCGCCTCTAACTTTTAATAGAGGCAGATAAAAATGAGACGTCGATTTACACAAGAATTTAAAGTCCAAGCGGTTGAAAAAGCATTATCTCAATGTGATGATGTTCGTCTAGAAGATATTGCAG
>NZ_DRGM01000098.1 GCF_011050055.1 Pseudoalteromonas prydzensis | reverse complement strand
TTAAACTCGCAACTTGGCGACATGAGATTGGCGACGACCGTTTAGAAGCCGAATTTAAAAATACTTTCAAATTTATTGAAGATCAGTGTTTAAATTATCGACTCGAGACCCTATTAATAAAAGACAAGACTCAAGGCTTAAATAGTGAAGAACGACTCGAATGTCACCTATTAACGCAAGCTTTAAAAGGCACTAACAACTAGTCAAAAAACGAATGAGTAACTCAATCCCTGCAATATTCATCTGTGCTAAATCAGGCAAATAAGGCACAGCGTGTGCTAAATTTGGGTGCTGGATCAGTAAACCTATAGCGCGGCGCATTGGCGTTATTTTAAATTTACGCTCAATAGAGTGTTGTTGCTTCGGCGTTTTTAGGCGGTTATTGAGTTGCTCTTTAGTGCGGCCAATTAAACGTCCTAAATGCTCTAACAGATTCTCTTGATAAAACTCACTGGGGATTTTTTCAACCAACGGCAATACCGCACTGAGTAACTTGGCTTTTCCAGCATCAGTAGTTAAATCAATTTCTTGGCTGAGTTTATTAAACAGTACTTTGGTAAAGTCATCGGCAGAAGCTAAGCGTTGTTCAAAGGCCTCTTTGCCTTCTTTTTGTACCAACGAATCAGGGTCTTCACCATCAGGTAAAAACACAAACTGTAATGCTTTACCGTCATTTAGGTAAGGCAGGGCGTTTTCAAGTGCACGCCATGCCGCATCACGACCAGCACGGTCACCGTCGTAACAGCAAATAACGCGGTCTGTGGTTCTAAATAAAGTATGCATATGCTCAGCTGTGGTGGCGGTACCAAGTGCTGCTACTGCGTATTCAATACCTTGTTCGCTCAGTGCCACCACATCCATATAGCCTTCAACTATGAGTACATGGTCGAGCTTTTTATGCGCTTGTTTTGCTTCATATAAGCCATATAGTTCAAAGCCTTTATGAAATATACGAGTTTCTGGCGAGTTTAAATATTTAGGCCCTTGATCCGCTTGCATCACACGGCCACCAAAGGCAATCACACGGCCACGTTTATCGCGAATAGGGAACATTAAGCGATCACGGAAAAAGTCGAACTGGCGGCCTGGGGTTTTCTCTGAGGCCAGTTTTAGCTCAACTAATTGCTCTTTTTGTTCTTTATTACGGCCAAGTTGTAGGCACAGGCCTTCCCATTCACTGGGGGCATAACCAATCATAAACTTCTTAACCGTTTCGCCACTTAGGCCTCGGCCTTTTACATAGTCGATTACGGTTGCTGAATTAGCATGGTGCTTTAATTGATGTTGGTAAAAACGCGCACTGTGGAGCATTAAATCGTAATCTGAGCGTTTTTGTTCTGCGGTACGCTCTGGGCCATTACTGGAGCCTTGCTCACGAGGTACATCTAGGTTGAGAATACTGGCAAGTTCTTCAATAGCATCAACAAATTCTAGCTTGTCGTATTCCATAACAAATGAAATAGCGTTGCCGTTGGCACCACAGCCAAAGCAATGATAAAACTGTTTGTCTTGAGATACGGTAAATGATGGCGATTTTTCGTTGTGAAAAGGGCAGCAGGCTTGGTAATCTTTGCCCGCTTTTTTTAAGCCAACTTTGGAGTCAATTAGCTCGACAATATCGGTTCTGGCAAGTAAGTCATCTATAAAATTACGTGGGATCTTTCCAGCCATTAGTAAAGTCTAGTCCTGAGATAAATAGAAAAAGGTTTAGTTCTACACATTTAGATTTGAACACAAATGCTATTTTTATTAAAGCTAAAAACGAAGAAACCGAGCACATGGCTCGGTTTGCTTAAATCATACATCTGTATGTGGGAGTATTAGGCAGTTAATCGTTGCTTAATTAAACCAGATATCTTACCTAAATCGGCACGACCTTCAGCTTTGCTTTTGATTATTCCCATTACTTTTCCCATATCTTGCATACCTGCTGCGTTAGTATCAGCAATAGCCGCATCAATAAGAGCTATGATCTCTTCTTCACTCAATTGTTGAGGTAAAAATTCTTCAAGAGCTGTAATCTCATTGGCTTCAATTTCGGCTAAATCTTCACGGCCAGCATCAGTATACTGAGTGTAAGAATCACGGCGTTGTTTAACAAGCTTCACTAATACTGCGGTAATACCGTCATCATCAAGTGTTATTTGCTCGTCAATTTCACGCTGCTTGATTGCTGCAAGCACCATACGAATTGGATTAAGACGTTGTTTGTCTTTTGCTCGCATCGCATCTTTTTGCGCATCTTTTAGCTTTATTAAAAGGCTCATTTATACAAGACCAATACTGATCAATATAATTTAACGCGACGTGCGTTATCGCGAGAAAGCTTCTTCATGTGACGCTTAACCGCTGCAGCTTTTTTACGCTTACGCTCAGCTGTTGGCTTTTCATAGTGCTCGCGACGACGAACTTCTGAAAGGATACCTGCTTTTTCACATGAACGCTTGAAGCGACGAAGTGCTACGTCAAACGGTTCGTTCTCTCTTACTTTAATTACTGGCATTAAAAATTCACCTACCTAAATAATGAGCGTTGCTCAAGTTGATCAAACAATGATCAAGTGGTTCAAAAATGGTGCAGTATTGTAATCCGAAGCCACACCACATGTAAAGGATAAATATAGTCTGTTCCAATAGGAAACCGAAAATATTTGTATGTTACTAATTTTACTGCAATTCATAGAGGCGGGACAATACTTGCCCAGCCGCTTTTTCTTTTAATAAAGCTAAAAGATGCGCAAAAAGATGCGATGCGAGCAAAAGACAAACAACGTCTTAATCCAATTCGTATGGTGCTTGCAGC
>NZ_DRGM01000097.1 GCF_011050055.1 Pseudoalteromonas prydzensis | reverse complement strand
CAGTAATCATGTTTTCATTGATAGTTACCATACCATCCGCTACGAGTGGATCGAGTGCTTTGAGTGCATCAGCAAAGTAGCTGGCAAAGTTGAGCTGGAATTTATCAGCGATAGCGTGGATATCAAGTTGAAAATGGCAAATCAACTGCTTGATAACTGCTGCCCGAATTACATCGTCTTGGCTTAATTGCATGCCCTTACAAATAGCGCTACCTAATTGCTTTTCAATGGCGTGGTAATACGCTTTTAACTGTTTTTGATTTTGCAAAATAGCAGTGCCAATTTGTGAAATTGATGACACCCCCAAACCTAATAAATCACAGTTGCCATGAGTGGTGTAACCTTGGAAGTTACGATGTAATTGCCCACTATTTTGTGCAATAGCTAACTCATTACTGGTTTTTGCAAAGTGATCCATACCAATAAACTGATAACCTGCGTGACTCATTTGTTCTAAGGTATTCTTAAACATAGTGAGCTTATCGTGGGCATTGGGTAAATCTGCGTCCTTAATTTTTCGCTGAGCGGCAAAACGGTCCGGTAAATGCGCGTAATTAAATACCGATACACGATCAGGGCTAAGGGCAATTAATTGCTTAATAGTCTCTTTAAAGCTCTCGGGAGTTTGCAGTGGCAAGCCATAAATCATATCTGCATTAATTGATTTGAAGCCGAGTTCACGGGCTTCACCAATCAGACTTTTTACAGCCTCCGCACTTTGTGGGCGGTTAACGGCAAGCTGTACTGCATCATTAAAATCTTGAATACCATATGAAACCCGATTAAAACCAAGGTTGCGCAAATGCTTTAACATGCCATCAGCTAATGAGCGTGGGTCAATTTCAATACCGCGTTCAGCCTCTGGAGCAAACTTAAAGTGCTGCTCAAGTAGCGCAATTAAACGGCTCATTTGTGTGCTGCTTAAAAAGGTTGGCGTCCCTCCGCCTAAATGCAATTGCTCTACTTGGTAGCCAGCAAATAGCGGTGCTTGGGCAATGATCTCTTGCTCTAAATAATCAAGATAAAGGTCTGCTTTTGACTGGTGGCGAGTGATCACTTTATTACAGCCGCAGTAGTAACAAAGCTGACTACAAAATGGGATATGGATATATAAAGAGAGACTATTGCTCGACGATGAATTGATTGCGTTAATCAAATCGTGCTGTTGGTAGCCATCATGAAACGACAATGCGGTTGGGTAAGAGGTGTATCTTGGCCCCGAAATATTGTACTTGTTTATTAAACTTTGATCCCATTTTGGTAAATTAATCATCACGCGCGCCTTTAATAAAGTTTGCATAATTATAAAAAAACCAGTGTGGGTGAGTATTGATCTATAACAAAAAAGAGTGCCATCACAGCACTCTTTTATATTAGGGGCTTTAAAGTTTAAACTGATTGACGGTTTTATTGAGTGATGCTGCCAAGTCATTGAGTTCACGCGCTTCGTCAGCAAGTTCTAGGGCGTGATCGGCGGTATTATTCACTAAATTATTAATCGCCGCTAAGCTGTTATTGATATCTTCAGCTACTACAGTTTGCTGCTCGGTTGAAGTGGCAATGTGATGACTTTGATCTTGTACTTTAGTCACTGCATCGGCAATGTTTTGTAGTGCATCCAGCACTTCTTGCGTTTGTGTGACTGAGCTTTGCGCACGCTGTTGCCCTTGCTGCATCATAGTAGAGGCTTGTTGAGCAATTTGTTGCAAGCGGGAGATCATGTTACGAATGTCATCGGTTGATTCTTGAGTGCGGCTTGCTAAGGAGCGAACTTCATCGGCAACCACCGCAAAGCCACGGCCTTGCTCGCCAGCACGGGCGGCTTCTATAGCAGCGTTCAGTGCCAGTAAGTTAGTTTGTTCAGCAATTGAATTGATCACATCAACAACGGCGCCAATATTGCCACTTTCTTGTTCTAAACCAGCGACTACTTTGGATGCTTCGCCGATGTGATCGGCCAATGCGGTCATTACGCTTTGCGCATTTTGCGAGCGTTTTGCACCATCAACAGAGATGTGCTGTACTTCTTCAGCTGCATTGTTGGTGTGTTGCGCGTTCCGAGAAATCTCCATCACTGTGGTGGCCATTTCAGTAACCGCGGCGCTAACGCTATCGACTTGCTGCTTCTCTTGTTGGATTTCATCATTGGTCTTTTGTGAGACTAAATTCAGCTGAGCCGCAGCGTTGGTTAATTGCTTTGCTTGTTTTGCGGTATCTAGCATCATAGCGCGTAGTTTATCGATAAAGGTATTCATATGATGAGCCAGTTGGCCCACTTCATCTTTGCTATCGATAGTAATTTTTTGGGTTAAATCACCATCACCGGAAGCGATGTCTCGCATAATATGGGTTAAGCTGATAATCGGTTGTGAGATCATCTGTGTGGCCCATAAAATCATCGCCATAATAATCAGTAGTATAATAACCACAGAGGTGGTGGTGGTCATTACCGCATCATTTACTGGCTCATCAATCATGCTACGTGGCACTAAAATACCCACATACCAATTTAAGTAAGGATGCTCTAATTGCAGGCGGTTATACACTACAAAATATTCTTGGCCCTGAAAGGTAACACTGGCATCCCCTGCGATGTTGTTTTTCATCTGTAGGTTAAGCTCACTAAATCCTTGGGTATTGCTAAATTGTTTTTCTAGTTGTTCAAGGCCTTCTTTACCATTTACTCCTTCATCAGTGATAGATAGCTTATGCTTAGTACGATTGGATAAGTGTACGACCTTTTGCTTGTCATCCAATAAAAACCCGTAACCCTGGCCGTTAAAGCGAATATCTTCGACCATTTTATTGATTTTATTAAGCTGTAAATCAACACCGCCAAACCCAACCAGCTCATTTTCCTGGTTGTAGACTGGCTGCTGTACCACGGCAGAGGCGTTTCGTGTGGTTAAATCAACGGAAATTGGCCCAACATATAATCGGTTCAGTTTTAACGCATCGATCCACCAACCGCGTTTATACGCATAATATGGTTCATTGTTGTAGTGAGTGGTTCGCTCATTTTCTTTAAAGTATTCACCGGTTTTTGCAGAGGCAAAAAAGGCCGATAAAATATTTTCATCTTGACTACTAATACGCACAAAATCTTGGTTTATTTCATCATAGCCAGGAGCGCCTTGTAGAGTTTGATCTCGTTTATCCCAATTATCAAACCAGTTTACTAAATGCGGATTATTGACAAAAGTTGCGACCAGTTTGCCGTATTGAGCAAAGTAACTTTGCATGGATAGTTGTTCACTTTGCAGATAACTGTGCGCTTCGCGTTCGATACTTTGGCGAGACAAAGCGGCAATATGGTTAACAAAGTACGCTGAGGCAATCAGTAATAAGATACTTATCGTGCCGCCGATCAGGAGTAGTATTTTTTTTCTTAGGGATAAATTTTTAAGCATAAGTGCACACATTCTTGTTATTTAGTAGAGTAAGCACTCTTATCTAAGCATATCTTGGTACGCAGTGCTATGGTATGCGATAAGACAAATTAACGATATTTTATAAAATTGTAAGGGTGATGTTACTTAATGGGTACAGATAAAGACCAGTTAGTTGTTCTTGGCGCCGGTTGGCTGGGTCAGCCATTGTGTTTACAGCAGCAAGCAAAAGGGTGGCATGTACAAGGCACGCACCGCAGTAATGTGCACCAGCATGCTTTTCAACGTCAGTTAGTATTTGCAGATAATAAGCTAACTCATCAACTTGATTTACATAATGCCTGGTGGGTATGCGCTATACCACCACGTAGTCGACACGCTGACAGCCACTATTTAGCAACTCTGACACAGGCAATTGAACTTGCCAACTCAATGCAGGCAAAGGGTTTTTTATTATGCTCATCGACGGCTGTGTATGACCAAGATAACGCCACTTATACTGAACAAAGTGCAATACAGGCAACCACAGCAAGGCAACAGCCGCTAATTGCAGCTGAGCAGCATGTACTCGATGCTGGTGGTAAAGTACTTAGATTGGGTGGCTTAATTGGTCCTAACCGCGAACCAGGGCGGTTTGTGGCAGGTAAAGAGTTACGTGGTTCAAGTATGCAAACGGTTAATATGGTGCAGCAGCAAGATGTAATTAATGCGGTGCTTACCGTGCTGGAAAATTGGCAAACAGCTGCGCCAATTTATAATGTGGTTAATCCGGCGCATCCAACCAAAGCAGATTATTATCAGCAGAAGTGCCAGCAATATGGCACGCAAGCGCCCACGTTTAGTAGTCATTCAAGTGCCGAGCGCATCATTGATGGCTCGGCTATTGAAGAGCTAGGCTTTAGCTATCAATTTGATATTTAACCAGTGTTCAGGTTATTTAAAACGAAGGTAATATGCCAGCAGGCAACAAGCTACGTAGTTTGCCTTGCTGTAATAAGGTGTTTGCGGCTTCGATATCAGGGCCAAAATAACGGTCTTTATCGTAGTAGCTGACCTTTTCACGCAAGATAGCTTTAGCTTGCTCAACTTTTGCAGAGGCTGTCAGTGGTTTTCTAAACTCCAGCCCTTGTACCGATGCCAGCCATTCAATGGCCAATACACCTTGCGTGTTATTGGCCATCTCACCGAGACGACGTGCCGCAAAAGTGGCCATAGAAACATGGTCTTCTTGGTTTGCTGATGTTGGTAGGCTATCTACAGAAGCGGGGTGCGCCAGCGATTTGTTTTCCGATGCCAGTGCCGCCGCCGTTACTTGTGCAATCATAAAACCCGAATTTACGCCGCCATTTTCAACTAGAAATGGGGGCAGTTTTGATAGGTTTGAATCAATCAATAAGGCAATTCGACGCTCCGCAAGTGCACCAATTTCAGCAATCGCTAACGCTAAGTTATCGGCTGCCATTGCGACGGGCTCAGCATGAAAATTGCCGCCAGAGATAATATCGCCCACATCCGCAAACACTAATGGGTTATCGGTCACGCCATTCGACTCACACAATAACACTTCAGCTGCTTGGCGGATTTGCGTTAAACATGCGCCAAGTACTTGTGGCTGACAGCGTAAGCAGTAAGGGTCTTGTACTTTTTCACAATCGACATGGGCTTCGCTGATCTGTGACTGTTCACTGAGTATATCGCGGAAGATTGCGGCGGTATCAATCTGGCCGCGTTGGCCACGAATTTCATGAATACGTGCATCAAATGGTGAACGACTGCCCATTGCCGCTTCAATGCTGATTGAGCCAATGGCACAGCTTTGTGCATACAAATCTTCGGCGCGGAATAACCCTTGTAGTGCAAAAGCCGTTGAAGCTTGGGTGCCGTTAAGCAACGCTAGACCTTCTTTAGCGGCTAAGGTCAGTGGCTCAAGTTTGGCAATTTTTAGCCCTTCTGCGGCGCTAATCAATTTACCTTGATGACGCATTTCACCTTCAGCAAGTAGCGCTAAGCACATATGTGATAGTGGCGCTAAATCACCCGATGCACCAACAGAGCCTTTTTTTGGTACGCAAGGATAAACTTCGGCTTCAAGCAATTGCATAAAAAACTCAATCACTTTTAAGCGAATGCCTGAAAAACCACGGGATAAAGAATTAATTTTTAGCACCATCATTAAACGTACCGTGCTGTCGTCCATGTATTCACCGATACCCGCCGCATGAGAAAGCACAATAGAGCGCTGTAATAGCTCAAGTTCATGCTCGGCAATTTTAGTGTTAGCCAGTAAGCCAAAACCGGTGTTGATACCGTATACAGTGCGCTGTTGATCAATCACATCTTGCACGGTTTGTGCACTTGCTGCGATGTTAATTTCGCTGTCTTTAGCAAGAGTCAGTTTGACCGCGGAAAGATTAATTTTACGCAGTGTTGCCAAGTCGAGCTGGCCGGGTGTGAGAGTATATTCAAACATGGTTATTCCTTATTCAACATAGGTAAGTCGAGACCTTGCTCGTTCGCGCAATTAATTGCAATATCGTAACCTGCATCAGCATGGCGCATTACGCCAGTGGCAGGGTCATTCCATAGCACGCGGCCAACCCGAGCTGCGGCTTCATCTGTACCATCGGCAACAATCACGACCCCTGAGTGTTGGCTAAAGCCCATGCCTACGCCACCACCATGATGCAGCGATACCCAAGTTGCACCTCCTGCGGTATTCAGTAGTGCGTTCAATAATGGCCAATCAGAGACCGCATCTGAACCGTCTTTCATCGCTTCGGTTTCACGGTTAGGGCTGGCCACTGAGCCAGAATCTAAGTGATCGCGGCCAATCACAACGGGTGCTTTTAATTCGCCATTTTTAACCATTTCATTAAACGCCAGTGCTAAACGGGCACGGTCTTTTAAGCCAACCCAACAAATCCGCGCTGGCAAGCCTTGGAATTGAATGCGTTCACGGGCCATATCAAGCCAGTTGTGCAAATGTTTATCATCAGGGATCAGCTCTTTAACTTTAGCATCGGTTTTATAAATATCCTCAGGATCGCCAGACAGCGCTACCCAACGGAATGGACCAATACCTTCACAAAATAACGGGCGAATATAAGCTGGCACAAAACCTGGGAAATCAAAGGCATTGCTAACACCTTCTTCAAACGCCATTTGCCGAATATTATTGCCGTAGTCGGTGGTAGCGGCGCCTGCTTGTTGCAGCGCTAGCATTGCAGTTACTTGTACAGCCATCGATTGTTTAGCCGCTTTAACCACAGCTTGTGGGTCTTGCTCTCGCATCTTCGCGGCGTGCGCCATGCTCCAATTTTGTGGTAAATAACCATTCAGTGGATCGTGAGCCGAGGTTTGGTCTGTAACAACATCTGGGGTAATTTTGCGTTTAACTAGTTCGCTAAATACATCGGCAGCATTACCAAGTAAACCGACTGACAGCGCTTCACCTTTAGCGCATGCGCTGTTGATAAGCTCTAGTGCATGCTCTAAATCGGTGGCTTTGACGTCTACATAGCGAGTTTTAATACGAAAATCGATACGCGTTTCATCACATTCAACCACTAAGGCACTAAAACCTGCCATGGTTGCAGCAAGTGGTTGCGCGCCACCCATGCCACCTAAACCACCGGTTAACACCCATTTACCAGCAGCATCACCATTAAAGTGTTGTTTTGCCATAGCAACAAAGGTTTCGTAAGTACCTTGCACTATGCCTTGCGAGCCAATATAGATCCAAGAGCCCGCAGTCATTTGCCCGTACATCATCAAACCAAGTTTATCGAGCTCATTAAAATGCTCCCAATTAGCCCAGTGCGGTACTAAGTTTGAGTTCGCAATTAATACTCGCGGTGCATTGCTGTGAGTTTTAAATACCCCAACAGGCTTACCCGATTGCACTAGTAGGGTTTCGTCTTCTTCAAGTCTATCTAAGGTTTCGATAATTTTATCAAAACAAGGCCAATCACGCGCTGCACGACCAATGCCACCATATACAACCAGTGCATGCGGGTGCTCTGCAACCTCTGGATCGAGGTTATTCATTAACATGCGCTTAGCCGCTTCGGTGAGCCAGCTTTTAGCGCTGATCTTATCGCCATGTGGCGCGCGGATCACACGTGATTCGTCAAGTCTATTGTTCATGGTATGCTCCTGTTGTATATACAACTAATTTAACTTCAAAAAAATACGCAACTAAGCGCATCATTTTGATCTGAATAATCTTTTTAATGTTGCTTTTTAAATGTTAAATGGCCACCTAGGCGGTATTTACTACCTGGGGACACTAAACGGGCAAAGCTTACAATGCCTGCGGATGACCAAGTTCGGCGGATCACCTGCAAACATGGCTCTTCGTGGTATAAATTCAGCCACTGACACATTTCACTATTTGGCATGATCGCTTCAACAGTGTGGCGCGCTTCGGTCAGCGGTGCCACACTCGATAAATATTCGTGCGGTGTCAAAGTGGTAAAATCTTGCTGTAAGTAACTTTGCGCAAGTGCTGGATTGACAAAACGCTCTTCCACTTGTAGCGGGTGTTCGTTTTCGTTATGCACAAGCACACTGCGAAACACAATACTGTCTACTTCAACACCTAACGCAATCGCAATCGGTGCCACGGCGCTGATTGATTCAAGCACTAAAACTGTACAGCTGTAATTGCCATTACGTGCTTTAACTTCATCTGCTATATTTTTAATTTCTAGTAATGATGACTGTGATTTAAAGCTGGCAACAAAAGTGCCTAGACCTTGGCTGCGAGTAAGAATACCCGCTTCGGTTAATTCGCTTAATGCACGGCGTGCAGTCATGCGGCTAACACTAAATTGTTCGGCTAATTCGTTTTCAGATGGTACACGTTGGTTTTCAAGCCAAGCGGATGATCGAATGTTATCAACAATAAATTGCTTTATTTGCGCGAACTTAGGTGTCGTCATGTGCTGATCTACAGTTTTCATTTAATTAAATACTGACTATAAGATGGCACATTTATCTTGTATATACAAGATAGCTTGTTAGACTGATTAAAACATTTTTTAAGGGCTGCTATGACCAACGTAACTGCAAACAACCACTGCAACGAATGGGATTTACTGATCACCGATGCCAATATTGCCACTATGGATAGCAGTATTGATGCACCTTATGGGGCAATTGACAATGCCGCGCTAGCGATTAAAGATGGCCACATTGCATGGCTTGGTAAACAAACAGAGTTACCAGCGTTTGATGCATTGGCAACGCCAATCATTTCCGCAAAAGGGCAGTGGCTAACGCCAGGTTTAATTGACTGTCATACCCATTTAGTGTTTGCCGGCTCTCGTGCTGAAGAATTTGAACAACGTTTGCAAGGTGTTAGCTATGAGCAAATAGCGGCGCAGGGCGGCGGTATTGCCAGTACAGTACGAGCCACCCGTGCGGCTGATCATGAAGCATTATTTGTATTAGCAAAAGATCGTTTAAATGCGCTTTATAGCGAAGGTGTGACGACGGTTGAAATTAAATCCGGCTATGGTTTAGATTGCGAAAATGAACTTAAAATCCTCGAAGTAGCGCGATTACTTGGTGAAAATCACCCTGTTGATGTAAAAACCACCTTTTTGGGAGCACATGCGTTACCACCGGAATACAAAGGCCGCAGTGATGAATACATTGAGTTAGTGTGTAATGAGATGTTGGAGCAGGTAGTGGCGGGCAAGTTAGCCGACGCGGTGGATGTATTCTGTGAAAATGTTGGCTTTAGCCATGCACAAACTCGCCGTGTGTTTGCAGCGGCAAGTAAGCACGGCTTGCCTGTGAAATGCCACGCCGAACAATTATCAAATCAACATGGCGCACAACTGGTTGCCGAGTTTAAGGGACTATCGGCGGATCATATCGAGCATTTAGATGAGCAAGGGGTAAAAGCGATGGCTGTTGCAGGAACGGTCGCGGTGTTATTGCCTGGCGCATTTTACTTTTTACGTGAAACTAAACAGCCACCCATCGCGTTATTAAAGCAATACAATGTGCCTATGGCTATCTCAACTGACTTTAATCCAGGTACTTCACCCTTGTGTTCTTTGCAATTGATGATGAATATGGGTTGCACCTTATTTAGGCTAACACCAGAAGAAACCTTGGCTGGGGTAACCAGAAATGCAGCGAAAGCGCTTGGTTTAACTGATCGTGGCGTACTAAAAGTGGGTATGCGCGCCGATATAGCACATTGGCAGATATCCCATCCTGCGCAATTAAGTTACCAATTAGGCGTAAATAAACTGTTAAATTTGTGGGTTTTGGGTAGACTAAACTAATCTGCTTTAACGTTGTACTGAAAAGATGTTTTTAATTGCGCTATTAACAAACACAGGAGTTGAGCATACTGCAGGGAGCGCATTACTTAATTACCCACAATTACCTGCTTTTTTAGCAGGCGCTGTTTTAATGGCGATGATCTGCGCTTTGTGCGTCGTTGAAAAGCCATTATTACGCCTTAGTTACTTAATCAATAGCGTGCTGGCGCTGGCAATATTAAGCAACGAAGTAAACTTCTTAGAGCTATTATTTGCAGCCAGTATTGGCCTGCATTTATGGTTGGCCTTCTCGCAAAATAAATGGACTATGCTTACTCTGAGCTGCTGTGCTGCATTGGTATTTACAGTGTTTTTATCGGCTCACTTATTACTGGGTTCACCGCTTTATTTAATTGTACTGGCGAGCATTGTATTGGCGATGTCTGGCTATTTTGCTGATGAAGAATTGGCGATTGCTACAGATGAAGCGACGCAACTTAATAATGCGCGTTATATGGAGCCTGCACCGCTATTAAATTTACCCAACACTAAATTGCTGCGCCAACGTTATTACGATTGGCGCAAAGATAATCAGCACCGTGCAGCGTTGGTGGTGCTTCGTTTAGAAGGATTTGCGCAAGTTAACCAACATATTGGTCGTGACTTTGGTGATTTATTACTCGCGCAATCGGCAAATCGTATTAAGCAGTTACTACATATTGACGAAGTTATTAGTTTAGCTGGTGAGCAAAGGTTAGCGCATTTAGGCGGTCTTAACTTTGCTTTTATATGTAATTTAGCGCAGCAAAAACACTTACATGAACAGTTAATCAATCAAATATTAGGGGCAACTGTAAAACCTTTCAATGTGGCTAACTGCACTATAAAAATCAATGCGCGGGCAAGCTATGTTGATTGCGATGAGCAGGAGAACAGCTTTGATAATTTAATTTCGTTCGCCTTCCTCGCGTTGGATAGTCATCCTAAACAACAGGTCGTGGCCTACCATCAGCAAATGAAAATAGAGCAACTAGAGCAACAAGCCCGCTTGCACGAATTAGCCAATATAGATTTTTCCAGCGAACTTGAATTGTATTTCCAGCCTATTATTTGCAATCACAATGACAAAATTGAGTTTTTAGAGTTATTGTTACGTTGGCAGCATCCACGACAAGGAATTTTATCAGCCAACCGCTTTATAGATGATATACGTGTCGCAGGGCTTGCCTATCCATTGGCGACCTTTGTGATTGAGCGCGCAGCGGAGCTTGCAATGGCACTGCGTATGGAAGGTATCAGTATGCCTTTAAGTATTAATCTATTCGGCTCTGAAATGCTAAATGAAGAGTTTATTGAGTTTATCGACCGCATCTTTGTTGAACATCAGTTACAAGCTGGAGATTTAATTGTTGAGTGCCCACTTAACTTATTTATGAGTTTAGATGATCAAGGTAAAGCCATGGTGGCGCGCATTAATAGTATAGGTATTAAAGTGTGTGTGGATGGCCTTGGCGATAGCCCAATCTGGTTGGCTAAATTGCCGAATCTAGCCGTTGAATATGTAAAAATAGCCCCTGCATTAACGGCTGATTTTAGTCATCAAAGCCATGTTCGTAGTTTGATCAGCGGTATGGTCGATATGCACAATCAGCAAAATGCCAAAGTGATCTGCGAAGGGGTTGAAACCCGTGAACAGCTAAACTTTGTAAAAAGCTTAAATACTTATGCGGCGCAAGGGTATTACTTTAGTCACCCATTAAGTAGCGTTGGTATGATCTCTTGGCTCAAGCAATGGCAAATTGAGCATCAATAGCTGTTAGGCGTGCTCTCTAGCTTGTAGATAAGCATTCACTAGCGCGGTGATTATTTGCCCTGCATCGCTTATTCCTGCTTGCATGCCACTGGGATGTTGATTTGGGGCAGCTTCACATAAATGTAAGTAATGGCTGTTTAGTTGACTGGCAGCCAAATGTACAAAATGCTCGGCGTCACTGACACTAAAACCACAGTTGGTATAGGCACTTACGGGCATTAATGAAATACTATCTAAATCGACTTCGACACCCAAAGGGGCATGAGTCAGGGTTGCAAGTGCTTGCTGACATGCTTGGGTGAGGGTTTTCTCGCGTCTTACTTGCAGTGCTTGGTAACTGTCGTAATTAAATTGCGCAGCCGCTAAGGCATCAATAATCGCTTGGTTATTCTTTAGCTCATGCATACCAATCACATGGTAATGATCTAGGTGTTGCTCATTGTAAGCATAGCGAAAGCCATTACCACTGTGGCGACCTTCACAATCACGAAAGTCAGCATGAGGATCAAAGTTAATTGCATTGATCGCTATTTGTTTGTGTTTACTGAGCGCGCGAATAATTCCTAAGCAATTATTATGGCCGCCGCCAATGATGATCGGCTCAAGGCCTGCGGCAAAAATTAAACTCAGCACTTGTTCAACCCGTTGATCAAGCTGGGCGCATAACTCACGCAATTGCGTGAGTTGCTGAGGATTTTGGTTCGATAAATCGCGCGCCGCGAGGGTTAAATCGCTGATCGCAACTTCGCCTAATAACAACACTTTTTCGTTCGCTAAAAATTGGTTATCAGGTTGATTTAAAAACCGTTTCAGGAATGCTTGCCAGCCATCTGCGGCACCACCGTTACCTAAGTTAGCGCGTGGGCCAATATCTTCGCAAATACCCAACAAAACATACTTAATGCCAAATTGTGCGGCATCTTGCATGGCTTGCAGGGGATCAACATGAGTGTCGAGTAGGGCGATAGATTGCCATGCTTTTTTTTCATTGGCGCGACTGCTACACCAAGGTTTTACAGTCGCTTCGTCATAAATATGGAGGTGGTTTGCCACTGATTATTCTTCTATAATTTCCAGTTCAAGCTCTTCTGCTGATAATACAATGCCGGTACTGTCGGCGTAGATAAAATCATCATCAAAAAATGATACACCAGCAAAGTTTACGCCAATGCCGTCTTCGCCAGCACCGGTGCTATCTGCTGCTACAGGAATAGAAGCGATGGCTTGAATACCTAAATCAAGTTCTTCAAGTTCATCAACATGGCGTACTGCACCGTAAACCACAATACCTTGCCAGTTATTTTCAATGGCCAATTCAGCAAGCTCAATATCAATGAGCGCGCGACGTGTTGAGCCACCACCATCGATTAGTAACACGCACTCTTCGCCATCTTGAGAGAGTATGTCGCGGATCAGTTCATTATTTTCAAAACATTTAACGGTTTTAATACGGCCACTAAAGTTGTGACGACCGCCAAAGTTAATGAACATAGGTTCGAGCACATCGACCACATCGGCAAAGTGATCGCATAAATCTGAAGTGCTGTAATCCATTTTTCTATCCTTATCTAAAGATACGTGAGCTGAACTTTAGTATACCTTGCTTAATTGCAATAACAACGACTTAATCGCAGTAAATTGCGCTCTTTTTAAACAATTATTGCGCTAAAACAGCAAAAGCAATATTAGTGTCTTAAAAGCGTCACTCAATTGTTATTTTCACCGCCTAAGCTGAAATTGTGTACAGAGTTTACACAGTAAAGGAGCAAGTGATGAATGAGAACAACATGCTAAAAAAAGTGGCTCAGCTGGATCAAAGTTTATTTTTGATGGTGTTTAATGGCAATGCCCCAACATGGCTAAAAAATTCTGCATTAGGTTTCTCTAAAACAGGTAACGGGGGACTTTATGTGTTAATCGCGGTTGGTTTTGGCTGGCTTAGTAACGAACCGGAATTACGGCTAATGGCAATCACCTTATTACTTGGCTTTTTAATCGAGCGGCCGATTTATTATCTCGCAAAAAACAGTTTTGCCAGAATTCGCCCATGCGATTGTTTAATCAAAGGCGCTTACATTGTCCCGAGTGATAAGTTTAGCCTACCGTCTGGGCACAGTGCTGGGGCATTTTTAGTCGCGGTTGTATTAGCTCAGTATTTTCCAGAGCTCATTAGCCTGTGGTTTTTATGGGCTGCGTGTGTTGCGGCATCTCGGGTGTTACTAGGGGTACACTTCCCTGTTGATGTGGTACTTGGCGCATTAATGGGCAGCAGTTGTGGTTTATTAGCAATCTTAATAGTGGCGACTTTATGAAAATACTGTATGGCATCCAAGGGACTGGCAATGGTCACGTTACTCGTGCGCGGGTGATGGCGAATGCATTCAAGCAAATGGGGGTTGAGGTTGATTATGTGTTTTCCGGACGTGCCCAGCAAAATTACTTCGATATGGATGAGTTTGCAAATTATCGTAGTTTTCGCGGGTTATCTTTCACCACTAAAAATGGCCAAGTAAATAGTTATCACACAGTAAGAAATACTCGGCTATGTAAATTGCTACGGGATATAAAACAGTTAGATGTATCAGGTTATGATTTTGTCTTTAACGACTTTGAACCTATCACCGCATGGGCGGCAAAACGCCAAGGTGTGTCTGTTATAGGCATGAGCCATCAAGCGGCGTTTTTATCGCCTAAAGTCCCGATGTTCGGCCACAGTTTGCTGCGTCGCTCATTTATTAAATACTATGCTCCTGCGGACATTTATTTGGGGGTGCACTGGCAACCTTTTGCGCAAAATATCATTCCGCCATTTATTGCTCACCATCAACACAATAATCCCGTTAATGTTGATAATAAAGTGTTGGTATATCTTCCTTTTGAAGATCTCAGTAGTGTGATTGATTACCTGCGAGATTTTCCTGAACAAGAGTTTTACTGCTATCACCCGCAAGCAAATAACACTTCAACGGGGCACATTCACTTGCGAATGCCAGCCCGTGACGGTTTTTTAAATGACTTAGCAAATGCCGGTGGCGTGATTGCCAATGCGGGGTTTGAGCTTTCTAGTGAGGCATTAAAGCTCGGTAAAAAACTGCTCTTGAAACCATTGTCTGGGCAGTTTGAGCAAGATGCCAATGCACAAACATTACTGGCAATGAAAGCGGCACATGTTATGAACTACTTAAACCCCAATGCGTTGGATGATTGGCTCAATAGTGCTGCCCAAAAACAAATTAATTTTCCGAGCGATCCACAGCCATTAGTTGATTGGCTAGCCGCAAAGCAGTGGCATAATACCAAGGAACTACATCAAAACTTGTGGTCTGCGGTGAGCTAAAGCCAAATTTAACTGAGTTTTTTAGAACATCTCGTAAATAGAGCAATAATGTAAGCTAACTATTCGTTATTTAACTATACTATTTACAGTGAATTATTTAAAAGGCTGTTGTTAATGGGTTTACTCCAAAATTTGACTATTAAACGTCGTTTGCAAGTCAATGCACTCGTTGTTGGTCTCGCGATGGTGGTTATGTTGTGCGTTATTATTTATGAAGCACGCATCATGCTAAAACTAAACGAAACCATTCAGTACGCGGAGGAGCTTGATATACATGAACTCTCTATGCGTAAGTATGAAAAAGACTTTTTGTTTTATAAACAGAAAAATAGTTTAGAGTTGTTTGCACAAGAATATGAGCAACTAAAATATAAAATTAGCATGTTAACTGAGCTCTCACGTGAGCTTGATATCGCTACTGCGCAAGTGGAGCAATTTGCTATTCTTGCTAAGCAGTATAATGATGATTTTCAGCATGTTGTAAAATTACAAAAGAAAATAGGTTTACACCCTAAAGATGCGCTTTATGGTGAATTGCGAGGCGCCGTTCATCAAATGGAAACGATGCTGAATAAGCAAAGTAACTATCAGTTACTTAGCTTAATGTTGCAGCTTAGACGCTCTGAAAAAGATTTTATGCTGCGCTTTGATCTGAAATACTTAGCTAGTTTTGAAGGCGGTGTAGTGCAGTTAGAGCGTCAAATTCGCAACGAAAACTTGGCTTCAAGTGACCAGTCAGAGCTATTACGTTTACTTGCAGTTTATAACAGTAAGTTTAAATCGTTAGTTGATGCGCAAGTTGCATTAGGTCTGGATTTGGATTCAGGTGCGCTTGGTAGAATGAGAGACAGCGTCAAACAAAGTGATGATTTAGTCACTTTAATTACGACAGCAACGAAGCAACAAGTTGAATCTACCGCTGCACAAGCGCAAATGATCGCCATCATCATTTTTATTGTTGCCAGTTTGCTGGTGATGATTTTAGTCTACTTGACGAGTCGTTCGATCATTGTTCCTATTGAACGGGTATACCATACGATTAATGAAATTCGCCGCAATAACGATTTACGCCTTACTATAGAGCACAGCGGTAAAGACGAAGTCACCACCATGACGATTGATTTTAATAGTCTTATAAATGATTTCAAAAAACTGATCTACGAAGTGAATACCGCTTTAACCACGCTAAATATAGCGACCGATCACTTATCGGAAACCACCGCGGCAACCAGCTCCGGTATGCAAGAGCAATTACATGAAGCGGATATGGTAGCAACCGCTGCAACTGAAATGCAGGCGACTATTCAGGATATTTCGCATAATACCGAAGCTGCGGCTAAAAAAGCAGAATCAACTAACCAAAGTGCGCAACAAGGGCGTAAAGAAGTTGAGGCCACGGTTAAACAAATCAATCAATTGTCTGATTCATTAGGCAATGCCTCAACGGTCGTATCACAACTTGAAAAAGACGGTGAAACCATTGGTTCAGTATTAGATGTTATCCGCGGTATTGCCGAGCAAACTAACTTGCTAGCACTTAATGCAGCCATTGAAGCGGCGCGTGCTGGTGAACAGGGTCGCGGCTTCGCAGTGGTCGCCGATGAAGTTCGCTCACTTGCTCAGCGCACTCAAGAATCAACCAAAGAAATTGAAAGTATTATCTCTATTTTGCAAGGACGAACCCAAGAAGTGGTTAGTATAATGCAACGCTGCCGTACGCAAGGTGGCGAAAGTGCAGCACAAGCAACTAAAGCCGGTGAACTGTTAGGCTCAATTACCGAAGATGTACAAACGATTATGGAAATGAGCACCCACATTGCTGCTGCTATTGAAGAGCAAAGCCAAGTTGCCTCAGAGGTGAATAAGAACGTCGTACGGATTCGCGATATTGCCGAAGACGCCTCAGCCCATTCAGCAACAAATGCGCAAACCAGCGAAGAAGTGTCAGAGCAAGCAAGGGTACTTTATAAAGCGATAGATAAGTTTAAGGTGTAGCTGTCAGCTGTCAGCTGTCAGCTGTCAGCTGTCAGCTTTAAGCGCTAAGCCATAAGTTTTAAGCAGCCCTGAGTTGTTTGAAAGTTATGGCTTTTTTATTTTCACACTTTTTTATTTTTAGGTTAAAGGTTACTCTCAGTTTTATTTCTCGACGATAAACCAGTTAATTGGAGCCTCTTTGCTAAAGTGTAATCAGTGTACGGCTAAAAAAGACTTCAAAATACATTTTTGGATGTCAAAAATAGACATGGTTGGGTTTATCTTTCTCAGCCTTTGTTTATCTATACCCATTGGGATTTTGGCTTTCTTAGCTGAGGAGTCGCAAAGTTTTGCTCGCTTTATTGCTTTTGCCGTTCTAATTTTTGCCGCAATTAAAAAACACGAAAAAGTGGTTGCACTTTTAATCGTTGAGCTTGTTATTGACTGGGCTCTTGATAAGGCTGGAATGTATGAGTTTAACTTAATGATTGCGACGGCATTTCTGCTTACCTTTATAAAGCTTGGTAGCAAGATATATGGTTTCTTTTTTCAATGTGTGAATTATAAATTTGATTTAGACATCTTTTGTCCAAAGTGTAATAAAACATATAAAAAAGTTAAGCTACCAGAGAGCAAGTAATAGTTAACTTAAAGTAAATAGACAAAGGTGATATTAATCTTTTTACTCTAAAGTGCAGTGCCTTAAATAATTGAAAAGTTATGATTATTTATAGTAGCTAATATCTTACAGTTTCGATAAATAGATTTGCACTTCATCTAACTGGCGGCTATGAGCGGACATTGAAATTGACTAAATATAATATAAAACTTAATGATAGCAATGCCTTAGGTGATTTTTTAAAACTATATCAAGT
>NZ_DRGM01000096.1 GCF_011050055.1 Pseudoalteromonas prydzensis | reverse complement strand
AACGTAGTTAACTATTTGCCCCATCTCACTGCTGTTAGCCATGGCATTAAATGCAGTAGATGTAGCATCTTCAACTTGCTTTTCAAGGCTTTGTTTTTCAACGAGTACTTGGTTTAAATTTTTAAGCTTTGACTTAAGTTCATCATGGCCAAAGGGTTTTACAATGTAATCTTCTGCGCCAACCGAGTAGCCTTCCATTCGCTCTTCAACTGTGCCTCGAGCCGATACAAACATAACAATTATGTGTGCTGTATTTGGATTTGCTTTAAGTGCCTTACATACTTCATAACCATTCATTTGCGGCATACTTACATCGAGTAATATAACCTGAGGCATATAGCCTTCAACCATGTTTAAACACTCAGGGCCACTCGTTGCTACTTGTAATTCAAAATCAAGTTCCTCTAAAATTTCCTCAATAATTTCAAGGTTAAAGGGTTCGTCATCAACGGCAAGTATTTTAGTTAAGGCCATAATTTATCATCCATTCAAATTCTCAAAAAAGTTACTTGGCTTGCCAAAAAACAATTAATTACTGTGCTGTATTAATTGATCTTCAGCCAAATGCTCGTCTAGATTTATTTCTAGTGGCACTTGTATAGATATAGTGGCGCCACCATTTTCGTTGTTACGTGCAGTGATCTCACCTTGGTGTAAAGATACAAACTCTCTACACAAGGCAAGACCGAGCCCTGTACCACCAGCACCGCTATTTGTTTTACTGCTTTGTACAAACTTAGTAAAAATATGCTCTAGTTCATCTTCAGGTATACCGACCCCATTATCAGTAACCTCTATAGTAGCAAGCTTATTATCTGACTCTAAATTTACCCGTATTTTACTTTTTGGTTCGCTAAATTTAAGTGCATTACCTAATACGTTTCGAAGTAACTGATTTATTTGCTCTTCATCACATTGCGCAATTACAGGTAATGGCTGCGCGGTAAATACAATCTCAATTTCTTTTTCCATTGCCGTACCAGATACATCATCAATACTTGTTTTAATGATGTTCGATAAATTATATGGACGAGGATTAAATGGAAACTTACCCACATCTAGCTTAGATAGGTCGAGTAAATTATTTAGTAGCGACAGTAAACGCTCGCCACTACTCTCTATGCGAGATAGGTATTTAATGAGTTTTTCTTTTGCAAAATCTCCAGCATCTAATTTACTTAGACCAAAACGAGAAAAGCTTAAAATAGAGTGCATTGGTGTACGAAGTTCATGCGACATATTTGCTAAAAACTCTGATTTACTTAAGTTTGCAGCCTCAGCCACATTTTTAGCGTGCTCGAGTTGTGAAGTACGTGCTCTTACTTGCTCTTCAAGGATATCTTTTGCTTCAAGTAGTAAGTCTTCCTTTTGCTTGAGATGAGTTACATTTTTAAATATTACGGCAAGTGCTATTTCGCCATGGTGATCTATCTCATTAAAAGATCCCACCAACGGTATATATCCCCCTGCTGTTTTAGATAAACGTAAGTCGCAGCTAAATTGGCGATTACTATTTAATGTCGAAATTTTATCTTTAATACCTAACGTTGAATCATCATCTAAAAAGTTAAATACTGACTTACCTTCGAGTTCGTTAAACGGTAAATTAAATAGTTTTAAACAAGCATCATTAGCTTCTATTACCCTACCGCATTTCTCAAACAACATAATTGCATCGGGCGTATGCTTATAAATAACCTGGAGTAGACTGTCTTTTTCAATCAGGGCATCAACTGTATCTTGTAGCCTTTCAACAAGTTCTGCGTTATGGCGTTTTAATAACTCTGTTTGCCATAATTTATGTATTGATTGTAATAGTGAGCTGTCGTTCAGTGGCTTAATAAGTACGTCTTCCACACCTTGACGAATAGCTTCAATCATCGAAACTTGATCGGGACGTGAGGTAAATAGTAAGCAGCGACAATGTGGTTGCGTTACTTTTAAGTTTGAAAAAATTTCTAAACCTGTTCCGTCATCTAAAACAAAATCGCTTATCAGTATATCGATTTGCTTTTCTTTAGTAATTTCTAAAGCTTCTGCGGAGGTGGTTGCTGTATGAGTCTCTATATGAGCGCCGATTAAGCTATTTTTCATTTTTTCGAGGCGTTCAGGAACATGATCGACGAGTAAAATAGCGGGTAATTGCAAAATATGATTAGAACCTAATTCTAGTAGGCTCTCTAAAAGAGAAGTAATTTCTTTATTAGAAAAAAACGGGTAGATCACGGTTGCGTCAGGCGCAGCATGATTTAGCTCACTAAATGCAGTTAGTTGCTCACCACTTTCAGCTTTTGGAGCAAGTAACATAAAACGCTCTTGCGCTACTTCACTAACAAGGGGTTTTATAGAATCAACAGGCACACCATGGGCAACAACAACTAAGTCGTAGTCGCCTATATTGGTATACATGTCTAGCATGCTGAAATGAATTAATTCGACTTCACATCCTATTAATTCTAAAAGCACTTTCACACGCATTGCGATGACACTGCTACTATCAACAATTAATATTTTTCGAATCATCAAGCTACACTTCAAATTAATAAACTTAATATGTTAATAGCGTAGTCTATTTTTATTT
>NZ_DRGM01000095.1 GCF_011050055.1 Pseudoalteromonas prydzensis | reverse complement strand
CGCGAGAAATAATGCCATCAATTGGTGATACAACTGACGTAAATTCTAAATCAAGCTCTGCTGAGGTAAGTTGTGCTTGAAGTGCAGAAAGCTGTGCTTCGCGTTGACGTAGTGTTGAAGTACGCGCTTGTGCTTGCTCAGTAGAAATTGCCTTACGGTCTAATAAGCGTACCGCACGTTTGTCTTCACTTTTAGCTTGCTCTAAGGCCGCTTCTGCGCTGTTGATTTGCGCTTTTAAACTAGCAACCACAGCAGCAAATGGACGAGCATCTAATTGAAATAAAACATCGCCTTCTTTAACCACATCGCCTTCTTTAAATTCAATGCTATCGATGATTCCTGATACACGCGGCATTAAGGCAACTTCTTGTGGAGACTCTAAACGCGTTGTATATGTGTGCCAGCTTTGTACCGGCTTAACAAGCACCTGTGCTACATCAATTGGTTGAAGTTGCTGTGCAGGTGCTGATTGAGCTGTGCTCTCATCAGCACAACCCGCAAGAGTTAAAGATGCCGCAGTAAGTGCAGCAGCAATTAGATGTTTGTTCATGAAGACGCTCCATTGTTGATTAGCCTCGCATAATACGGATTAAACCCGTGTGTAAAAACCATAGATTTTTAAATTCATTAATGCCAAAATGGCATCAATAGGTTAATTAAGGTGTAATAATGGATATAACAAGTCGACTTTTAATGTTACTTGAAGTGGTTGAGCAAGGCTCTTTTGCAAAAGCTGCAGAAATACGCAACATAGATCGCTCTGTTATATCTAAGCAAATTAGTCGTTTAGAAGATGAGTTAGGCGTTAGGTTACTTAACCGAACCACGCGTTCATTTTCGCTCACAGCGGCAGGCGCCGAAATGATCAAAAAAGCAGCAGAGCTTAGAGAGCTGCTTGGCGAAACTGTGCGCATGGCCGAAAACTATCATTTAGAACCGCGCGGCGTGTTAAAAATCACTTCATCAACACTTATTGGTCGTCGTTATTTACAACCTGTACTTAATGATTTTCAAAAACGCTTTCCTCAAGTAGAAGTTGAACTGCGTTTAGACGATAGATTAGTAGATATAGTCTCTGAAGGATTTGATTTGGCTTTTCGTGTAGGTGAGCCTAAAGATTCGTCACTTATTGCACGTAAAATAGCGCGTAACCGGTTATTAATTTTAGCTGCACCACAGTTTATTGAAACTTATGGTATGCCAAAAACAATGGAAGAGTTAGCGCAATTACCAGCAGCAAGCTATGCCAGTAATTCTATTCGAGTAGAAGCTATAGATTACTACGATAGTAAAGGTGAACGCTGCGAGCAAAAAATAAAAAGTGTGTTTCGTGCAAACGATGCAGAGTCATTGTTAATGAAAACATTATCGGGCACAACTTACTTTGTCGCCCCTGCATTTATTATTGGTGATGAAATAATACAAGGTAAGCTAGTGCCTTTATTAACAGATGTGAAACTCATGGAGTTTAGTGCGATGTATGCCGTATATCCGCATCGAGATTTACCAGTAAGGACCCGGTTGTTTTTTGATGCTGTGCGCGAGCATTTAGGAAAAGACAAACCGATTTGGGAAAATGGGATCCCCAATTTTGAGCAAATGTACTAAGTGACCCTACTTAAGCAACTACCGCCTCACGGTCGTGTTCTTGTTTAAACTTACAATACACTTTATTGCGGCCAAACTGTTTTGCTTTGTACAACTGCTTATCCGCTTGGTTTACAAAGCTTTCCAATGAATTAGTACTTTTAAATTTTGCGACACCAATACTTGTTGTCACATTAATAGCAAGGCCGTCAATGTCAAATGTTGTATTTTCAAAACGTGCCCTTATTTGTTCAGCGGTATTAAGTGCGGCCTCTTCATTTGCAAAAGCGCTAAATAAAGCAAACTCCTCACCGCCTACTCTAAATACATACCCTCTAGGAAGCTCAACTCTTAGTAAAGTGGCCACTTCGATAAGTACTTGGTCACCGACACCATGTCCATGCTCATCATTTATCTGCTTAAAAAAGTCTAAATCGAGTAAAAACAAATATAGCTGTGACTTATCTTGTAGTTCAACTTCAAAGTAGTGGTTCATTGAAAGGCGATTACCTGCACCCGTTAGCGGATCAAGTAATGCTAAATTTTTAAGGCGCTTTGAAAAATGTGAGCGGCTCCCTTCAAAAACATGAGAAATCGCCCAAATACTAAAATAAGCACAGATTAAATTAAGAGATAGGTTAAAATTTTCAAAAGGGGCAAGAGTAGACTTACTCCCTAAAATAAACACTTGGATAACTAATAAATTTGCAGAGAAAATTACACCGTATTGTTTACCTAATAACAGATAGTACAAAATAGGTAATGCAAACGACCATACAAACACAGCATTACGAGGCGATGTAAAGATGTACCCAAAATAACAATTAGCGTTATGAGCACACACATTATCAAGGATTGCCAAAACTGTAGTGGACGGCGTATAAGTGAAATGTAAGTAAATATACAATAAACAGAAAAACAGATTTCGATATAGCCAAGCAATGGAAAGTTATTTACGGTTAAATTAAAACCCGCAAATCCTACCGATAAAGAACCAAAACAAAGACACATTCCTCGCAGAACGTCTTTTCTTAATGATTTAGTGCTATTAAGGGCGGCGATATCCATTCTAATCACTTAATAAAAATAAAAGTAAGTTTAACGTGAAAATACAATTTAACAAGCTTTGTTGATATAAAACCATGTAGATACAACCAGTTATTTACCTTTTAGGGATAATGTAGTGTATTTTAGGAACACGTTTAGTGCTTTTACTTTTCTAGGTAGCTTTAAAAGCTAGCCACCTAGCATTGATAAATTAGTCGTAATACCTGTATTGCCTTGGTGTAAAAGGTGAGTTGGCTTTTTGGTTTTAATATAACGAGATAGCAACGCCATTAATTTACTGTTTGAACTGTCGTTCATATATTCTCTTAGCGAAATACCCTCTTCAGAAAACAAACACAAGTGCAGGTTCCCTTTTGCTGTAACCCTTAATCGGTTACAGGTACTACAAAAGTCGTTGCTGTAAGGCATGATCAAACCAATTCTGCCTTGATAATCATGATGAGCAAACTCTTGAGCAGGACCTGCTGATGCACTACGCGCAACTTGCTGCCAACCCGTTTGCAATAGCTGAGTTTTTAAAACTTGCCCAGATACATGGTTAGCATCAAAAAAGGCTTTGTTGTCGTTTGTTTGCATCAACTCAATAAAACGAATAGTAACGGGACGGTGTTTAACCCAATTTAAAAATGTATCAAACTCTTTCGCGTTGTATTGCTTCATCAGCACACTGTTTATTTTTACCGAATCAATACCCGTTTCAAGCGCAGTATCAATACCTTTCATTACTGAGGTAAATTTGTCATGCCCAGTAATGGTGTTAAACATGCGCGGATCTAAGCTATCAATACTTACATTAATGGCGTTTAAGCCCGCATCTACCCAGTCGTGGATATTCTTATGAAGAGAAAAACCATTGGTAGTCATTGCAATTTTTTTTATGCCCGCGACATCTTTTGCCGCGCGAACAACATCTATAAAGTCTTTTCTAAGAGTTGGCTCTCCGCCAGTGATCCTTACTTTTTCAATACCATGGTGCGCAAACGCTTTAAGCGTATTGCTAATTTCATCAATTGTGAGAAAACCACGGTCTGGCCCCCCCTGATAACCATCTGGTAAACAATAAACACACTTAAAATTACATACATCAGTAATAGACAAACGTAAGTAACTAAACTCTCGCCCTGTTGGGTCGATTAGCATAAATAAACCTTAACTAATATCAACAAGTAATAATAACCTAATACCAATTTGCAATAATACTTAATCATTTAATTAAGCGAATTGGTATAAACAACGCTACTTATTGATACATAAATAATAATTACATAAATATATTTAATAACTAAAAAGGGCTGCATAAAGCACACCCCTTTAGTTATTTTTGTTTTACGCTTCTAAGCCTTTTTTAAGTTCGCTTGGCTTCATTGGTAGATCACGTAAACGCACGCCTACTGCATTAAATACAGCATTACCAATCGCAGGAGCCACCCCTATAACGCCAGGTTCGCCTAAACCAACTGGAAATTCATCGCTTTGTAAAAATTCAATGTCAATATCTGGTACGTCTTGCATCCTTAGCGGTAAATAAGTATTAAAGTTAGTCGCTGATACCTGTCCATCTTTATACGTATTTGATTCATGCAATGCAAGGCTGCTGCCCCATAGTAACGACCCTTCAATTTGCGCTAGTGCGCCATCTGGGTGAACTATTAAGCCCGCATCTACAACAACATAAAGCTTTTTAAGCGTTATTTTACCACTATCACGGTTAACATGAACATGCGCTGCGGTTGCAAGCCATGCAGGCATAGTACGTTCTTGCCCTGAGCTTACAGAAAAGCCAATGCCTTCATCTTTAGCTAATTTAACAGAAGCTACTTTGTCTGACACTGTTTTAAGCACATTACGTAAGCGCAGTGCTCCACCTACACTCTCAGGTGCTTTTCCTGCTTGCTTGCCTTTACCGTCTAACATTTCAATTCTAAATTGAACTGGATCTTTGCCTTGCTTATGGGCAATTTCATCAATAAACGACTCAAGACTCCATGCAATCCAACCTGGTCCTACTGAACGTAACCAACCTGGAGTAAAGGTGCTTTGTGCAACTTCGTTATTAATAGCGCGTGCACGATGACTGCTCATGCTGTACCAATGATCAGCGCCCGATGCCGAAAATGCATCAAATTTACCTTTGCCATCAACACCCGGTGATAAAAACCCTGGTGCCATAGCTTTAGTAGGCCAACCTGCAGCAAATGCATGCTCTAAACCAGTAAAAGTACCGTTTTTATCAAACGACGCTGTCATTTTTGCAGCAGATGCAGAACGAGACTGATCGAATAAACTATCGTCTGCTCGTGTAAATACCAATTTTACTGGTTTACCTACTGCTTTTGCGGTTAGAGCTGTAGGTACGGTCCAGTCACCAAATAATCGACGGCCAAAACCACCACCTAAATAATAAGGACGAATAATTACTTTGTTTTGTTCTATTTCAAGTGCTTTAGCAAGCGCAGGTAACGTAAGTGACTGCCATTGGTTACCAGTATGAATAATCCAATTACCGTCTTTAAATTCTGCAACCGCATTAAGTGGCTCTAGCTGATAATGACTCGCTGTCGCTGTGGTATACATTGATTCTAACGACTCACTGGCGTCTGCTTGTGTTTTCTTTATATCACCTTCATCAACAAATAAAGTACCCGAGTCGCGCTGCTCGCATAATCGCTTACCTTCTTTTTGAATATCATCTTCAGATATATTTGCTGACTCACCCTTTTTATAACTCACCTTTAAAGCATCTACTGCTTTAATGGCGCTTGGGTAACTGTCAGCTAATACAACAACCCAGCCTTGCACTGTGTTACTAGGATCATTTAAAATTTCATAGCCTTTGTAACCTTTAATAGCTTTTGCTGCACTATCGTCAACGTTTGTTACTGTACTGCCATAGCGGGTTGGCGGTATTACTGGTCGCGCGTACAGCATGCCTTCAACTTCTACATCTATACCATATACCGCAGTGCCATTTGTTTTGGCTGGTATATCAAGCGCTTTAAAGTCTTGTTTAAGCCCTGTTAAATGACGCTTATTAGCAGGTTTTAGTGGCAGGTTTGCAACTTCATCACTGGTAAATGTACGATTAAACTCGCCTTTTTTGACTATGTCAGCGTAACTAACCGATTTTTCGCCTGAAATTATATAGCCCTTTTCAGCACGACATTTATCTGCAGGTACGCCGAGCATTTTCGCTCCTGCGTCTATTAATGCAATTCGACCTGCAGCACCGGCTTGAGATAATGGCTTAAAGCTTTGAAATACAGACCACGAACCACCCGTTACCATAAAGCCCCATTTTTCATGAGTATCTACGTAGGTAATTGATACTTTATCCCAATCACATTCAAGCTCATCAGCCACAATACGCGCAAGAGCAGTACCAATATGTTGGCCCATTTCAGCTTTAGCAATACTTACTTCTACGGCGCCGTCGGTGCTCATAGTCCACCAAATGGTTGGTGAAAAAGCCTGTTGCGCAATTGACTCTTTTGCACTGAGCGAACCCGAAAATAACGCAGGGGCAAACGCCATGACTAAACCTGCGCTAGCAGTGCCAATCATAAACGAGCGACGATTTAAATTAACGGTTTCGCTATTTTTTTGAAATAATTTTTTCATTATCGGCTCCAGTTAAGCGTCTTGTGCATTTGGATCAAATATATTTACTACACTTTGTGACTCAT
>NZ_DRGM01000094.1 GCF_011050055.1 Pseudoalteromonas prydzensis | reverse complement strand
CCTTGCTGCTTTAATTCTGCGAAAGAGTGAATTAACCAAGCTAAGCCCGCCGTGTCAACCCTAGACACCTCAGAAAGGTCAAAATACCAAGTTTTATGGTCACTTTGTGGTTTTTTATTCAGAAGTCGTTCAGCAGAAATTGAATTTCGAGTCAATTCACCACTGACTCGATAGTGCTGTTCGTCAAGCTGAGTAACCGTTACTTTACTCATTACCGCCTTCGCCTCTAAATTGCACTGGTAACTTACTTTTCTGTTCAAGTAGGTTACTTACATGGTCAATGCCTTGTTGGCGTAAAATGCCTTGGAATTCACTTTGCTTGGCATCTAATAAACTAATACCTTCAGCAACCATGTCATAAGCACGCCATTCACCACTGCGGTCTGCGCGTACTTTAAAATCAATTTTAATTTCCGGCTTGCCCGGCTCGACGATTTTGGTTTTTACTAACACTAGGTCTTGCCCGGCAAACTCTTTACTTGGCCCAAACTCTACTTGTTGGTTGGTGTATTGCGTAAACACACCGGCATAGGTTGCGATTAAGTATTCTTGAAACACATCAATAAAGCGCTTAATGTCTTCCACGGCTTGTTTTTGCTCGGCAGGATCTTTAATCGCACGTACTTTTGATACATGACTACCTAATACCCGCAGTGCAGCATATTTATAATCAATATACGGCATCAACTCTTCTTTGACGATCACTCGTAGATGCTCTTTATCTTTTTCAATTAAAGGCTGATCACGGGTAATACGCTGAAAAGTATTATCTGAAACTTGGCGGACCATTTTGTATGGGTCTGTTAAATCGACCGCATCGCTTGCTACACTGATTGCGCTGAAAGTAAGCGCCACTACCATTAAAAATTGTTTAAACATAATTAGTTACTCGCCGCCTTGATTGAATAAAAACTGCCCGATTAATTCTTCAAGCACCAATGCTGATTTAGTGTCGGTGATATAGTCGCCATCATTTAAGGCTTTGCTTTCAACACCGAATAACTCATCTAGGCCTAAATCTTTATCATCACTGGTTACCGCTACGCCGAAACAAGCTTGCTCAGCTGATTTTGGGGCGATCACAGGGTTAATACCTAGATACTGCTCACCTAAAATACCTGAGGTCAAAATTGACACTGAGCTGGTATCTGAAAAACGACATTGATATTGTGCATCAATGGTCATATCAACAACGGGCACAAATTCTTGTGGGTGAATTGAAATAGCCTCAACTCGGCCCACCACAACGCCACCCACTTTGATTGGTGCGCGTGCTTTTAACGAGCCAATGTTTTCAAACTTAGCTTTCAATAAATACGTTTCGCCATTGCCGCTGATCCCTGCGTTGGCAACTTTTAACGCCAACATTGCAAATGCCGCGATACCTAACGCAACAAAAAAACCAACTAAAATTTCTAATTTCCGTGAATTCATTTTTTATACCTTTATTAGCTGGTAAACATTACCGCTGTCAAAATAAAATCAAACCCTAAAACAGCCAAAGAAGAGTGCACTACCGTTTCTGTTGTTGCTTTACTGATCCCTTCAGAGGTCGGTATACAATCATAACCTTTATAAAGCGCTATCCATGTAACAACGATGGCAAAGACAAAACTTTTGATCATGCCATTTAAAATATCTTGCTGGAATGACACCTGCGACTGCATGATTGACCAAAAGCTGCCTGTATCTACGCCCAACCAATCAACACCAACCAAGTGAGCACCAATGATTGCAACGGCTGAAAATATCAATGCTAGCAATGGCATGCTGATAAAGCCCGCCCAAAATCGCGGTGCGATAATACGTTTAAGTGGATCAATCGCCATCATTTCCAGGCTAGATAACTGCTCAGTGGCTTTCATTAAACCAATTTCAGCAGTCAGCGCACTCCCTGCTCGTCCGGCAAATAATAACGCCGTAACAACTGGGCCTAACTCGCGCAATAAACTCAATGCCACCAATGGCCCTAAACTATCTTCAGCGCCATAACCAACTAATACGGTGTAGCCTTGCAACGCCAATACCATACCAATAAATAAGCCCGACACCATGATAATCAACAGTGACTGTGAGCCGACCATATATAATTGACGTATTAAAAGCGGCGTGCCTTTTCTGAAGTTAGGAACATTGCACAGTGCGCCAACCAGCATTTGAGTAGAGCGACCAAGCGCTGCAAAACGTCCTAACGTTTTATGACCTAGCATTTGCAAAAAGTCTAACATTAGCGGCGCCCTCCCAGTAATTCTTGCTGGTAAGGTTGAGCAGGAAAATGAAATGGCACTGGACCATCAGATAATCCTTTTAAGAATTGCTGCACCAGCGGCGATTCATGATGACGCATTTCATCCGCTGTACCGCTACCAATAACACCTTGATCGGCGATAATAATAACGTGATCGGCAATGCTCATGACTTCGCTCACATCATGGGTCACAATCAGCGACGACAAACCCAATACTTGATTAAGTGACTTAATCAATTTAACCAACACCCCCATCGAAATCGGGTCTTGGCCTGCAAACGGTTCATCATACATAATTAATTCAGGATCAAGTGCGATAGAGCGTGCCAATGCAGCACGACGCGCCATTCCGCCTGACAACTCTGAAGGCATTAAATCCTGAGCACCACGTAAGCCAACGGCTTGTAATTTCATTAGCACCACAAGACGAATTAAATCTTCACTGAGACGAGTATGTTCACGCAGCGGAAAAGCGATATTGTCAAACACTGACATATCGGTAAATAATGCGCCGCTTTGGAATAACATACTCATTTTGGTACGCGCTGCATAAAGCTCTTTACGCGACATAGTTGGAATGTTGTTACCTTCGAATAATATAGTGCCGCTATCTGGTTTTAACTGACCACCAATTAAACGCAACATGGTGGTTTTACCAATTCCGCTTGGTCCCATAATTGCCGTGATTTTCCCTTTCGGAACGCTAAAGCTCATATTTTTATATATGCTGCGATTGCCTCGAGAAAAGCTTACATCCTTGATTTCTACTATTGGTTGCGACAAGTCGCTCTCCATTACTATTTTCACTAGTTCTCCTATTTTAAGCGTTTTTACAGCAAGATGGAAAAAACAAATCGTAAAATTTTGTAATATTCTATGTAATAACAAGCAAAACCTTACAGCAGTAGGCTTAACAGACGCTTAAATAATTTTTTCTAGGCTAACAATAACGACTTACGAACAAGTTGACCTGATTCTTTTATTTATACTTTCAGGTTGGCTTTTGTTACTATTTGCAGCCATCTCATTTTGAATAATTGGCGTAATATAATGGTGACTTCTTTTGTCATTTTAATTCTCGGGTTTGCAGCCCTCGTTTGGAGTGCGGATCGCTTTGTCTACGGCGCAGCTGCGCTGGCAAAAAATTTCGGTGTCCCTACACTTATTGTCGGTTTAACAGTTGTTGCTATGGGCTCGTCAGCCCCTGAAATGATGGTATCAGCATCAGCCGCCCTTGCTGGCAAAACCGACACTGCAGTGGGTAATGCAGTTGGCTCAAATATCACTAATATTTTACTCGTTTTAGGTATCACCGCACTATTGCGCCCGCTAACCGTATCATCAATGACCTTAAAGCGCGAAATGCCGCTGGTGCTGTTAGTATCAGTCGCCGCTTGGTATATATTTTCTGATAACTACTTTTCATTTGCTGAAGGCGTTGCATTAATCATTGGCTTTGTGGTCTTTATTGCCGGCTTAGTTATTATTTCTATTCGCGCTAAAAACCAAGCTGATGACCCTTTTGTAAGCGAAGCCTGTGACGATGTACCAGATAACGTGCCAACCAAATCGGCTTTATTTTGGCTAGTCATCGGTATGGTGTTACTGCCTATCAGCTCTCACTTTTTAGTTGGTTCAGCCGTTGATATTGCCAAATTTTTTGGTTTAAGTGATCTGGTTATTGGCTTAACCATTATTGCTATTGGTACAAGCCTACCTGAACTTGCCGCCTGCATTGCAGGGGTATTGAAAAATGAAGATGATTTAGCACTGGGTAATATTGTTGGCTCAAATATTTTTAACATATTAGCGGTATTACCACTGGCTGGTATTATCAACCCATCAATTATTGATCCATCAGCGGCAAACCGTGATGCCTTAATAATGATTGCTGCCACCATAGCATTGATTGCTATGTCTTTGAGTTTTAGAGGCACAAGACGCATTAATCGAGTTGAAGGTGGCCTGTTATTGGTCGCGTTTTTAGTCTATCAAGGTTATATTTTCAACCAAGTTGCTTAATGCTACCCAAAAAATGGATAACACTATGACGCAGTTAAATTTTATTGAACAAGGTAAGCGGGTACTCGATATCGAGCGCCAAGCACTAACTGAGATAGCCCAATACCTCGACGAAAACTTTAATCGAGCTTGCCAGTTAATGTATCAATGTCATGGCAGGGTCATTGTAGTGGGTATGGGGAAATCCGGTCATATTGGCAATAAGATTGCTGCAACATTAGCAAGTACAGGTACTCCTGCGTTTTTTGTTCACCCTGGCGAAGCAAGTCACGGCGATTTAGGCATGATCACCCGCGATGATGTGGTCATGCTACTATCAAACTCAGGTGAAACCAGCGAAGTACTTAATATTATTCCAGTCATTAAACGCATTGGCGCAAAAATGATTGCTATGACAGGTAACCCAGCATCATCAATGGCAAAATGGGCAGACGCTCATGTGTGCATTAAAGTGAGCCAAGAAGCCTGCCCATTAGGGCTTGCACCAACGGCAAGCACCACAGCCACACTTGCGATGGGCGATGCGATGGCTGTTGCCCTGCTAGAGACTCGCGGTTTTACCGCCGATGACTTTGCACTCTCACACCCAGGTGGCAGCTTAGGTAAACGCTTACTGCTATGCTTAAAAGATATTATGCACAGTGGTACTGCAACACCTATCATTAATGACAAGCAGTGCATCAAAGACGCGTTAATTGAAATGTCTGCCAAAGGATTAGGTATGACGGCCATTGTTGATGATAACAAGCAACTTGCGGGGTTATTTACTGATGGTGATTTACGCCGTATTTTAGAGCAACGAGTTGATATTCATAGTACTTTGATAAGCACTGTAATGACTCGCACTTGTACCACAGCAACCGCAGATATGCTCGCCGCCGAGGCACTTAACATTATGGAAAATAAGCGTATCAACGGCTTAATTGTGATTGATGATGAGCAACGCCCTATTGGCGCACTGAACATGCAGGATTTGCTAAAAGCAGGAGTTTTATAATGCAGTTTGCTGATTTATACCAGCCGCTTGGTGACGATGCACGCAGCCGTGCACAGAAAATTAAACTGCTTATTTGCGACATCGATGGCGTATTCTCAGATGGCCGTATTTACCTAGGCAACCAAGGTGAAGAACTAAAAGCGTTTAATACCAAAGACGGCTTTGGTATTAAAGCGTTGATCAACAGTGGTTTTGAAGTAGCCGTGATCACCGGTCGTCATTCACAGATAGTTCAGCAACGAATGACTAGCCTGACTGTACCGCACATTTACCAAGGCCAAGAAAACAAGTTGCAAGCTTATCAACAGCTCAAAGATAAACTGCAGTTAACTGATCAGCAAATTGCCTACATTGGTGACGATGGGCCTGATCTGCCGGTCATGGAGTTAGTGGGATTTGCAGTGGCAGTAAATGATGCCCATCCACTGATCAAGCGTATTTCACACTATACAACCATGTTACCTGGCGGCTTTGGTGCCGTGCGTGAGTTAACTGATTTACTGATGCTCGAAAATGGTAAATCGTTAACCTGCGAAGGGACTAGCTCATGAATAGTGCGCGTTTAATATTATGCGTACTGTTCGTCGCTTGTATGGTGTGGCTGTGGTTCCCCTATTTTAATCAACCTGCAACCACAGTACAAAACCAAGAAGATATCATAGCAAAACCTGATTACACGGCGGTGGCATTAAAACAAACCGCATTTGATGAACAAGGTAAGATTAGCCACAAAGTAACCGCTGCAAAAATGGAGCTCTATCAACAGTTAGGCTTCACTTACTTTGAGCAACCTATTTTTACTTTATATAATCAACAACAAACGTGGCAAATTAATGCAAACGAAGCCACCTTATATGAAAATCATCAATTAATTTTAGAAGGCAATGTGGTGGCTAAAAACCTCACCAACAATGCCATGATTGAACATATAAATGCAGACAACATTCAGGTTGATATTGAGCTGCAAACCATGAGTTCTGAACAACCAGTAGAATTGATCGGACCAAATTTAAAGATCACTGGGCGCGGCCTCCATGCCGACTTAAAAGCCGAAGTGGTAGAACTAATTAACCATACGCGAACCATATATTATGACCAATAAATTTGCTCACTTGCTTGTTATACCAAGCTTATTCATGGCCTTTTCAAGCTTTGCAGAGACTGCCTCACCGCCTGCGAACCAAGTATCAATCAGTGCAGACAAACAACTTGCACAACTGAAAGATAATATCGGTATTTTTGAAAAGAACGTTGAGATCATTCATGGTAACCGTCGTATCAAAGCTGACCGCCTTGAAGTACACAAACGTGAAGACTTAGGCGATAATAAACAACTACTTGTAGCGACTGGCAACCCAGCTTATTTTGAAGAAAAACAAGCTGATGGCACAATCATGAGCGCCAGTGCTGAAGAAGTTCGTTACGACGTTGCAAAGCGCTACTTAACCTTAATTGGTGACGCACAGGTTACTCAAGCAGGGCAAAAAATTAATGCTAAAAGTATTACCTACGACATGGATCAACAACTGATCAGTGCCGAAAAAGGCGCAAGCTCAGACGATCGCGTACACACTATACTCGTGCCAGTAGACAGTAAAAAAATCAAATCTAAAGGCCAACCATGAGTACATTAAAAGCTGAATTTTTAGCTAAAAGCTACAAAGGTCGTCAAGTTGTCAAAAGTGTTGGTTTAGAAGTAACCGCTGGCAGCATTGTTGGTTTACTTGGCCCAAATGGCGCAGGTAAAACCACCACCTTTTATATGATTGTAGGCTTAGTGCCTAGCGACAAAGGCAAAATCAGTATTGATGATAATGACATTACCCTACTGCCAATGCATAGCCGCGCCCGCTTAGGGATTGGTTACTTGCCTCAGGAGTCATCAATATTTCGTAAGTTGACTGTATATCAAAATCTTATGGCGATTTTAGAAACCCGCAAAGAGCTAAAAAAACAAGCCAGGGAAGAAGCCCTCGACAGCTTACTGGATGAATTTAGCATTCAACATATTCGCGACAGCCAAGGTATGGCGCTATCAGGCGGTGAACGCCGACGCGTTGAAATTGCGCGCGCTTTAGCCGCAAATCCAAAATTTATCTTGCTTGTTTTTTTAGCTCTTTGCGGGTTTCTAAAATCGCCATAAGATTTTGATATACAGTCAACTTACGAAATATT
>NZ_DRGM01000093.1 GCF_011050055.1 Pseudoalteromonas prydzensis | reverse complement strand
TGCTCTGGGTTTGTCATGTGCTCAAACGCCAGTTCTTGAACGCGATACGATAACGTTGCTGAAAATAATAAGTTAAGGCGTTGTGATGTATCCGGCATACGGCGGAACATATAACGAATATCTTTAATAAAGCCCAAATCAAACATACGATCGGCTTCATCTAGTACCACAACTTCGATTTCATTGAGGGTATAACACCCTTGTTTATATAAATCGATTAAGCGACCTGTGGTGCCAATTAAAATATCAACGCCTTTTTCTAATTGTGCACGTTGTTTTTCGTAATCTTCGCCACCATATACTAAACCTAAGTTAAGATTACAGTGTGGCGCTAAAATTTTTGCATCTTTGTGGATCTGAATCGCAAGCTCCCGAGTAGGGGCCATGATCAGGGCTCTTGGATGTTTACTAGGTGCTTTGCTAGATTGTAATAACCGATGGCACGTGGCAGTTAAAAACGCCAACGTTTTGCCTGTCCCTGTCTGTGCTTGGCCCGCAATATCGCGGCCATCACAAATAAAAGGTAGGCATTTAGCTTGAATGGGTGTGCAATATTCAAACCCATTTTCGGTTAAACCGGCAACCACTTCCGGTGCGATAGCAAAGTCTGAAAACTTTTTATCGGTTAAATGTGTCTTAGTCATAGCGTTTAAGCATAACGTTTATACTTGCAATAAGAAACAAGAGTGTTTAAATACGCATTAAATATTTCGCCTAACTTATCGGAGAGCGCAATGAGCGAGAAAATTATTCAATTAACTGACGATAGCTTTGAAGCTGACGTTTTACAATCAGACAAGCCTGTATTAGTTGATTTTTGGGCTGAATGGTGCGGACCATGTAAAATGATCGCGCCAATTCTTAATGAAGTAGCAGATGAATTTGATGGCCGTGTCGTTATCGGTAAATTAAACATCGATCAAAATGCAGGCACACCACCTAAATTTGGCATCCGTGGCATCCCTACACTACTTCTTTTCAAAGAAGGCCAGGTTGCAGCAACTAAAGTTGGTGCACTTTCTAAAACTCAATTAGTTGAATTTTTAGAAAACAACATCTAAATACAGATGTAAAAAAGGGCTTTTTGCCCTTTTTTACATTTTTTTTGTATAAAGACTGGACGCCTAGCCAGTGACCTGCTAGTTTATAAAGCCAACTAATCCTTAGTTTACCAACAAACCTCTCTCACTAATCAATATCGATTATATGAGCATGATAACTGTAATAAAGAACCCACCAATATGCATTTACGCGAATTAAAAGACAAGTCGATCAAAGAACTTGTAGACTTAGCTGAGTCCATGGGGCTCGAAAACGTAGCCCGCTTAAGAAAGCAAGATATTATCTTTGCTATCCTTAAAGCCCACGCCAAAAGTGGAGAGAACATTTTTGGCGGTGGTGTACTAGAAATCTTACAGGATGGTTTTGGTTTCTTAAGATCATCAGAAGCCTCTTACCTTGCGGGTCCTGATGACATTTATATATCACCTAGCCAAATTCGTCGTTTTAGTATGCGTACTGGTGATTCTATAATGGGTCTGATACGTCCACCTAAAGACGGCGAACGTTACTTTGCCTTACTAAAAGTAAACGAAGTAAATTTTGATAAACCTGAAAACTCTCGCACTAAAATCCTTTTTGAAAACCTTACCCCGCTACACGCAAATGAACGTTTACGTATGGAACGTGGTAATGGTAGCACCGAAGATATTACCGCTCGAGTACTTGATTTAGCCTCACCAATTGGCCGTGGCCAACGTGGTTTATTAGTAGCGCCGCCAAAAGCGGGTAAAACAATGCTACTACAAAACATTGCGCAATCAATTACTCATAACCACCCTGATGCAACATTAATGGTATTACTTATTGATGAGCGTCCAGAGGAAGTAACTGAAATGCAACGCCTTGTTAAAGGTGAAGTGATTGCATCAACGTTTGATGAGCCAGCGAGCCGTCACGTACAAGTTGCTGAAATGGTAATCGAAAAAGCCAAACGTCTTGTTGAACATAAAAAAGATGTCATCATCTTATTGGATTCAATCACTCGTTTAGCTCGTGCATACAACACGGTAATTCCTTCATCTGGTAAAGTACTTACCGGTGGTGTTGATGCGAACGCCCTACATAAACCTAAGCGTTTCTTTGGTGCTGCACGTAACGTTGAAGAAGGTGGTAGTTTAACCATTATCGCTACGGCGCTGATCGATACCGGCTCTAAGATGGATGAAGTTATCTACGAAGAGTTTAAAGGTACCGGTAATATGGAATTACACTTAAATCGTAAGATTGCTGAAAAGCGTGTATTCCCTGCAATTGACTTTAACCGCTCTGGTACCCGTCGTGAAGAATTACTGACTAAACCAGACGAGCTACAAAAAATGTGGATTTTACGTAAAATCGTGCACGAAATGTCTGAAATTGACGCGATGGAGTTTTTAATTGATAAACTCTCTATGAGCAAAACCAATGATGAATTTTTTGATTCGATGAAACGTCAGTAATTCCGTTTACAACATTCTAAAATGCCTGTTAATACAGGCATTTTTTTTGCCGAAAAGTCCTTGTTATAACCTTCGTGGAGTTAATCTCTAACCGCAAGCGCTAGGGCTATTCTAGATCAGATGATTTAGATAATTGCTGGATTAATTCATCCAGCAACGCAGCTATCTCTGCATCGGTTGCTGGTTGATCTTTCGCTAATAACGCCTTATCTAAGCGCAACGCTGCATCAGCCACATTCGTGAGTGTAAATATTTGTGCTGCACCAAGAATACGGTGACTATCTTGCTGTAATGCCGTCAAATCCTGTGCTGCAAAATGCGCTGTCAGTAACTTAATTTCATCATCAAAGCTGGCGATAAAACTGCTTACTAAATCACTAATATCAGGATTAGTTGTAGGTAACGCTATAGGATTGTCCAAATACAAGGCGAGCGTGCGATAGAAGCTTTCTTTCTCGATTGGTTTACTTAAATAGCCCGTGAACCCCATGGCTAAGTAATCATCTATTTCATGACTCATCGCATTAGCCGTTAACGCGAAGATCGGTTTATTAAAACCACATTTTTTTAATAATTCAAAAGCGCTCAGGCCATCCATTACTGGCATTTGTATATCCAATAAAACAATATCAGGGAACTCGCTAAGACAAAGCTCAACCGCTTGTTCACCATTACTTACTGAGATCACTTCAAGCCCAGTAGACTTTAAGAAGCGTGTTATTAGCCTACGATTGTCAGAATGATCTTCTGCCAACAGCACTCGTCCGACAAGACCGGTTTTATTTTCTGACACTGCAGCCTCACTTGCAACTTTTGCTGGCGGATATTGTTTGCATGGCACATTAAAAATAAATTCACTGCCTTTATGCAGCTCACTTTCAACACTGATATAACCCCCCATCATAATTGCTAATTGTTGTGAGAGACTTAAACCCAATCCTGAGCCACCAAACCTGCGACTAATGGTATTATCACCTTGTTGAAAACACTCAAAAATATTTTCTATTTGCGCTGTCGTCATACCAATCCCCGTATCACTAACTTTAAAGCAAACGCCTTGCTCGGTGTGATCAATATGCAAAGTGACAAAACCGCTTTCAGTAAATTTAATCGCATTCGTTAGTAAGTTAATCAGTATTTGCTTAACTCGGATCAAATCGAGCTTAGTCCAAAAGCTCGGCCCTAAGTTGTTTTCTAATAAGAGTGTTAACCCTTTATTTTTGGCCTGCATACTCGACATAGCGTAAACATCGTTAACAATCACGACTAGATCAAACTCGCTAACATCTAAATCTAAGCGGTTGGCTTCTATTTTACTCAGATCGAGCACATCATTGATCAAACCTTTTAAATGATCGCTGTGTTTCTTAATGACCAACAACTCCGTTTGTAGCTGTTGAGGTTGATACAAACCATTCAATAAGTCATCTGTTTGCCCCAATATCGCCGTAAGCGGCGTACGAATTTCATGACTAATATTTGCCAAAAATTGGCTCTTCACTTGATTCGCTGCACGTAATTCTTGTGCCACATATTGTAACTCTTGAGTACGTTGCGCAACTTTTTGTTCTAATTGATTTTTGGCCTTTTTCTCAACTGCACGACGATATAGTGCAACCGCACAGATCAACACCAGCATCAATACTATTGACAGTAAAATAGTCAATTGTGAACGTTTTTCGATTTTTAGTTCTTGTAAGCTACGCTCTTGTTTAAGCTGTTTAATTTCCTGATTTAACTGGCTCGATTGAAACTGAGACTGAAATGTACTTAACGCTTTCATAACCTCTTCACTAATTATACCGCGCTGATAATCAACAAACTGCTGATGCAACTGAATCGCTTGCTTGTAATCGCCTTCACCCGCACTTAATAACGCTTCAATGCCTAAGCCATCTTTAACACGTAACTCATCTTTATATTCTTTGGCTAGTGCGATTGATTGTTTTAAATTTTGTTTAGCGGTATCTATATCCCCGCTAACTAATTGCACTTTGGCTAACACTTGTAGAGCTGCTAACTGTAATGATTGATTATCAATCTGCCTAGCGTATTTTTGAGCCGCTTTTGCATGGTACAAAGCGGCATCTAGCTCATCTATTTTTAAGTTTATACTCGCTAAATTGGTATGCTGAACCGACAGCTGGTAGGCATCATTGACGCTTTGATAATACCGTAAAGCGAGTTGATAATAGTGCAGCGCTAATTGATTTTGACCTGACTCTGCATAAGCAACAGCCATATTGCCATGGGCACGGGCAATCCCCTCTTCATCATCTAATTGCTGAAATACATCAATCACTTGACGATAAATTTCGAGTGCTGAATCATAACGCGATAAACGAATGTAGACGCCGGCAATATTATGCAAAATATCCGCCTTGTCTTTTTCACTCCCGTCGTTTTCATAAAATGCTTTTGCCTGTTGGTAATGCTCTAACGCAAGCTCCATGTTATGCATATTAAAATATGCCAAGCCAATATTACTCAATAAGTTAGCTTGCTTTAATGGGCTGTTTAAACGCACAGCCAAATTTAAGGCTCGGTTATAACTAATAATGGCTGGTTGCAGTAAACCTTGAAAGTACTGCACTACACCTTGCATTTTTATTGCTCTAAAATGTAACTCAGGTTGTTTTTCAAATGGGGTTTTTAGCTCTAACAACTGATAATAATGTAATGCTTGAGGGTAGTTACTTAGTTCAAACGCGCGTTCGGCTAAACTAGAATAGATAGCGACTTGTTGTTGATTTGAAAGTTGCCTGGCAAGTAGTTGATTTGCTAACTGCAGCTTTTCTGACCATTCATTAGTAAGCTTAAATTGCTCAAACAGCGTTACTTGCTGTTGAGCATTACTAAATTGAGAAAAAACGCCAAGTACAATAATAAAGCAAATAAATAGTAGGCGCTTGAACTGACCTAGCATAATTTTTTCCTTGGAATTTTGTTAGTCGTGTAAGCTATGATAATTTAGTCAAGATACACTAATAACTAGACTGCAAACAATGCTTAACCCACTGATAGATGAGATTTTTGAGCTTATTCTAACGAAAGACACATGGATGGTTCATACTTTAGCATTGCAATTACAACAACAAGGCGCTATCACCACGCTCGACCCGCAACCTGAGCGTGATTTATTTAAACGTAATTTTTTAATCATGAACGCCCTGTACCAACTGCAACAGCAACTGCAACCAGCTCAGCACTTAATGATAGCCAGCTTACAAATAACACTCACAGATGCAGCTCCCCATAAGTCATTACAAGGCGTTGATCCGCTGCGAGACTATTATCTAGATTGGCAAAATTACGAAACATCCCGCGATGAAATCGAAGAGTTGCTTAATGACTTTTGGCAACGTTTTGCTGGCAACAAAAAACCACGACAAGCCCTTGATAGCAAAGCGTATAGCAAGCTGTTACAACGCTGGCAATTGACGAAACAATGCAGTTTGAAGGATATACAGAAGCGCTGGCGACAACTGGCCATGCAGCACCACCCAGATAAAGAAACTGGCGATACAGAAAAGTTTAAAGCACTAAAGAATGAATATGAGCAGCTTAAGGCAAGCTGCTCAACAGTCGATAATTAACGAGTTAGACGACGGGCGCGAATTTTACGGCCCTTAATATTGCCTTCGGTTAATTTGCGTAGTGCGGGTTTTGAAGAGTTACGTTCAACAGCAACAAAGGCCACGTTATCAAGCACGTTAATTTTGCCAACCTGACGCCCTGCTACGCCATCTTTGCCGGTTAACGCACCTAAAATATCACCGGCACGCACTTTTTGTTTTTTACCAGCATCAATCATCAAGGTGACCATTTGCGGTTTATACGGTGGCTTTTCAAGTAAGCTAAATGGCGGTAATTGTTCTGGTAAAAAATCACATTCATAATGATCGCCAATTTGCGCCACTTTAAATTGCTCTGCATCACCATAAATTGAACAAGCGATACCTTTTTTACCCGCGCGACCAGTACGGCCAATACGGTGCACATGAGTTTGTGGGTCATGGGCAAGATGATAGTTGATCACCATGTCCATATCGTCAATATCTAAACCGCGAGCGGCTACATCGGTGGCCACTAAAATTGACGCGCTTTTATTGGCAAAGTGAATGAGCGTGCGTTCACGGTCACGTTGCTCTAAATCGCCATGCAATGACACTGCACTGAAACCCTCATCGGCTAAATCATCACAAACCTGTTGCGTTTCAACTTTGGTATTACAAAACACCACACAGCTTTCTGGCTGAAATTTAAGTAACAACAGCTTTAACGTGTTAAAGCGTTGTTTGTTGTTATCCATTTTGTAGAAATATTGCTTGATGGTGCTCTTTTCTTGCTCTTCTTCTACTTTCACCATAACTGGGTTGCTTAACACCCGTTTAGCAATCGCTTCGATTGCACGTGGGAAAGTCGCGCTGAATAATAACGTTTGGCGCTGCTTGGGAATACAATCGATAATCGCATCTAGGGTATCTTGAAAGCCCATATCAAGCATTTGATCGGCTTCATCCAGTACTAAAGTTTCAACATCATCTAAACGTAAGGTGCCTTTACGAATATGATCATCTACGCGCCCAGGGGTGCCAACAATAATATGCGCGCCATGTTCCAGTGAACCAATTTGTGGCCCGATTGAAACACCACCACACAAGGTTAAAATTTTAATATTGTGAATACCACGCGCTAATTTACGCATCTCCACAGCCACTTGCTCAGCAAGCTCACGGGTTGGGCAAAGCACTAATGATTGAATGCGAAAGCGTTTCACGTTGAGCTTGGCAAGCACGCCTAAACTAAACGCCGCCGTTTTACCTGAGCCAGTTTTGGCTTGTGCGATGATGTCTTTACCTTCAAGAACTGGCGGCAGACTTTGCGCCTGTACGGCTGTCATTTGGGTATAACCTAGTGTTGATAAGTTATCTACCAACCCAGATGGTAAAGCGAGAGATGAAAAAGCTGTAGCGGTCAAAGTAATTTCCAGTGCAAAAAGTAAACATGAAAAGCCGCTGCAGATGCCCGACTTAGTTATGCTGCATAATAGCAGAATATACAAATTGCTACCATTAAGCTGGCAAGATTATCAACAAACATTCCCGCATATGGGTTTTATCTCATCTACTTTTTCTACTCAGTATTAAATGCTTTAATAGGCACTTAAAAATACAGCCAAGGTCAATAATGAAAAAAATCATCACAGGGTTACTACTTGCAAGTAGCTTTTTAGCCAGCGCCGCAGCGCCTGAATTTACCGCGAAGCAACTTAAACAGGTGGCCGAGCTTAGAGATAACGCCAGCAACAGTGAGTTAAGCTATCAATTACTTGAATCCCTTACCACAGAAGTAGGCCCGCGCTTACCGGGCACTGAAAACGATAAAAAAGCCGTTGCATGGGCCCAAGCAAAATTCAAACAGCTTGGTTTTGATAAAGTATGGCTTGAAGAAGCCACCTTTCCTGAATGGCGTCGTTTTAGTGAAAGCGGCAAAATCCTAACGCCAAGTGAACAACCACTGCATTTAACCGCGTTAGGCCACAGTGTCAGTACACCAAAAGACGGCATTACTGCTGAAGTGATATTATTTGAAACCCTTGATGAGTTGATTGCCGCTCCTGCTAACAGCTTAAAAGGTAAAATAGCTTATATTAATTACCGGATGAATCGTCATATTGATGGCAACGGTTATGGCCCTGCGGTTCGTGCTCGCTCAACAGGCTCAGTCGAAGCGGCTAAAAAAGGCGCGGTTGGCTATATGATGCGCTCAGTTAGCACGGCCCATCACCGCTTTGCGCATACCGGTGGCAGCCATTACCAAGACGGCGTGACCAAAATACCTAACGTGACCATTGCCAATCCTGATGCAGACCAAATAGCTCGTCTTATCGCACTTGGTAAAAACGTCACCGTTAATATCAATGTACAAACTGAAGATCGCGGCCAAGGTAAAGGCTATAACGTAATTGGCCAGTTCAATGGCACACAAAACCCAGAGCAATACGTACTGATTGGTGGTCACTTAGACTCTTGGGATTTAGGCACTGGCGCACTTGATGATGGCGCAGGCGTTGCGTTAACGATGGCTGCTGCCAAGCACATTAGCGAAATAAAACGCCCTAAACGCAGTATTCGCGTGGTGCTATTTGCCGCAGAAGAACTCGGACTATGGGGTGCTAAAGCTTACTTTAAACAGCATGCCAACGAACTTGATAATATTGTTGCCGCTGCTGAATCTGATTTTGGCGCTGATGTAGTGTATGGCTTTGAATCGAATGTATCTGCAGCGTCACTGCCTGTGGTACGCGCGATAGCGCAACAACTTGCGCCACTTAATGTTGCATACATAGGTAAAAATAGCGCTAATGGCGGACCAGATTTAATTCCTCTGAAAAATGCCACCAGCGCGCCAATTTTTGAACTGCATCAAGATGGTACTGACTATTTTGACTATCATCACACCGCTGATGACACGCTTGATAAAGTAGATCCAGCGAAGCTGAAACAAAACACGGCGGCCTATGCGGTGTTTGCGTTTATGGCAGCTGACGCAGAAACCACAATTAAAGCAAAGCCTGTAACGAATAAGTAAGTTAATAATACATACTTTCTTACAGTTTGCTGCTTTGCATCTCACCTTCCTTGTTTTAACTTAACTTAAAATAAGGAAGGACTAGGAGACATATGCTACTTTTCAATATCTGCGATTCACTGTCATTTTTCAGTCAAACTAAAACCTGTCCGCAGTGTCACAATGATGACTACCAGCTACAAAATCATAGCCGTTTTTTACGTTTTTCAATCATACCTATGTTGCCACTAGCGTGGCGTTATCAATACCAGTGTAATCATTGTCAGCACAGTGTGCAGCTTTCTGTTATGCAACTGCCATGGTTAGAAAAGCTTTCTTTAATCAAATATTTTATAGGCTCAATATTAGTTATCTGGCTATCTATCTACCTCTATACACACCATCTTGATGAGCTAAAAACCAAGCAAGCAATACTAAGCCAGCCGCAAGCATTCGATACTTACTTGGTACATGCAGATAAATTCTCTAACCAACCATTGCGCCCTGAAAACCTAAAAGTAGCCCAAGTACTCGAGTTTGATGATAAAAATATTACCTTTCAGATTAGTAACTACCGTTATAAACACGACAGAGCCATAACAACAGCGATGCGCACCAGCTTATTAGTTCAAAAAGATTATTTCTCATCAAAGACACTCACTCTAGCGCGTAAGGAAGTGCAGCATTTATATGATGAAGGTGCTATTTATGATGTACTGCGTCCTTACGCATACAGTTTATACGGCGGCTTTGTGATGTTTCCACCACAGCCAAAACCTTTATATGAAGGGGTAAAGCTTAATAAAAATAACCAGCAAGGCATCATCTATTACAAAGATGGTTTATTCAAAGATGCCTTTGAGAGTTTTTTACTCGCCAGCAAAGAAGGCTCACAGTGGGGGCAGCTTAATGCAGCACAAATGTATCGTGATGGTGAGGGGGTAGAAAAAGATCTTTCCCAAGCCATTTACTGGTATCAACAAGCCGCACTGCAAAATAACCACAAAGCCAAAGTACAACTCAAAGAACTGTGCCTAGAACACGCCTGCTAATAAATATGGCAAGCCAAAAGCTTGCCATTTAACCTACAAGACAGATCGTTACAGTGTTAGGTGTTGATCTAAAAATGCCAGTACTTGTTGATAATAACGAGTGCGGTGCTCTTGCTTATAAAACCCATGCCCTTCATCTTCAAGTAGCTCATATATATAAGGGTGCTTAGCTTTTTTAAGAGCAGCAATAAGTGATTCGGCTTGTTCTATCGGTGCCCGCTGATCTTCACCACCGTGCACTATCAGTACAGGAGCCTTTAACTTATCAATATTATAACTTGGCGAAAATGCCTTTAATTGCGCTTCATCTGTGCCCAATACATTCTGTAAATAACGTTGGCCACTGTCGCGCTCCGCAACATCTCCTTCTTTAAACATTAACGGCAAATCGTAAACACCAACAACGCCAATCGCACATTTAAACATATCAGGTTCTAAAATCGCACTTTGTAACGCTGAGTATCCGCCAAAGCTCGCGCCCATAATACAGATATTATTTTTATTAACCGTGCCCTGCTCAATTAAATACTTAACACCATCAATAATATCAAATTGGATTTCAGCCCCCCACTTTTGATGCCCAGCATGCTCAAAGTTACGGCCAAAACCACCTGAGCCTCTAAAATTAACTTTTAGTACCGCCATGCCACGGTTGGCAAGTAACTGTGCATCGGGGTCAAACCCCCACCAATCGCGAGGGCCATGTGGACCACCGTGTGGCATAACCACTAAAGGTAAGTTTTTCTCTGTACTGTTATTCGGCAGTGTTAAGTAGCCATAAATAGTTAAACCATCTCGACTGGTATAACTCACTGGTTTGGTCTGCGCCATCTGCTCGGCATCAAGCCAACTACGAGATGCAAACAAAAATCGTAAGTTATTTTTTTTAGCATCGAATAAATAATATTGGCCAGGGTTACGGTCATTCGAGGCATAAATAATATTAGTGTCACCATCTTCAGTACTACTTACAAGCTGTACTTGTTCACCAGCTAAAGCGGAGATTAATGATTTTAAACGCATGCTTTTCTCTGATTGCCCATCGACAAAGGCATAAGTCGGATAGCCTAGCTCGGTTTCAATCGCAAATAACTCTTTTGATGCTTCATCAACCCATATTTGCTTTGGTGAAACCCCCTCTTCCTTATGAATTAAATCAATTGCTCTGGTTTTCAGATTCAATTTATATAAGCCTTGCGCTTCACCACTGATAGACGCAGTGACATAAACAGCATCACCACTACTATCAAAAGCGTGTAAGTTCATATCGCTGTAAGTCAAATCACCTAAGTTAAGTTCTTGCCAACGGCCGCCTGATTTTTCACGGGTATGAATTGTGGGTTTGATATAATCATCACTGGAAACAGCCACTCTGACATTCCCCTCATGATCGGTCAAAAAGTTGGCCATACGTGACGGTGAGCGGGTAACTTTACGACGCTTTCCTGAAAAAACATCGACCTCATAAACAACTGTGTGCGGTTCACTACTAGATGTCCACGGATAAGTCATGATAAGCATTTTATCATCATCGTGGATCAAAGGATCCAGCAAATAAGAGGTACCATAAACCGGTGTGGCTTTTTTGATACGAGAACCAGTTTGCATTTCGCCCTGATAGCCAACTAAATATTTAGCTTTCGAGCCATCGGCATTCACGCCATATAATTCACCGTAATATTCAGGATGATCTTGCCAACCGCGTAAGTATTCTTTTGCAACAACAACTCGTTCATCGCTTACCCAGTGATAAGCACCAACCTGCGCATTGCTCTCAAAATTAATAGCATGGTGAATTGTGAATTTCTTAGCATCTAAAATAACCAGTACCTTTTTACCTTGAGGTTGCATAATTACTGCAAGGTAGCTGCCTTTAGGGGAGATTTTAACTTGGCTATATTCACTGCTGCGGCTAAAGTCCTCGACTGTAGGACCTGACTGATTTGCATAACTAATTGGGCAACAAGAGAGCAACACAATAACAACAATAAACTGCATTATTTTATTCATACAACATCCTTTTAAATTGGTATTTTTATAATTGCTACAATTGTACCCAATAAAGTTTTAAATAGGTATCCATCCAAATACTTAAGTAAACAACGAAGAGTAACTATTTACTTTAATTTGGTTACAATATAACATTGCCGATATATTATAACAAAACATTGGACTGCTAATGATTTTACCTAACTTTAAAACTAGCCTGATCGCCTCTATGGTTGCTGTACTGTGTGCCTGTAACAGTGAAATTGATGATCTTGCAGATAAAAATGCTGGACAGCCAGATGACCATGAGCATACCGAAATCACTTCAACAGGGCGTTTAGCCATTAGTCACGCTGATGCTGCCAACGTATCAATTTTCGATACTGACACTAACGCGCTACTTGAAATGTTTAATACTACCAATATTGTTAGCGGCTTATATGCAAGTCCTAACAATCGTTTTGCAGTATTGATACAACGCGCTGATAACTATGTTGAGTTTATTGATGGTGGTTTATACCGAGAAGATCATGATGATCACCTGCATGATTACAAACAAGCTCCTGCCTTGTCAGGGTTTACATTAACAAATGATAAGCCAACTCATTTTGATGTAAGCGAACAGCAAGCTGCGCTGTTTTTTGATGGCAATATAGATGCGGGTATTGCTGCAAGCTTTGCTATTTTAACTGACGAATCAATTGCAAATGGCGAAACACTGGCAACACATAGTTTTGCTAATGCTATGCATGGTACGGCACAAATTCGCGGTGACTCAGTGATCACCACCTATCGCAGTGAAGATGTAACTAGCGTGCTGCCAAATTATGTGGAACAACTACATATTCATGGCGATCACTTCCACCAAGAACAGCGTTTTGAGCTTGATTGCCCTGCACTGCATGGCAGCGCACAAAATCATCAGCACATTGCCTTTGGCTGCGGTGATGGTGTATTAGTTATTGAAGAACACAATGGTGCATTTAACGCAACTAAAGTAGCTAACCTTGATAGTTTTGCCGAAGGTGCACGGATTGGTAGTATTAAAGGGAGCGAGCACAGCGAGCTCTTTTTAGGTATTGCACAAAGTAAGCTTTTTTACACCATCGACCCAGAATCAGCTGAAATGACACAGCTTGCATGGCAGCAAAATACCGAAAATACCGTATTAGCAAGTGCGCTCGATAGTATTACAGGCGAGTTTTACGTACTGGAAAGCGATGGGTTTTTATCGATACTGGATGCTGAGGATGATTGGCAAGTCAGTGCTCGTTTTCAAGTACTCGACAGCCCCGCAGGCAGCTATGCGTTAGCGGCTTCAGCGGCCGATGATACGGTATATATCAGCGATGCAAATAACCAAACAGTATTAAGCGTCGATACTCATGAACAAACGGCCGAAACTATTCTTAACCTTGATTTTACCCCAAGTAAAATAACTTGGTTAGGCATCGCTGAGGAAGCAGAGCACGACCACTAAGCTTATAACTTTCATAGCATTCCCTTGCTAAGCCATTGCCGGCAAATTTAATTTGCCGGCTCTTTTGTTTTTATACTCACAACAGTGTGATGAATGAGCACCACAACAACGCCAGCCAGCACGCCTAATAAGCCATCAAATAATAATGGCGCAAACACTTCTCCCAACCTGCCTAAGTTTGTTAGTGCAAATTCAGTGACCGCTATTTGCCAATGATGCAATACACTTATGCCGTGCACTAAAATACCACCGCCAACTAAAAACATCGCGACCGTACCAGCAAACGCTAAAAACGCCATTAAACGTGGTGCCGCAGCTAATAGACCTTTCCCTAGTAATGCTTTAAAACGATTACCCGTTTGCTGGGCTTGTTTGAGTAAATACAAACCAGCATCATCGAGCTTTACAATTCCTGCTACCAAACCATACACACCTATGGTCATGATCACAGCAATCACACTCAATACCAGCGCTTGATTAAGCAAACTTGCACCGGCAACTGTGCCAAGCGTGATGACAATTATTTCTGCCGATAAAATAAAATCAGTACGAATAGCTCCTTTAATTTTTTGTTTTTCGTATGCCACTAAATCTAGATGTTCAGCTTCACTCAGCTCGTCGTTTTTCGGGCTAGGTAAAAACTTTTCAACCAGTTTTTCGGCACCTTCAAAACACAAAAATAACCCACCAATCATTAGTAACGGCGTAATAAGCCAAGGCAGCCAGACACTGATCAATAAAGCGGCAGGAACCAAAATGGTTTTATTAAGAAACGACCCTTTTGCCACGGCCCACACCACAGGCAGTTCACGATCTGCACTAACACCGGTAACTTGCTGAGCATTTAACGCCAAATCATCCCCCAATACACCAGCGGTTTTTTTTGTCGCGACTTTACTCATTGTGGCAATATCATCTAACAATGTAGTGATATCATCCAACAAGGTTAATAGATTCGTACCTGCCATTTAATTTCCTTTGCAGTTAAATGTTTATAATAATCAACATAGCCTAAACGGCCACTTTCACCAACGGTTAATTTTCGTTTGCTATGCTAGTCGTTAAACCCACTTACCAAGGTACCTATTTATGTATAAAAGCTTATTAATTGCACTCGGTATGCTCAGCCTTAGTGCATGTACTGAACCACAAAACAGCCAATCTTATTCCTGCGATAGCCAACTAACGGCGGTTATCACCAGCGAGAGTGCAGAAACGGCCTCACTGGTTTATAACCAGGTTACCTACCCGTTAACGCAACAGATCAGCGCCTCAGGTGCAAAATATAGCAATGATGACGTACTTTTTTGGACCAAAGGTAACGAAGCAATGCTAATCATTGATGGCAACAAATATCACTGTAATTTAGAGTAAAGCATCCGCACGCAACGCTTATAATTTACAAAAATACTGCTACACTCATAAATACTTAAGTATTTACGGGTTAGCTATGCGCGCTATTGCTATAAAAACAAAACTGATTTTTGCCTTTGCCACAATTGGTTTTTTAATGCTTGCCAGCAGTGGCTTTTTTTACTGGTCACTCGGGCAAATTAATCATGCGACCGCAGATATAGAAACGTTAGCCGTACCGGTACAACAACAAAGTAATGCGCTTCGTTTATCACTGTTATCAATCACCAAATATAATGCTGTTGCGTACAGTCAAACAACAGAAAGCAGCTTACAACAGCAGCAACAGAGTACCCGTGACAACCAAGCCATATTTGCCAGCAAGCTGAAAGAGCTAAACACGCAACTTCATGATCAACCGCAAATGCAGCAGTTACTGTCAAAAATAGAGCAACGCTATCAGCAACTTAATACTACCAACACAACAATGTTTAACGCCAAACAGCAAGGACTGACCGCCACAACTGAGGTCACTGCATTGGCAAATGATTACGCTAACAACCTCGCTGATTTAAGTAATGGCTTACTTGATTTAGAATTAATCGAAGTAGCAGCTGAACAACAAACATTATTAGCCGCGATTGTTGGCACCGCGACCCGCATTGATGATTTGCTTTTCACCTTAGGTAATAATGTTAAAAACATCAGTCATATAAACACCTTGCAAACACTCAACGAGCACCAACAAGATACCAACTTTTTGCTAGATAATATTCAATCTAATTTTACCTACCTACAACAACAAGCAAGTGAGCTGGAAAATAAAACCAACTTTGTCAGCCTAGAAGAGCTACTAAACTTAATAAATAAACAGTTAACAATGCTATATCAGCAACAAACTACACTTTTAACCAGCAAAGTTGAGGCTGAACAAGCCTTTTCAGCATTTCAACAGCAATTTCAACTTACCGAACAACTTATTATTGAGCTCAATCAATTAGCCGATAAACGTTTTAACACCTTACAAGCTGATGCTCAATCGGTCATTAGCACAGGCTCAACACTCGCCATTATTATAAGTTTAGTGCTTATTTCGTTTGCAGCGTTGATCTGTTTTTTAACGACTAAGGCAATGCTAAAACCGCTGAATACTGTTAATAAAGCGCTATCACGTATCGCTTCCGGTGACTTGTCGAAACGCACAAAACCAGTTAACGACGATGAATTTGGTCTGCTGTTAAATAATATCAATCAATTAAGTGATGACTTGAGTACACTACTAAGTGCAATAAGTGACAACGCCCACACCTTAGATCAATCAGCAATTCAAACCAGCGAGCAAGGCCAACACATGACCCTAGCAGCGCAGCAACAGTTAGATCACATAGCACAAGCCAGTTCGGTGGCTCATAGCATGTTTAGTAATTCCCAAGCCGTTTGTGAGCAAGCTGATAACACCTCCAGTGAAGTTGCAAACGCCTCGCAATTTGCCAATGATGTGAATCACATAGCTGATCGCAACAGTCAGCGCATTGCCGCTTTACTCGCTCGTCTTGATCAAGCAGTGCAAAGCACCAACGAACTCACTCAACACACACAATTAATTGGCGCAATAGTAGATACAATTAGTAGCATTGCTGAACAAACAAATTTACTTGCACTTAATGCTGCTATTGAAGCGGCCCGTGCCGGTGAAAATGGCCGAGGCTTTGCTGTAGTCGCAGATGAAGTTCGCTCTTTAGCCGCTCGCACACAAAGCTCTACCAGTGAAATTCACACCATGATCCAAACGCTACAACAACAAGCCAGCACAGCTCACCATGAGATCAATGACGGCCAACAGCAAGCAAAAGAATGTGTTGCCAATAGTAGCGAGCTAAACCAAGCCGTAGATAAAATAAAAAGTACCTTAGTGACAATTAACCAAATGAGCACACAAATTGCGGATTCATCACATCATCAGCTTGATAACAGTAATGGTATAAAACAGATCATGGCGCAAGTAACCGTACAAGCACAAAGCAATGCCGAACATGCAAAGTCACTGGCCAATCAAAGTGAAAACGTTAACCAACTCGCCCACTCATTAACCAGCGCGGTAGAAAGATTTAAGTTCTAACTCTGAATATAAATTCATCTTCAGCGGCTATTGTCATAATGCTAACTAAATACACAGCGCTGAAATACCATTACAGTGCTGTGTAGCTACTCATTTATTATTTTGCCCCGCGATAAACTCCCTAATGTATTGATCAAATAGTGCCGCTGGCAGTGGTTTACTGTATAAAAAGCCTTGAATATAATCACAATTTAGAGCATTTAAGAAAGCCAGCTGTGCAGAGGTTTCAACTCCTTCGGCAACAACTTTAAGCTGTAGGTTACTAGCCATTGAAATTATTGCACTAACCATCGCACAATCTTCAAGATCATCGGGTAAGTCTTTGATAAACTCCCGATCTATTTTTAACTTACTCAGCGGAAAACGCTTTAAATAACTCAACGACGAGTAACCGGTGCCAAAGTCATCAATTGCCAAACCCACGCCGGTTGCACGTAATGCTTGTAACTGCTGCAAGATGTTTGAGCTATTATCAGCAAGTAGCGTTTCTGTAATTTCAAGGGTTAAACACTGAGCTGATAACTGAGTTTCCTGCAAAACACTTTTAACTAACGCTTCAATATCTTGACGAATAAATTGCACGCTAGACATATTTACCGTGACAAAAAACTGCTCACCGAAACAGCTACACCACTTAGCAGCTTCGCGACATGCTTCTCTGAGTACCCACTCACCAATTGCAATGATCAATCCTAACTCTTCACATACCGGAATGAATTGTGCCGGCGACACATCGCCAAGCTCCGCACTATGCCATCGTAATAAAGCTTCACAACCGACCTTCTTTTTATCATGGCTAATAATTGGCTGAAAATAAACGGTAAACTCGTTATTACTAAGAGCCTTATGGAGAGCATTTTCAAGCTTGCTGCGAGCTGTCGCTTGTTCGTGCAAGCCGCTGGTAAAGAACTCAAAGCAGTTTCGCCCTTGTGCTTTAGCTTTGTACATGGCGCTATCTGCATTACGTAATAATATTTTGCGCTCGGCTCCATCGTCGGGGAAAATAGTGATCCCCATACTGCCGGATACAAATACATCTTGCTCACCAATTTTAAATGAAGAATTAAGCGCCAGCAGAGCTTTTTTAGCTAATCGCTCAATATCTGCTAACGTATTGATCCCGGGCAGTAATAGCGCAAACTCATCGCCACCTAAACGAGCAACTACATCAGAGCTACGCATACATGCTTTAAGCCTTTTACCAGCCTCAAGTAACAGTAAATCACCACTATTATGCCCCAGGGTATCGTTAACACTTTTAAACCGATCTAAATCAATAAAACAAATTGCCAAACGCTTATTATCAGCCGTCGCACGGATCATTTCTTGATCTAGCTTACTATTATAATGATAGCGATTTGCCAAACCCGTTAAGGTGTCAAAATTAGTTTGTAGCCACATTTCCTGTTCATTTTCTTTGCGTAACGAAATGTCGTTAAATAAGGCAAC
>NZ_DRGM01000092.1 GCF_011050055.1 Pseudoalteromonas prydzensis | reverse complement strand
TAGGAATACTGATGTGTAGTAAACAGTAAACGGGGTCACCCATTAGAAAGTTCTGGTCAAGCAGGCAGTTGTGTTTTCTTGATCTTTTTATTCAAAAAACCAAGTGTTGTTACTTTTTAAACTCACTTTAAATATGACTATGCATCCAGTAATGACGTCGATTGGTGTGAATATGTAAAAGTGAATAGGGTCAGGTCTTTCTTTTTGTCTTTATGTAATTAGTGGCAAAAAACAAGACCTGACCCCGATAGTGGACCCCGATAGTGCCGTGACCCCGTTTACTGTTTACTACACATCAGTATTCCTATCAGTAATAAGCGAGAGCCGCAGCTCTTTCTATTTTATTAACAAACTCATATAAAGCAGAATTCCTAGTCATACCTACGAAGTCATAACTCTTGTAATTAGAGTTTTTATTAACTTCGATAGAGTAACAAGAAAAACCAAATATATTTTCAGTTGTAAAATAACGTGAAACATTAAACTCTTCTAATGATTTCGAGGCTAGAAAAATATTATTAACATAGTTAGGTGATAGTAAGCTAAACACTTTATTTTTCTCATTGTCTATATAATAAACCGTTCCTTTTGACATCTCATTTTCAAAGAGTGTAACACTATAACTATTAGTATCCGGATGCATCTGTCGGACCAACAAAAAATTATTTAATTCCGAAGGTTTACTAATACTCTCCCTAACCTCTCCTTCTAAGCTGTCGAATATTTTCTCGTCAAAAGTACATAGTTCTTTATATTCATACGAATTATTGTCAAACTTGGAGCAAGCAGTTATCAGTGAAATACTAATTATAAATAACAATTTAAGGTATCGCATATAACGTTCCTTTTTCTAGGTAATGTGTGCGTTGGTAATTCGCACCTGATTGCAACCTTATTCTGTTAGTATATCTGACAGCGTAGGTTTCCATAGCACCAAGACCTCTGACAGGGTCACCTATCTTGATTCGATCATTTCCTCCAAAGTAGCCTCGGGTCATAGGTCCCCAAACATGGAATACCTCATGAGCTAATGCAAAGTTTGGAGAATCATTCACAGTACCTTTATTAGTATGAATACTGTTTCGTTTTTTTGGATTGAAAACAATCCCAGCATCATAGCCATCAGCAATCCCTGCACCATTATTTGGCCCAAACTGTATGAGTAAAGACTGTCCTCCTTTTGTAATGCTTTTAAGCATTTTCTTACCAGCGTCTGTTTTAGCTATTGAAGTTAGACTTCTTTTTACTTGGGTATCGAACCCTTTTGGGCCAAGTGTATTATAATTGAAGCCTTCGCCATCAACGTTAATTGTTTGAGACTTAGTCTCAAAGTTCTGAAGATCGACATCATTACTTTTTAAGCCCCCATCGAAACCAAATTCAATTTTAACGCTAACTGAAGGTGTTTCATTTCCCCCATCCGTTTTAGTATTTCCCTGCGTTTTAGCTTGTTGCTTTTTAGCTTCCAGCCCATCAACACAACCGCCGCCCGCAGCCATATTCAACATACAAGTAACCGCTTGCCCTTGCGCGAAGCCCTTAGCAAAGCCACCTGCAAAATTAGCCATTGCTGTCCCACCACCGTCTATTGCTTTAGCTATTCCGACTGCTAACTTGGCGTATCCATAATAAGAATATGCTGCTAACATCCCCTTCAATACAGTGGCTGCAACTCCTACTACAACTTGTTGGGAAACCATAGCGTTTAACGCCCATATGGCTATAGTCGCGAAAATATACCCACTTGGATCGGTTTTGTTCAGCGGGTTATTCACTACATACGAGTAACGGTTTAAGTTTTGAATGTTCTCTGGTGCTTGCACCATGGGATCTGCTTGTAAGAAGCGCCCGAGTATAGGGTCGTAAATTCGCCCACCCATATGAACTAGGCCTACCTCATCCATTTGTTCATGCCCAGTAAAACCACGTAACGTTATTTTACTGGTAAATTTAGCTTGGTCGCTGAAATCTCTCGCCCATGTTTTCGCATCACGCCGTGCACCAAACACATCAAAGCTCATGGTTTGTTCAAGCTTACCATTGGCATCAGCAATTACATGTGTTGAACCTAAGTGATCATCTAACATGTAACGTGTTGTGGCTTGACTATTCACCGTCGTCACTAATACTTTGCCAGCAATATAGCGTTTACTCACCCACGCACTTTGCCCTCCGTAGCGAATAAACTCAACATTACCTACGTAGCGAGTTTCTTGAGCTAACGGGATAAATACTGTGATATCACCGTTTAGGATAGGGATTAAACTACCTTTTTCGCCACCAAACTCTGAACGTTTGTAACGTTTACCTGCCCCCGAGTAGGCAAACTCAACCCAATAATCGTCTTTTTTGATGTAAGTCGGTTTATGGAATGAGTTATATACCAGCTCACGGTCATTATCTTTAACCATATTACCAGCAGCATCATACTGGTAATTATTAGGGCGAGACCCTGTAACTTGTGTCACAGCATGTGGGCGACTACTTTGATAATAATAAGTACCCACCCCTGTTTTATAGGTGATATTACCCAACTCGTTATAGCGAATATCGGTACTTGCGCCACCTGAAATACGGCTACTTGTTACACGGTTTAGGCTGTCGTAACCAAAGGTCTCTTTTTTATTTACTACTAAGTCTTGGCGATAATTTAAGTTACCTAGGTTGCTCCAGTCGTAGCGTAAGTTTTGCAGTGTACCGCTGCCCGTTGAAACCATGCTGGTTAATAAACCAGTATGAGCATCAAACACTTTGTTACGGGTAATCCTACTTCCGAGTTGTTCTTTGGTGATATTACCAAACGCATCCGCTGCTTTTGCTTGCCAAACCGTTGCATTGGTTTGGTTATCTTTTACAGAGGTTAGGTGCTTGTAACTATTATAAATATACGAAACCGATTTTCCGGTTGCGTCTGTTTCAGTTAATAGTTGACCATTATTATTGAAAGCCCAAAGCTCTTTATAGGTATCACCATCAATAATAGTGTGTTTTTCACGGTTGCGACCAAATGCATCATAATAAAAGCGTTCAGTAAACCCACTTACTTTGTCACTGGTAGTATACACCATGCCTTTAGCATAACTACCACTGTCGTACGTAGTGACAGTGTGATGCTCAAGTTTGTTGTTACGCTTTCGCACACTTTCAATAACACGACCTAACGTGTCATATTTATACGTTATTAAATTTCCGTTACTATCGCTTTCTTGACTAAGCTGGTGATACGCATTGTAGCTGTAGTTAACAGTCCCTTTATCGGGATCAATTACCTGCGTTTTATTGCCATATTTATCAAACGTAACTTTAATTTGGTTACCTTTAGGGCCCGCTAATATACGCGATTTACCATTTTCATCGTATTGGTAAGTGGCTGATTTACCATTAGCGTCGATCACTTTAACCAGTAATCCCATCGCATTTTTCAGCTGTGTATTTTTGTGCCCTGAGGGATTAATGGTGGTAACCTCTTCACCATTGTATTGTGTATCCCATACAGAACCATCGGATTTGGTAACTGATACAACGCGATTTTGTTTATCATACTGGTAAGTATTCCAAGTCGGGGTAGCATTTGCAAAGAATGGCATTGACTCCTGAATTTTACGCCCTTTACTATCGTATTTGTAATCAACATACACATAGTTTCCATTAAGCACGATACTCCCCTCACGCAAGGGGCGCCCTAGTACATCAAAGTAACTTCGACTCGCAGGCGATCCTTCGCTGATAGTTTCTTCATAATAAACCGAATTTGAAGGGCAATGTGACGTGCTTTTACACCAATATTTAGTTTTACTGTTGCTCAGTGCTTGACTACCTGATGTACTGCTATTGTTTGCGGGTGTCGATATCTCTCCCGTTAAACGACCAAGCTTGTTATATGTATAATAAGTACGTTGACCATTTGCTGTTTGTGTATAGCTTTTGCGCCCATAGCCGTCATAACCAATCGTGCTACGATGTCCTAAGGTGTTTTCTTCTCCAGTAACGTGTCGATAGGTACTATCATAATAAGTATGTAAAGTTTTAGTTGGTAAACCTGCTTTACTGACGGTTTCTTTACTGATCAAACCATAACTATTTAAGGTGTATGTTTTGGTCACGCCATTGTCTGCTATCGATTTCGTCAACCTGCCTAAGCCATCATAAACAAAGGTACTTATATGGGCGTTAGTATAATTACCTTTATTACTGCCAGATAAACGATTTAAATAACGTTTGCTTTCTGCTTTTCTAGTTAATCGCCCACCGTAAACACTATAACTGTATGTATTGGTTGAGCTGCTATGTGCATAACCATTACGGCTATCGACGGTACTTGCTTCAGTGATTGGGTTACCAAAATTATCAATAGCCAATGTTTTAATTTTCGTGGCGATAACAGTTTGGTTACTATCATCCGTATTATAACTACGCGTTTCTGTGCGGTTTGGAAAAACTAAGTAAGGGACAGTTGCATTTGCAGTTTTAAAAGCAGTTTCTTGCTTACGATTATACGTAGTTTTTATCTCTGACTTTAATCGCCAAATATTACTGTTTACAGTGGCCGTAGATAGTGTTGCAACCTTTGCCAAATCCGAAGCTGAAAAGTTATTTACCGACGACATTTGCTTGCTACCTGATGCCATTGTAAATTGTTCAGCATCTGCAATGGGTACTGTTCTAGGAATTTCGCATGCTCTATCTCCCCACTTGCAGTTGCATACCTCAGGTATAATTTCGCATGGATCACCAGGGGGATTTCCACCGCCATCGTCAGAACCACCGCCAGAGCTAGTATCATCACCATAACGTACATAGGACTGAACTCGCTCGGCACTACCTCGATAATCACCATCTTGGCGATAGGTTGTTATAACTTTAGTACCTGTATTATTACTTTCGATTTCTATTTGTCTAAAGCCCAACATACCACGGCCAACCTGCACCTTTGCACCGTGATATTTGTAAGTAATTTGGTCGCCCCCTTTGCGCAGTAAACTAACCACTCTCGCTCCCGATTTAACATCGGTAACACGACCATTCCCCCAATTTTTACTTCTTGCATCATTATGTGGAACATACACATTACGGTTATTTAACGTAGAATAAGTGACATGAGTTTTGGCACCAAAACCATCCGTAACCGAGGTTATTAACGTGGCTGCTGCATCTGAATTTTGATAAAGCCCCATCCTTCCAGAAAAAACAAGCTTATCGGGTGTACCATCTCCGGTGACATCCATGTAGGTAGAAAAGTTATAATCTGAACGGTTATCTGTTAATTTTCTTGATGTGAAACCACTACCATTATAAAAATGGAAATAGTCTCCATAATTCTCACGATAGATCTCTTGCACGCCATCACCGTTAATATCAACAGTTTTTAAACTTGGCTTATCATAAGTAAACAGATAAATAGCGCTATTAAAACCATTGCCATTATTAATACGTGCGTACCATTTATTATTGTTATCGCGATATAGAATATCCGCCAACCCATCTCCATTCAACTCAGCAACTTGAATGTCTTTTATTCCTGCGGTACTGCCAACAGTTAAAAACTCATCAAATGTATCGTTTCCTTTTGAGATTAATACTTTCCAATATGTAGTCCTTGAAACTCCCTGAGTTGTAACTAATCCTTCAGTCTTTTGAACTTCATTGAGCATAGCCTGTTGTGGAATATCCACAGAGGCTAACATATTAACTGGATTTAATTGGCTACTATTCACTGGAATTAAGGCATAATTAGCATCCAAATCACCATTGTTATGAAGCTCTTCAATCTGGTTCTCTGTTGCTAAGCTAGACTGACTTATTTGTTGATTTGATGCTAAAGGAGCAGATCTTGGATTTACATCACAATCAAATCTATTTCTGCAAGGGGGTTCTTCAATATAAGTTGACAGCTGTACTTTTGCTAAAAAATCGGCGCGGCCATCACCGTTAAAATCCATTGCCTGAAATGTATTATCTTCCTTATCATATGCCAACATAGTTGCACTAGAATCAGCAGGAGCAGATAGATTAAATTTAATCGCCTTTGCCGCTCCACTTGCTAAACCCGTTTTAGTGCCTTTCTGGTAAGATAATTTATTTCCTACAAAGTGAAGTAACTCAGGATATCCATCAGCATCAATATCCATAAAGCGGGTATTATTATCATTACTTGGTTTACTTATTGCGGTTAAATCAGTAAACGAAAAATTCATCGCTGAGGTATGTTTTAAAACTCGCCAATAACTTGAGCCTGATGGCATATACAGAATATCATCTTTACCGTCTTTGTCGTAATCAATGACTTTCCAGGTTTTTCTAAATGATTTGCTTGCTAAGTTATTAAAGCGTTTTTCCGTACCAAAACCACTCCCTGTATTTGGTATTAAATAAAGATAATCAGTTGAGCTACCACGGTCGTTTCTCACGTAAGCAATGTCTGTGAGTCCGTCGCCATTAAAGTCTAAAAATTGATGCGCTTTGTAACGACTATTTCTAGAATAATCAGTGCCAATATCACGCCCAAGCTTCACGCCACCTCTATTTGTCCAATTAAATATAGTAGGTGAAAGGCATTTATTATCGCTAGAACAGGCTTGCACTTTTTGCAATATACTTTGAGTAACGCCTGTGCCAATATCGCCATAGGTCAAATTATATCGACGTATCAAATTACCAGAATAATACGATTCAACGGTTTGAAGACGTTTAGTTAACGTAATTTTATTACCTTTTAAATAAGTTATACTGCTTGTATCTGCTCGAGTTTGCCAATTAAAACGTATTTCATTGAGAGTAGTATTTCCATGTCCTGAATACTTAATTGAAACTGGATAATACTCTAAACTTCCACTTACGTTACCGTAGTTATAGCTATAATAATTTCCAGACGCATCTTCAACGCGCTTTAAAGCCCACGCAAAGCCTCTGCCATTCGTTGCTTTTATTAATGCATCTTGTGCCGAGCTATATTTCCCGTAAGTATATTTATTACCCTGAGTGTCATAGACAGTAAATGCATAGGGGCCTGTTGAAGTATTGGTTGTATGCGCTACTATTTTTTGGCCATTATTTTGTCGCGTACGATATTCTGTATTGTTAGCACCATATGTTTGTCCAGCTTTTAAAATAAGACGCTGACCATCAAAGCAAAACATATCGTTTTGATCTAAATTTACCGAACTAGCAACCCCATCAGTTTCCATATTTTTTTCGCAGCGGCTAATAGCACTTAAGCCACCGATATTAAAACCAACTCCTACATGGCCATTTCTGGGGGTCGAAGAGTAACTTAAAGACACACTAGGCTTAAGACCTCCTGTTGCTTCTCCGAGTGTAATTGGAATGTTATAAGTAAATTCACCACTTGGTGTTACGTTACTTTCAGCCGCAATTGTGCCTACATAATCATTCGTATTAATCGCATGCGTTAAGCCTGCGGCTTGAGCATAATACACTTCTTGAGTATCTTTATTAACTATATCAGCTCTAAAGTCGTAGTTTACATCCCGAACTTCGATTTCATTGCCAAAACTTCTAATGTCGATACCAATTTTAAAAGGCTTAACTGTTTTATTAGAAACCAACAGCTCATGACCGAGATTAGTCTGGATTAAAATATCTGGAATACCATCGCCATCAAAGTCACTTCTTAAGCGTTTACCAACCACATCTAATTCATTACTTAGTTTCATAAACTCTGATTTAGACATAGGAACAAGCTGATAGCCTTCAGCAGTTTCTATAATTCGTACATAAGGCATTGATTCAAAAAGCCGAATGCTAACAGGCGCTTCATCGATGGTTGTAACTTGCTTGACAGGTTGTTGATAATAAAGATCACCATTGCTATCTTGCCAAATATTGTTAGTTGGCGTAACTGAACTAGCGATCCCACTCCAACTAACTAGACCTAAAAAGAGGGTCCATAATCCTTTTTTATTATACATGCTGTTTCACTTTTTATTATTATTCAACAACTTTAACTTCAATAGACTCAACTTCACAAATAGGCGATGTATTATCAAATTTAAGAGCAATCGGTAAGTTAGCAGCAATCGCTGTTAATAACATAGATTGCATATTACGGTAGTTTGCACTTTGGCTATTCAAAAGCGCGGCATTATCATTATCTAAACTACATGACAAAGTTGCATCAGTACCCTCATGAAACTTGATTTTAACTTCATCCGTAGTTGCAACCACAGAACTAAAAACAACATTTGAAACTCCTTCACAAGCATATTTATTACAACTAGCATTTACAGTTCCTGAAAAAGCTAAAAGTAAAGTAAGAAATTTTATTTTATTCATAATTTAACCTTAATTAAGTATTGTTTAATTTATAATTTGTTTTTAACTAAATGCAGTGGTTTTTAAATGATAAAACGAATAATCTTGATACCTTAGAAAGACAGAGGCAGGCTTCATTTTAATCCTTTAATTTAATGACTGTTACGTCCTAGTAACAATTATACGTAAACTATATATCGGTACAATCAGCCGAAAAGATGATTAAATGAATAAAACATGAATGAAATATCGAATGAAATAACTACTTAAACGTCACTTTGCCGCCGATCATTTTATACGCGGGGGCGCCGCGGATGATTGCTTCTCGAGCGAAGGGGCGTGCGCATTGCGGGCATATACAAGGGGTTGTGGTGAAATCTTGACTGATGCGTTCGATAAAACATTTAACCAGCGCACCTTTGCCGCCTTTACGGTATTTAAATAAGGGGGCTTTACATTGGCTACAAAAAATATCGATGGTTTTGCTGGGGCCTTTTTTATGCGGTTTTGCCATTATTTTGTTACTTTTACTACAAACACGCGAATAGATTAACAGCTTATGGCCACAGACCCAAAATTAAGCCCATTAAGGTAAACTGCAAGATATGGTAACCGCTATTGATCAAAAATAGCTTAAGTGGCCGTTGTTCATAAATATAACTCATTCCTAAGGCGCTACTGACCCAACATACGCCAATAGCAAAACCAACACCGACTGCAACCCCTAAATGTGGATGTGGTCCTAAAAACATTGATAAACCAAAAGCGATAAATAACGATAAAACAAAACCGCCGCCAAATACCCACTTTGGATTTGTTGCTTTTAAATCCAGCTCCGTTAAGCCACAGCCTTCTAACCAGGCTCGTTGAAACAACCAGGGTGAATACCAAATGCCTCCTAACATAAAAGAAGACATGGCAGCTAAAAATACCGCTACAAAATCTAGTTGTGATAAATCCATAACGACTACTTATGCAAAAAATACATCGATAATTTCACTGTAGTTAATGAACGCCATTGCAGCAACTATCTAAACAGCAAAACTACCTAGAATGCGCTGCTGGTGCCCAAATATAAACGCATTAAAGTAAGCTGAACGTCGCTTAAAGTAGCTAAAAACAACTGTATTAGTAAGTTTGCCGGACTAATTTTGTTGAGTAAAAAGCAATAATTCATTTGCTGGGGATTATCAAACCCCGTAATAACTCTCCCTATTACGCTAGGATTTACTGCTGCACTGGTTTTTTTTGCAGTTTGCGCTGTAAAGTCCGCCGATGCATATTAAGTTGCCGAGCAGTGGCTGAAATATTGCCTTGATTGGTATGCAGCACTTGCTGAATATGTTCCCACTCTAGGCGTTCTGGCGACATAGTGGCAATATCAGCTGTAACTAACTCATCAATTGGCTCACCAGTGCCTGTTAATGATCGTAATAACGTGAGCATATCGACCGGTTTTGTTAAATAATCATTTGCACCAAGGCGCATAGCTTCTACAGCCGTGGCAATACTAGCAAAGCCTGTTAACAATACAATATGTGCGTCGGTTAGTAAGGCTCTCAGTGGTGCGATCAGTGCTAAACCGTTATCGTCAGCTAATTTCATATCTAACAGAATATGTGTTGGTGCGTAATTTTTAGCTACACTAATAGCCTCTAGTTTATTATGTGCCAGCTGACATGCAAAACCGTGTTTGCTTAAGCGCCGCGCTAAGGTATTGGCAAGATTAATATCATCTTCAATAATTAATAGTTTCATGCTGGCTCAACTTGTGGCTCAGCAATGGTTAATTGCACTTTAGCAACCGCACCACCTTGTGGGTGATTAAATAATATTAACGAGCCCTGTAGACGTTCAAACGTTACATTAGAAAGCATGACCGCCAGCCCCATCCCCGTTTCACTGGGCATTAACTGACCCCCTAACTCTGCCAATTGCACTGCGCTAAATCCTTTACCAAAATCACGTATAACGAGACTCACTGTTTTAGGGTTATCGGGAGTCTGTTGCCAGTTCAATTCCAGTGTTTGTTGCTCGGCCTGTTGATTGGCAAACGCGGCATTTTGTAATAAGTTTAAGATCGCTGGCACTAACATAGCATCATTAGTAACTGAGCTCGCGGGTGCTGCATTTAGCCAATTAAGCTGTTGATCAGGGTATTGTAATAGCATGGTATCGCTAATTTGTTGAGCTAATGCACTTAACGAGATAGTCGCTGCAAGCGTTTGTGTACGTAGTTCAGATGACAGGGTACGAAACTGTTTTAACTGCTGCGCGCATTGCAACAAGGGCTGCTGCATGTCCTTGACAATCTCATTATCGGGCTGCTCTTCAAGAAACTCTTCATACAATAATTGTAAATTGGCGATTGGACTGGCTAATTGATGGGTAATTTGTGCCGCAGCACCATCAAGCGTGACTAGCTGCTCTGCTCGTAGTTGTTTTTCTCGCACAGTTGCAATGGTGCGCTCTCGCGAATGCAGAGCACGGTTCATAGTGCCAATAACCAATGCAATAACGCTGGCGCTGATCACAAAATTCACCCACATGCCGACAAAATGACTGGTCATTTGCATATGGTGCATGCTGTGCTGTGGCATTTTAAATAACAAAATGCTGTATGCGGCTATCGCCAGTAAGGCAATATAGGCCAAACCTCTGGCGCTTACGCTCACTGCTGCGATCATAATAGGTAACAACAATAATGATACAAAAGCGTTCGTTGCCCCGCCACTCAGCGATAACAACACCGATAAAAAAAGCACATCGGCAGTAAGTTGCATCAACATACCGAGTTCTTTTGCTTTACTGACATTGCGATAAGCAATCACGCTTAAAATTTGAAATACCGCTTCGAGCGCGATCACGACCAATAAGGGCAATAATGGGATCTGATGCTCTAATAGAAAATAAACGGCAATGACCGCGATAAGTTGAATAGCAATTGCGCCACTGCGTAACATCAATAAACGGCTGATGGCCGGATCTGTGCGCATTAAAAACGCCATACATAAATGCCTAATTAAAGAAAGTTAAACTAATCATCATCCATGGAAATACTAAATACGGCGCACGGCGTTCCTTGATGAAACACCATTTTCCACTGGCCGTCGCTTAAGCGCCAAAGCGACATGCGTAATGAATAATTAAATTCTGCCCGCGCAGAGCGCCGATACGCAGCTTGGTAGCTTAATTGGGCGATATCATCACTGAGCATGCGGCCTTTAAAGTGCTGATTATAAAACTGCGGCACCACTTCAGTAGGCAGCCGCGTTAATACTTGGTATTTATTAAACACAGTGCCATTAGCTGCAATTTCAATAAAGTCATCATCAAGTAAGGTATCAAGTGCCTGCTCAGATTGACGGATCTCTGGATCTAATAATTGCCGCTCAGCATCAATCAAATGATTAAACAATGACGCCTTGATTTTGCTGCCCATAGTAGTTCCTACAATTGTTTATATACGTGCCCTGCTTTCATCACAAACTGTACATTTTTCAATGTACTTATATCATCAAGCGGGGAGCCATTGACACTGATGATATCTGCTTGTTTACCAACACTCAACTGCCCTAGCTTATCTTGTTGACCAAGTAGCCGAGCGGCATCAATCGTTGCCGACCTAATAGCTTGCTTTTGTGGCATGCCATATTTTACTAACCATAAAAATTCATCGGCGTTATTGCCGTGACGCGACACGCCTGAGTCAGTGCCAAAAGCAATGTTAATGTTGTTTTTTAATGCCAACTTAAATGACGCTGCTACTTGTGGTACAACAGTGCGTACCTTATCGGCAATTGCTGTTGGCATATTCGGGTTACTTAACACTTCTTGGCTCACCGTTTGCCCAGCAAGTAATGTCGGTACTAAGTATGCGTTATGCTTTTTAAACAGCTTGATGGTCTGTTGGTCTAAGTAAGAGCCATGCTCGATTGAGTCAACACCTGCTCGCAAGGCTGCTTTAACACCTGCGCTGCCATGTGCATGCGCTGTGACACTGCGCCCCAAATTATGTGCCGTAGCAACAATTGCCTCCAGCTCTTGATCTGTAAACTGCTGACTAACACCTGCGGCAGTATTACTTAACACCCCACCCGTTGCGGTGATTTTAATTACATCCGCACCTGATTTTATAACTTCACGTACCGCGCGGCGGCAATCATCGGCGCCATCACACACCCCTAACCCGCCACTTATCACATCACTAATATCTTTACGGTAACCGTGCAGATCAGCGTGTCCGCCCGTTGGCGTAATGGTATCCCCGGCAGCAAATATCCGTGGTCCGTTAATGTCACCGCGTTCAACAGCCCTTTGCAGCGGGAAGATCACTTTATAGCTGCTGCCTAAATCACGCACTGAAGTGAAACCGGCATCTAATGTACGTTGCAGGTATTTAATCGATCGCAGTGCATAATCAGCTTCATATTCTGTAAGCCATTGATGAGGGTTAGTGTTTGCATCGCGTTCAAAAGTAACATGCACGTGCATATCAATTAGGCCAGGCATAACAAACTGATCTTTTAAGTCAATGATTGTGGCATCAGGCAATTTAAGTTCGCCGATGCTGATATAGCCTTTTTCAATACGGGTGATTATAGCATCTTCTATAACTATAGTTTGTTGTTCTTCCAGCGTTTGTTCAGCTCCAGCTAACATTGAACCGGCGTAAATAACCTGCGTTTGTGTGGCAAAGCTCGACGCGGAGCAAACCACAGCGCCAAGACAAGCTAAGATAGTGATTAATTTTTGTTTCATGTTTACCTCTTTTTTCTACTACCATTAGCCTAAATTACGTTTGATTACCACTATTTACGACATAAACTCAGCGATAAACTAGTCTTAGAAGTGGATTTTTGGTATAAATCAAACATAGATGACACATGTCTGACCACTTAAAGAGAGCACACTATGACTTACGCACACATTACGGGTTGGGGTAAATGTATCCCACCTGCGCGTATTAGCAATGACGAAATCAGCCAATTAGTTGATACCAATGATGAATGGATCACATCCCGCACTGGCATCAAAGCCCGCAGAGTAAGCCATGTAGGTACTGCAGAGCTGGCAACTGTGGCAGCTAAACATGCAATCGCCTGTGCTGGCATTGATGCTAAAGACCTAGATTTAGTATTATTGGCAACATGTACACCCTCTACTATGGTGGCAAACACGGCTTCGTTGGTACAAAAAAATATTGGTGCGGTCGGTGCAGCCGCCATGGATACCAATGCGGCCTGCTCTGGATTTTTATATGCTTTGCAAGCAGCGACAGCACAAATTCAAGCCGGTATGATCAAAAAAGCCGTGGTAATTGCTGCTGAACGTATGACCTGGTATGTAAACTGGGATCGCCGCGACAGTGCAGTATTATTTGGTGATGGCGCCGGTGCCGTGGTACTTCAAGCAGCCGACACGCCAGCGGGTTTACTGGCTACAAAAACAGGCTGTGATAGCGAAGACCGTGATATTTTACACATCACCAACTTTGGCAGTGACTTAGATAAATATGTGCCTATTGGGCCATCTGATTTATTGTTTGAAGGACGCGAAATCTTTAAACGCGCAGTAAAAGGCATGAGCGAAGCCTGTGATGATGTGCTTACACACGCCAATTTAAGCCTCGATGATATCGATGTACTTGTGCCGCACCAAGCAAATTTACGTATCATTCAAGCCATCCAACAGCGCTTAAAAGTGCCGGATGAAAAAGTAATGGTTAACATTGGCGAATACGGTAATACATCGGCAGCAACCATTGCGATTGCATTATGTGAGGCCGTTGAGCAAGGATTAATTAAACCGCATGCCAATATTATGTCTGCAGCTTTTGGTGCCGGATTAACCTGGGCTGCCAGTTACATAAAATGGGGCGAGCGTGTCACACCAATCAATATCAGTGATGCAACGCTGCCACCGTGTAATAAAACTGGTTTAGAATTAGTAGCCCCAGCGATAGCTGCCTGTAAAGGCACCGATCTGTAATCATAATTTTATTAATTAAGCAGCGGCGTATCGAAATATGCCTCTGCTCAACGGTACTGATCTATGCAATTACTCGCAATTCATCACGCTGCAATTATTTGCAGCGATTACTCTCGCTCAAAACACTTTTATCATCAGATATTAAAGTTACCGATTATTGCCGAGCACTTTCGTGCAGATCGTCACTCTTACAAGTTAGATTTAGCCTTGCCTGATGGCAGCCAAATAGAGTTGTTTTCATTTGAGAATGCGCCACCGCGACCAAGTTACCCAGAAGCACAGGGATTACGGCATTTAGCATTTAAAGTGGCGAGTGTTGAGCAAAGCAAAATTTATTTGCAAAGCCAAGGTGTGGCGGTGGAAGCGATCCGAGTTGATCAATACACAGGTAAAGTGTTCACCTTTTTTGCCGATCCTGATGGCTTACCGCTTGAGCTTTATGAGGCATAGCCCCATAAAGCTCAAGCGGTCATAGTTGCATTCAAACATTAAAAACGGTTTTCTAAGTAATTAAACACCGCACGAATACCCAGTGCTTCACCGCCCACAGGGCGACCAGGTAATGGACGTAAATTCCATGCCATTACATCAAAGTGTACCCATGGTGTGGTTGGCTCTACAAACTCTTTTAAATATAAAGCCGCGGTGATCGCACCACCAAACGGGGTGCTGGCACAGTTAGCCATATCTGCCACATCACTTTTTAACAAGCTTTTGTATTGTTCAAAGAGTGGTAACTGCCAGACAGGATCGGTTACAGCCATACCCGCGTCAATAATGCCATTCGCAACATCACGATTAGTTGAGAAAAACCCTGGTAATTCAGTCCCTAACGCAATACGACAGGCACCGGTTAAAGTAGCAAAATCAATCAGTAATTGCGGATCATCATTTTGCGCCTCAGTCAGTGCATCACATAATACTAGGCGCCCTTCAGCATCGGTGTTATCAATTTCAACCATAATACCTTTACGTGTTTTAATCACATCGCCTGGGCGAAATGCATTGCGTGATACCGCATTTTCAACCGCAGGTACCAACACACGTAAACGAATAGGTAACTTTGCAGCCATGATCAGCTGTGCTAAACCAATTACATGGGCGGCGCCGCCCATGTCTTTTTTCATGTTGCGCATGCCAGAGCTTGGTTTTAGATCTAAGCCACCAGAGTCAAAGCACACCCCTTTACCCACTAAGGTAATAAGCGGTGCATCCTCTGCGCCCCAGCGTAAGTCTAATAAACGTGGTTTGTTTTCACTGGCACGACCCACCATATGAATCGTCGGGTAGTTTTGCTCAAGTAGCTCATCACCCACCCACTCACTGAAACGACCATCGTAGGTATGTGCAAGATCAGCCATCACTTGTGATAAATGCTGTGGCATCATGTCTGCCGCAGGAGTATTAACTAAATCTCGGACAAGGTTGATAGCGCTTGCTTGCTGATCAAGGCGTGCAAAAAGTGCCGCATCGGCTATCGCCAATTGCGCTTTAGCAGCGCCTTTGGCTTTATATTCACTAAACTCATAACCGCCTAACATAAAGCCTAGTGCAATCTGTTCTAATTGTTGTTCGCACTCTTGCACTTGGTACAGACCAGCAGGCAACTTGCTCGCTAAGTCCCCAGCTAACCAAAAATCGTCAAGGCTATTAACTAAACAATACACCTGACTTAGCACACCTGTTTGTGGATCAACCACCAGTGCCATACCTTGCGTGGCAAAATCACAGCTATTTAACCAGTTTTGTAAAAAAGTAGTTTGCTGCTGTTGCCACACAGCTAAGTCATTTTTAACAACAAAAGACAGCGGAATACCAGCAGAACTATGACGAATTAATGCACTCATTAAATGACTCGTTTAAAATAATAGGATGATCAAGCATATCAATAACCCAGCGTAAAAGGTATAGCGCAGAGGCTATCCTTTTTAGTATATGACACTATTTTTTTACGCTTGGTTTTACACTTTGCTTTGCGGCTTTTTCATGGGCGGGTTTTTGTTGTTGCTCTTCATCAATTAACTGATCAATTTCTTTAAGTGGTTTATTGATGTTGAATGAACTTGGTAATACATCCACGCCCACCCATTGACCAAGCTTCACGACTAAGGGAATTGTCAGCGGCGCAAACGGTAAAACGGCAAATACACCTAACCCTAGCCCTTTGAGGATATCAATAAACTGCGCATTGGCTTTTTGCAGGTCCTCTTTACTAACCTCACCTTGGCTGTAGCGACGATAAATAGTGAGCATTTCTTTGGTTTCTTGCTTTTCTTGCGCCAATGCTATTTTAAGTGCCACCATAGCGCGCTTGAAACGCAATTGTTGGCGTTTGGTACTAATTTTTGCCACTCGAATTGGGGCACGATGAATAACTTTATATAGTCGCATAACGCTATTCTCACATAGCCTTAACACTTCACAAAGCATAATTTAATACAATCACCGATTAACAGATCCGCACTATTCTTCAGCTAGTAAAAAAACCATGATTAAGTATAATCACGGGCCAATAAACAGCCCATGCTATTAAATCTGTAAATAATGAATAAAATACCGCAAAACACAGCCGATAGACCAAACCGAGCTTACGACACAAAACCACCCAGACCGGCTGCTGATCAGTGCTGCGGTGGTGGCAGTTGTTGCCCATGTGTTTGGGATGAATACCGAGAAGCGTTGAAAGCGTGGCGACAACAAAACCCTGAACAAAGCGATCATCTATAATTACCATTGAACTTTACTGAACAGTATCCAGTCTAAAAATTTACATTTACAAAATTATTATTTTTTTTGTAATAAAAATTACATTTATTACTTTATTTCTAATCCTCCCCTTAAAAATATCATTATTTTTCATATAGGTAAGCAAACCCCGAGTTTCCTCTATAGAAAATGCAAAAAAAACCAAACTATTTAACACCTTGCACAATTATTTAACAAACTGTATAAGTTTAATAGACTATGTGGCTTGATAAAAATCATATAGTTACGAAATTACAATAATTCTAACTGGGGAAATTAGAATGAAATTTAAAAATAACTTATTAAATCATGCAGTTAAACTTGCATTAACGACAACCACCGCAGGCTTATTTATTTCAGGAACTGCCTTAGCTGCAGATGAGCAAGCTGAAGTCACTAAAGTAAATAAAAATGTAGAAAAAATTGCCGTAGTGGGTACACGCTCTGCACCACGCTCTATTGGTGATTCACCGGTACCTATCGATATCATCGGTGGTGAAGAACTTGGTAAATCAGGTAATACTGATATGCTGGAGTTATTAAAAGGCGCAATTCCATCATTAAACGTGCATTCAATGCCTATTAGTGATGCGGCATCTTTGGTTCGTCCAGCTAACTTACGTGGCTTACCTTCTGACAGTACATTGATATTACTCAATGGTAAACGTCGTCATCGAGCCTCTGTTATTGCCTTTTTAGGTGGCGGCATAAACGATGGCGCACAGGGTGCAGATATTTCTGTGATCCCAAGCATTGCCCTAAAGCAAGTTGAAGTATTACGTGATGGCGCAGCCGCACAATACGGCTCAGATGCGATTGCAGGTGTAATGAACTTTGTATTAAAAGATGCCTCCGAAGGCGGGACATTTGAAGTACGCCACGGCCAATATTATGAAGGCGACGGTGATACTACACAAATTTCCGGTAATGTTGGCCTGCCTTTTACTGACAGCGGCTTTGCTAACTTAAGTTTCCAATACAAAACTGCTGATGCCACTAGCCGCTCTGTGCAACGTGCCGATGCTACGGCCCTTATCGCAGCCGGTGTCCCAGACATTGCCCCGATTACACAAGTATGGGGCGCACCAGAAGTTGATGACGATATCTCTATTTTTGCTAATGTCGGCCTTGAGCTGACTAACAACTCCGATTTTTATATGTTTGGTAACTATTCAGAGCGTGATGTACGCGGTGGTTTTTACTATCGTAATCCACATACTCGCCCAGGTGCATACTCAAATGATGGCGGTGAAACATTATTAGTTGGTGATTTAACCGGCGATATGAGCGGCAACTGCCCTACCAACATCATGATTGATGACAACGTACTCGATAATCCTGACTACATTAGCCAAGTTGCTAATAACCCAGATTGTTTTGCTTTCAACGAAATTCTGCCAGGCGGCTTCACCCCTAACTTTGGTGGTAACATTACCGATACTTCATTGACTATGGGTACAAAAGGTGAATTTACTGGCGGTATGTTAGAAGGCGCCTACTACGATTTAAGTGGTACCGTAGGCTTCAATGAATCTCGTTACTTTATTTATGACACCATCAATGCCTCACTAGGCCCAGATAGCCCGCGTGACTTTAGCCCTGGTAAATACTCACAGTTAGAGAAAAACTTTAACTTTGATTTATCAAAAGGTTTTGATTTTGGACTTGCATACGATGTAAACATAGCCGGTGGCCTTGAATGGCATGAAGAAACCTTTACAGTTACTTCTGGTGATGAAGCATCCTTCATTGCAGGCCCGCTTACTGAGCAAGGCTTTGGTATTGGTTCAAATGGTTTCCCAGGCTTTAAACCCTCGGACGCTGGTGAATACACGCGTCGCAACTACGCTGCGTATGTGGATATTGAAGCTCCGTTCACTGAAGAATTTTTAATGGGCTTAGCACTACGCTACGAAGACTACGATACCTTTGGCTCTACTGTTAATTATAAATTGATGGCTCAATACCATTTAACCGATGATTTAAACATTCGTGGTTCAATCAGTTCCGGTTTCCGCGCACCTACTGTTGGCCAAGCCAACGTCAGTAACGTACAAACAAACCTAAGCAGTGGTGTATTAGTTGATTCAGCCTTGTTACCACCAACCAATCCAATTGCGGTACAGTTAGGCGGTACAGAGCTTGAGCCTGAAGAGTCGCAAAGCTATACCTTTGGCGCGGTATACACCATAGGTGAAGTATTCCTAACCATTGATTACTATAATATTCAAGTTGATGATCGTATTAGCCAATCTGAAAAAATCGAGCTGAGCCAAGCTGATAAAGATACGCTTGAAGCCGCAGGTGTACCAAACGTGCAAAGCTTAGCGCAAGTAAGCTTCTTTACTAATGACTTTGATACCACCACTCAAGGTGTAGACTTTGTCGCAAACTATGCCACAGATTTACTCGGCGGTAGCTCAACATTTAGTTTAGCGTACAACTGGAATGAAACGGAGGTTACCCGTTCAACTGATATTACTGGGGCGTTTAAAGTAAGCCGTTTAGAGAACGACTTACCAAATCATCGTGGTACGCTTAGCTGGTCACAACAATGGGAAAATTTCTCAATGTTTACTCGTGCAAATTATTTTGGTGAATACCAAGGTGTGCATGTAGATTATGACGAAACAGCAAAAACAGCAGATGCAGCAATTACGCTTGACGCTGAAATAACTTACTTTTTGAATGATTCGATTAGTTTCTCAGTCGGCGCACAAAACTTGCTCGACCAAGAAGCAGAAAAACTTGATTTTACCGTTGCTCCTAACAATAACTGGGGTGGTAAATACTATGAAACATCACCATACGGTATTAATGGTGGTTTCTATTATGCCAAAGCAACGTATACTTTTTAAGCGTAGCTAAGCAATAAAAAGATAGGCGAAATGCTCAAGACATTTCGCCTTTTTCGTGCTATACCCCAAGATAATAAATATAGTAACTAAAAAATAACAACAGTGACGCATGCTGCTAAAAAAAGCCAACCAACTACTAGCCGAAAATAAACTCCAAGAAGCGGAGTTTCACTATAAAACCTTGCTTGAAAGTGATCCCCAAAATGGTGAGGCACTGTTCGGCTTGGGCCGTATTGCCCTGCGCTTGGAGCGCTTTGATGCTGCGGTTTATTTATTACAAAAAAGCTGTGAACGCCTGCCTAATATGTTGGAGCCATTACATGCCTTAGCCGATGCATTTAACGGGGTAAATTCGCCAAACGATGCATTAACGGTACTGAAATATGCAAAAAGCATTGCCAGCCATAACCCAGAGCCACACTATTATCTGGCACAACACTATCTAACTCATGGCGAATTAGACAAAGCACATACCACCTTTGCCCAAGCGTTAAGCATCGGCTTGTACCCTGTCACCGCGTATATTTTATTTGAACTGGTACAACTTGGTCGCTTTGACCAGCAGCATAACTACATCAGTAACTTGCATCATTTACTCACACTAACCAATAATTTGCGGTTAAAAATGGTGTGTTATTACGCCCTAGCGAAAAGTTATGATCAGCTCGACGATATAGAGCAAGCCGTTAATTATTATAAATTGGCGAATAAACTACAGCTGCAATTGAGTCATTTCAGCACTGAGCAATTAACGCCATTTTATCAAGATATTATCCGTTATAATCCAAAAAGTTTATTTGCTACTATCAAGGCTGGGTTTAGCGGCACTGTTACACCCGTGTTTATTATTGGCATGCCGCGCAGCGGCTCAACATTATTAGAGCAAATATTAGCTTCACATAGTGAATTTGCAAGCCTTGGCGAAGACCGTTGTATTAGCTCACAGGTTGTGTCATTTATTGAACAACACACCAAACGTCCTTACCCTGAATGTATGGATGCACTAACGTCGCAATTAATTGAGCAAGCCCGTGCTATTTATACCGCACGGTTAAAACAAGCTAAACCTATTCGCGCGTTTATGATCAATAAACTGCCTGCTAATTATCAATCGTTAGGGCTTATTTATTGTTTATTTCCAAACGCTAAGTTCATCAACTTACAACGCGACTTTAATGCCACGGCTTGGTCTGTGTATAGTAATTACTTTGCAGAAAATGAACCTTATTTTTGCTCATTACCTGAATTTAAACGTTACTTTGATTTATACCAAGGTTTAATGACGCATTGGCAACAAGCAATCCCTGATGCCATGTTAGATGTTCACTATGAGCAACTCGTTGCTGATCCTATCAGCCATTTAACGCGCATATTTACATTTTTAGGGGCTGAGTTTGAACCGCAATGTTTAGATTTTTATAAATCAAAAAGTGCGGTAACAACGCTTAGTAAAGCGTCAGTACGCCAACCACTTAATAGCAATGCACTAGAGCGCTGGAAACGCTTTGAAACGCCGCTTAAGGCGTTGTTGAATGATGTTCAAACCACGCCAACACATCCTTAAATTGGTCTAGTTTGGCACTAGGATGGGTCAACATATTAATATGATCATAATCGTATTGATGGCCGTGCTGTTTGCCATACATTTGCAGTTTTTGCACGCCGAGCCCCGACTCTTCAATAAACTTTTCAATATCAATTTGTTGCGCAAGCGCCTTATCTTTCACACCGCCAATATGTAAGGTCGCAGGTAAGGTTAAGTTAGCCACAGCCTGTGCATAATCAAAGCCATCGTCAGAATCTACCCACGCTTTGCGTTTAGCCCATTGCATACTTTGATAATGCGACTTTTTAGTTTCATCATCACTGCCCCATTTAAGTTTTTTAGCCGGCAAATAACCATGTTTTTTAGCCAGTATTGGCGCTAAAAAATACCAGATCAGATTACCTTGCAGGTATTTTTGCGGATGATGATTATACAACGAACGTTTAGTGCCAAAGTAAGCACAAGCTTTTACATCATTAATAAACTGTGGATAACGCGCAAACACACTGTTCATCAACACGCCGCCCCACGAATGAGCAACCCAGTAAGCTGGCGGCTTACCTTCTCGCTCGGTAATTTTCGCAATAAAAGCGGGAATATCTTCAATTATGGCTTCGGTTTGACCGTAGTGAGCATGCTTGGAGATAGCCGGTTTGCTGTCACCACGACCTCGTAGATCAGCCACGTAGCACACATAGCCTTGCTCAGCCAAAAAAGGCGCTAAGCCTTTATTCGAATGGGTATAAAATATTTTGCCATTTTCCACAGCACCATGCATAAAAAATACCGCAGGGCCTGCCTCGTTAGTGTTATCTGCAATTCTGCGCAAATGTAATGTTTGCTGCTCGGTAAGTTTAATAAACACCGACTCTTGTACAATCGCCATTTCAGTTCCTTATTGTCATTGTTTTGAACCGCAACTCATCCTACCAGTATTTTAAACAAGATCACACGCTATTGTGTTTCTCTGTTAAAATAACTTTTTTGTTTGCTAAGCTAATTATCTGTTATGAAATCAACGCCATTAAAATCAAAATTACACCCTCGTAATCGCCATAACGCAGGTTATGACTTAGCCTATCTAACCTGCCAAGTGGCCGCGTTAAAATCCTATATAGTGCTCACCCCAAATGGCACTGAAAGTATTGATTTTAGTGATGAGCAAGCAGTTAAAGCACTCAATCAAGCGCTGTTAAAAGCCTATTACAATGTTGAATTTTGGGATCTTCCCGCAGGTTACCTGTGCCCGCCCATTCCTGGTCGCGTTGATTACATTCACTACCTTGCGGATTTATTAGCCGCTGACAATAACGCGCAAATTCCAACTGGCAAACAAGTAAAGGTATTGGATATTGGCACCGGTGCAAACCTTGTTTACCCGCTTACTGGCAGCCATGAATACAACTGGCATTTTACAGGAAGTGACATTGACCCTGTGGCGATTAATATAGCCAAACAAATCGCGCAATTTAATCAACGTAAAATCACCATTAAACAGCAAAAAAATCCGCAGCAGATTTTTAACGGTGTTATAAATAGCAAAGATCTATTTCACCTGACACTGTGTAACCCACCATTTCACGCAAGTGCAGAACAAGCCAGCAAAGGCAGTGAGCGTAAATGGAAAAATTTAGGTAAAAGTCCAAATAACGCACTTAATTTTGGCGGCCAACATAATGAGTTATGGTGTGATGGTGGCGAGCAGCAATTTATTATTAATATGATTATTGAAAGTGAACAATTCGCACAGCAATGTATGTGGTTTACCTCGCTGGTATCTAAAAAAGACACGTTACCCGCACTACAAGCACAATTACAAAAACAGCCTGTTGCCGAAGTAAAAATAATAGAGATGGCACAAGGGCAAAAAGTGAGCCGCTTTATTGCCTGGAGCTATTTTGATCAAGCCACTCGAGCAGAGATTTGCCAACAATTTACAGCCTAGGAGGCACCATGATTGATTTTCGTTCAGATACTGTCACTAAACCTTGCGCGACTATGCGCGACGTTATGGCCAGCGCCCCGTTAGGCGATGATGTGTATGGGGATGATCCCAGTGTTAATGCGCTTGAGGCGTTTGCTGCACAGCGCCATGGTTTTGCCAGCGCCCTATTTTGCAGCTCTGGCACCCAAGCTAATTTATTGGCATTAATGGCCCATTGTGAACGAGGTGACGAGTACCTGTGTGGGCAAGCCGCGCATAATTATAAGTTTGAAGGCGGTGGTGCTGCAGTACTTGGCTCTATTCAACCACAGCCAATTGAAAATGAAGCCGATGGCAGCCTGTGTTTTGACAAACTGCGCGCTGCTATCAAACCCGATGACTTTCATTTTGCGAATACCCGCCTGCTCAGTTTAGAAAACACCATAGCTGGTAAAGTGCTGCCAATTAGCTACTTAGCTAAAGCCCGCGAGTTCACTCAGGTTCATCAATTAGCGCTGCACTTAGATGGCGCGCGGGTTTATAACGCTGCGGTTGCGCTAGAAGTGGATATCACTGAAATCACCGGTCATTTTGATTCAGTGTCGATTTGTTTATCAAAAGGGTTAGGCGCACCGGTAGGCTCATTATTACTTGGCTCTGCTGAGCTTATCAATAAAGCAAGACGATGGCGTAAAGTACTTGGCGGCGGTATGCGCCAAGCTGGTATGCTTGCAGCCGCTGGGCATTATGCGCTTGAGCACAATGTTAGCCGCCTCGCAGATGATCACGCCAATGCCCGCTATTTAGCGCAGCTGCTCAATGAGATTGCAGGGTTTCACGTCGATTTATCAAAAGATACCACCAACATGGTGTATGCCCAGGTTGCCGATAATGTCGATATTCACTCACTGGCACAGCAGCTAAAAGCCAAGGGCATTTTATTCAGCCCGAATAAAACCTTACGTCTAGTGATCCATTTGGGTGTTACTCGCGCTGATATTGAACTATTTATAGCTGAATTAACTGCTGCGCTGCATGTTTAACGCGGCTTTATAATGTTTGCGGCATACTGATACATAGCGATCATTGCCGCCAATTTCTACTTGGTTGCCATCGGCGATCGCATCGCCATTTTCATCGGTACGTAATACGTGATTGGCTTTACGGCCGCAATGACAAACGGTTTTTAGCTCTACTAATTTGTCTGCCCACGCGAGTAAGTATTGCGAGCCACTGAATAACTCGCCCCTAAAATCATTACGTAATCCGTAGCACAATACTGGGATCCCTAATTCATCAACCACATCGGTTAATTGCAATACTTGCTCGCGAGATAAAAACTGGCATTCGTCCACCAGCACACAGTGGCGCTTTTGTTCACTGTTGAGCTGTTTGATCAGTGCAAAAACGTCTTTTTCTGCATCAAAAATATGTGCATCAGCTTGTAAGCCAATTCGCGATGACACTTTGCCAACACCTGCACGGTCATCCAAAGCGGCGGTTAAAATAACCGGCTCCATGCCGCGTTCACGATAATTAAATGCCGATTGTAATAACGTGGTAGATTTACCTGCATTCATTGCAGAATAATAAAAGTACAGCTGTGCCATGAAAGTGCCTGCCCTGAAAAAAGTGCGCTAATGCTACCTTAATCTTGATTGAACATCACCTTTTTAGCATTCCTATTTGAGTCGTGTCTTTGTTATGCTTAGTTAATCCCAGAAAAACAGCTCAATACCGATCAGTACTGGCCACTTGGTTAGCTTTATTTAGATGATCAACATACAATTTGGCATTATCTTGATCTGCTAAAACTCGCCAAATGCGTTGACTAAGTGATTGATGTTGTTGATAGAATTCTTTTGAAAACAACAAGTAGCCTTGCTCTGCTGCAACCGGTGGATAAATCGTTTTCAGCGTTGTGCTATCGTAGTGGCTGGCGACTTTGTGACTACCAATTTGACACAGCCCGATGCTGGCATCAGCCACTCCGCGCTCAATTAACTCAAGGGCTTTTGCAACAGAGGCCGTGTGCTGGATAAAAAAGGGTTCTTGGGCAAGGGTTTTATTCAATTTATAGCCACGAGGGATAGCTAAAGTAAATGCTTTGGTCTGAAACACTTCGCGGCTTTGCCACTGCTTATGAAACTTATTGCTGCCAATCAAACAACTGCTAAATTTACTCAGTGCACGTGTAGAGTCTGGTTGCTGCGATTTAGTCAGTGGGTATTGGCCAAACGCAGTGCGCTCTGGGCGATACGCTGCTATCACTGCATTGACTTTATTACTGCGTAAATCACTTAAACACGCTTGCCACGGTTTTCGCACATAGCGAATAGATACCTCAGCAAGTTTATTATCAAGGCGCTGGATCACCTCTAACAAAGCGTCAGGATCATCGATTGGCACATCGCTGCCTTCACTTAAAAATAACGTTGCGGCCGTTTTATCTTCATAACAAAAAATAAGCTCGGTTGCCTGTACCTGCAAGGCGGTTAAGCACATAACACAGCAACTACAGAATAACACCACACCCCATCGGTTTTCCCTAACACGCTTATTTCCATTCATTTTATCTGTAACCCTTAGACATCAATAGCTAAAGTGTAGACCGAAAAAATAAATTGTTTAGCTGCTTTGCAAAAAAGTTTAAAGAATCCCTTCGTGTTCAAGTAACCATTGTTTTCGCTCTAGCCCACCGGCATAGCCTGTTAACTTACCATTGGCGCCAATAATCCGATGACACGGCACAATAATGCTGATCGGGTTTTTACCATTGGCGGCCCCGACCGCCCGTACGGCATTTGGGTTACTCAGTGCATTAGCGATGTCAGCATAACTTTGCGTTTGTCCAAATGGCACTGTGCTAAGCGCCTGCCAAACTGCCTGTTGAAAAGCGGTCCCTTGGGTCGCTAAAGTCACAGCAAAGGTTGTTCGCTTGCCTGCAAAATAGTCGTTAAGCTGCGCTGCGCAATTTAAAATATGCGGCTGCTCCACCTTTACAAACGGGGTTTCTGGGTACTCTATTACAGGGTAAAAGCCCACATAACTTACTCCGTGATGGTTACCTTGAATAATAATGTCATCAATGGGGCTGGGAATACGTGTTTGGATAATAGTCATGTTAGCTGCTGCCATAGTTGAAAAGTTAAATAAGAGCGAAATGGTGCACACATCTCATCGTTAAATGGTTTTGCCCCCGCCTGCGCTTTCTTTACGCCTAAATCCCCCGCTAATAAAATATCGGGCTGACTTTGGCCGCGTAATTTTGCATAGTTGACTGTCCAAGGTCCAATCCCTTTGAGCGGCAGCCATTCGTCTAACTGCTGACAATCAGGATTATCGGCGCAAAATTGCGCTAGATTACGCAACGCATTTTTTCGCGCTTGTGGCATTTTAAAAAATGCCAGTTCACTGTTTGCCACCACTTCTGGCGTTGGAAAATACACTCGCTCGCCATCTCGTTCGCCCAGTTCAGCCACCAGCTGAGTAACTAAGTTATGCGCGGCGGTAACACTGACTTGTTGGCCAAGCACTGCGCGAATACCAGCCTCAAATACCGACCAAATGCCCGGTAATCGCAGCCCTTGAGTCAACACAATTGCACCTTGAAGCTGAGTTGCTAGGTGTTGTTCGATTTGCGCAGTATCGGCATCTAAATCAAGCACCCTGCGAATTTCACTTAAAATAGGCTGTAAAAAGCGTGGCTGATCAATATCAATACTGACTAAAAAATGGTGTTTATGCTGTACAAACTCAGCCGTAAACTGGCCTTGGCAATACTGATTTTTAAAGCTGCGACCATAGTGTGTATCGTCAAGCCATTCCAGCGGTGAAATTAATCTTTTGGCTAAAAATTGCTGCAACGCAGCCCAATTATAAGGGGGCCGAAACGGTAATTTAAGGGTCAGCACTGCACTTGTTGTGCTGCGCTCACCACGTAGTTTTGAGGGGCAAATATGCAATTGCTGTAAAAAGGCATCATTAAAACGGCGAATACTGTTAAAGCCCGCCGCAAACGCCACTTGCGATACCGGCAAATTGGTCTCTTGCAATAATTTTTTCGCAAAATGACACTGATTAAATAACCGGTACTGGGTCACTGAGATACCAAAATGTTGTTGAAACAGTTGCCTTAAATACCGGCTACTGACCCCTAATCGCTCAGCTAGCCGTTCACAGCTTTGCTGCTGAGTTAAGTCACTATCTATCAACTGTTTGGCTCGCAGCGCTGTGGTTTTACTGCCTTGCCATGCGCTACTGCCAGGGGCACTATCAGGACGACAACGAATACATGGGCGAAAGCCAGCCTGCGCAGCATTGTGGGCATATTGAAAGTATTCTACGTTTTGCTCTTTTGCGATAGGGGCAGGACAAATTGGTCGACAATAAATACCGGTACTTTTAACAGCAATAAAAAACAGTCCATCAAAACGATGGTCGCGGCTTTGTCTGGCAAGTTGCCAATGGCTAGTATCCATAAGGTGCTCTTAACTATACATCTGCTAATAGAGTACGTGAAAAAACACAGTTTACTAGCCATTTTCGGCACTCAACCTTTATTTGCTAATTGCAGCTAAATAACGACGCTCAACTTCAGCCCAATTAATAACATTATAAAAAGCGGCAATATATTCAGGACGGCGGTTTTGGTATTTCAGGTAATAGGCGTGCTCCCACACATCTAAACCTAAAATCGGTGTGTTGCCGTGCATTAATGGACTGTCTTGATTTAAACTGCTTTCCACCACAAGCTGGTGATCTTTATTAACACTTAACCACGCCCAGCCACTGCCAAAGCGACTCACCGCAGCCGCGGTAAATGCGTCTTTAAAACTGTCAAAGCCGCCAAGTTGCTCCGTTATCGCTGTTAATAACTCGCCAGTTGGTTGACCACCGCCATCAGGGCTCATTACTGTCCAAAATAATGAATGGTTTGCATGTCCGCCACCATGTTCTTGCACTACTTTTTGCAGCTCACTCGGCAGCGCGTCAATATTGCTCAGCAACTCATTAACATCGGTGTTTGCATAGTTGCTGCTCTCAAGTGCCGCATTGGCTTTATTAATATACGTTTGATGATGCAACGTATGGTGTATTTCCATGGTTTTAGCGTCAAGATGAGGCTCTAATGCTGCATAATCATAAGGTAAAGCGGGTAATGTAAATGCCATGATTGCTCCTTAAGGGCATAGGGTTGATTGCTTAATGCAAGGTAATATATTGATCGGGTGTATAACTTAAAGTCTGGTTTATTTTGTCAATCAAATAAGGTTGATGATTATGCACTTTGGCAAATTGCACTAACTCAAGGTAGGTTTTATGGTGATGGTGAACCACCACAGTGCGTACCGTATTGCATGGATGCTGAATTAAGTGGCTCAAGGTAATGTGAACATCGCACAACCACTGACAGGCTTGCTCTGTTTGCTTCATTGCTCGGTAGGTGTCGGCTAAGTTGTGCGCCGCAACAACCAGTGCTGGGCAGCAATGTTCAATTGCAGTGATCACCGATTGGCAAATTTTTGCTTGGCTAAACTGACTTAATAAATGTGCGGCCAAGGTATGCGCGGTCGTGTATTTATCTCTGGCCTCGAGTAAGGCGCCCCTTTCAAAGGCATAATTACCAGCCATAATATTAGCTTGCCAAGGACTCAAAGCCTGAGCAACACAAGGAAGCTCTGCGAAAGTAAGGCGCTGAAGCTGTGTCATAAAAATCACCTGCACATATTAATTGATGTGTTTAATTTACACATCGAAACAACCTAATGCAAATGATTTTTATTTATATTTCTTTTGCATTTTATTTCTCTGCAAAATCAATTAATGCTTGCCCTGTTAATCGATAAATAATCCATTCGTTTTGTGGCTCAGCCCCCATGCTGTTATAAAAGTCGATTGCAGGTTGATTCCAATCGAGTACCACCCATTCAAAACGTCCACAGTCTTTTGCCAGTGCTCGGCGCGCCAAATGTTGCATTATTAACTTGCCCGCGCCTTTACCACGGCTATCTGGGCTGACATAAAGGTCTTCTAAATACAGGCCATTTTTACCAAGCCAAGTCGAGTAATTATAAAAATAAACGGCAAAGCCAATTGGCGTATCACCCTCTAAACAAATCACGCTGTGTGCTGTGGCGCCTTCACTAAACAAGGTGTTTAAAATAGCCTGTTCATCAGTTTTAACCGCGTCGGGCTCTTTTTCATACACCGCAAGCTCGGTAATAAAATGCAAAATAGTGGCGGCATCTGCCGGGACTGCGTCTCTTAAAATAATGTCTGTCATAAATTCTCTTTGTTACTACGTACGGTGAATACTGCTCGAGTTTATCTTTAAGCGTTTGTCATTGTATCGGTTTAGCAAGGTAATAATAAATTGGCAACTCACTGATCTTAATATGATCAGCAAACCAAATATTCGCAAATTGCTTACATGTTGCAGGCTAAACCAAGGCGTTACTATATTTAACGCTCATTTATATTAATCCACTAAATAGCACAAGACGCAAGTTTATGCGCCTTGTGTTAGGTTATTTTACAGCACTCTTTCTAGGGTCTGTTTATCTGATAAAACTGTTTACTAAATTTTGCGTAAAGCACAGGCAATACAAATAAAGTCAAAAATGTGGCAGTAAACAAACCACCAACAATCACGGTTGCTAATGGCTTTTGGATTTCAGCCCCAATACCGGTAGAAATTAACATCGGGATCAAACCAAGTGCCGAGGTTAACGCCGTCATGAGTACTGGCCGTAATCGCGATAATGCGCCATTAAATGCCGCGCTATCTAAGCTATCACCATTTTTAACACGGTTATTAATACTCTCAACCATCACCACACCGTTGAGCACTGCCACGCCAAACAAGGTAATAAAGCCTACTGAGCTTGGCACTGATAAATATTGCCCTGAAACATACAGCGCAACCACACCACCAATCACTGCTAATGGCACATTCACTAAGATCAGCAATGCTTGGCCAATCGAGCCAAACGCAAAATAGAGCAGCAGTGCAATTAACGCCAACGAGATAGGCACCACGATGGATAAGCGTTGCTGTGCCCGTTGTTGGTTTTCAAACTGACCGCCAATACTCATGCCATAACCTGACGGTAGCTTAACTTGCTCACTAATGGCGGCGCGAATATCAGCAACCACAGAGCCCATATCGCGTCCTTGCACATTGGCTTGGATCACCACACGGCGCTGCACATCGTCACGGCGCACTTGGGGCGGGCCAGATTCAATATTAACTGTTGCTACATCACCAACCCGTACCAACGCACCTGTCGGTGATGATAAACGTAAGTCTGCAATGGCCTCAGGGCTGTTACGAAATTCTGCCCCAATGCGCACATAAATATCATAACGTTCATTGGCATTAATAATTTGCCCTGCCGCAGTGCCGCCAATACCATGTTGTACAATGGTCATTAAATCACCCACCGATAAACCATAGCGAGAAAGCGCTAACCGGTTCGGTTTGATCACTAACTGTGCTTCACCAGCAATTTGCTCCATTGCCACATCTTTTGCGCCAGCGACTCCTTTTACAGCTTGCTCAATAGCTTGGCCTTTAGCGACTAACACATCTAAATCGGCACCAAACAGTTTAATCGCCAGTTGCGCTTTTACCCCAGACAGTAACTCATCTACGCGTGTGGCTATCGGCTGTGAAAAATTAAACAATAAACCCGGGAACTGCTCTAGTTTTTTCTCCATTAACACTTGCAGTTGCGCTCGGTTATCTGCAGATTGCCATTCGCTAACTGGCGTTAGCCCTAAGTAAATCTCTATATTATTGACTGGCTCTGGATCGCCGCCTACTTCAGGGCGGCCAACACGGCTCAATGCATATTCGACCTCAGGAAACTCAAGCAATATTGCTTCAAGTTTTGGCGCCACCGTCAAGGCTGTGTCTAAACTGGCCGAAGGTGCCAGTGTCACCCGTAAATTGATGGTGCCCTCTTCAAGTTCAGGCACAAACTCTGTGCCTAGCTGCGGCAATAACACACCCGCTACCACCACGAGTACACCTGCAATAGCAATCACTGTTTTACGGGCAGTCATCGCCCAGCCTAAGCACAGTTTATAGGCTTTATCTAATGGCTCTAACAGCACACTGCGCCTTAGCGTCACACCATTGGCAAATAAGTACACCGCCAGCGCTGGCACAATCACCAACGCCACAATAACAGCCGCAACAATTGCCAACATTATACTGATTGCCATAGGCTGAAATAGCTTAGCTTCAACGCCTTCAAAACTAAACAATGGCATAAATACCACTAAGATGATCAACGCCGCGAAGAACACCGGGCGCGCAACTTCTTGAGCAGCTAGCTTAATACGCTCAACATAACTGTGTGATTGAGTGCTTGGCTGGGTTAAATGACGGAAGATATTTTCTACCATAACCACCGAGCCATCGACTAACATACCAATCGCAACGGCAATCCCACCGAGCGACATTAAATTAGCCGAGAGCCCAAACCACGCCATCACACAAAGTGCTAAGCCAATTGAAATTGGGATCGACAATAAAACCAATAGCGTGGCCCGTAAATTCATTAAAAATAACGCCAGCACCACCACAATAAACACAAACGCCAATAGCAGCGCATCAACCACAGTATCAACCGCTTTGGTGATCAAATTTGCTTGGTCATACAGCGGCTCAAACGTAACCCCATCAGGTAACGCTTGATTGATTAGCTCAATGCGAGAGGTTATGCCATCAATGGTTTGCTTGGTATTCGCGCCAATGCGTTTTAACACCACGCCTGTTACCACTTCACCCAGCGATGTAATATTACCCTCGGCATCTTTTGTACTCATGGTCGCCGCACCTTGGCGGATTTCGCTGCCTAATGACACATCAGCTACATCGGCAATAGTAACAACCGTTCCATTAATGGTTTTTAGCGGCGTTTGCGCTATTTCTTGTAACCCTTGTTTACCTGCATTAAACCAGCCAGTACCACGGATCACTAATTGCTCTTGGCCGCGATTCATATACCAGCCACCTACATTGGTGTTGTTTTCTTCAAGTGCGATCACTACTTGCTGCTGATCTAATTGATAAGCAAGTAACTTATTTGGGTTCAGGTTGACTTGATATTGGCGCACATCACCACCAAACGACAGAACTTCTGTAACACCGTCAACAGGTAAAATAAGCAGTTTAACAATCCAATCGTTTAAGCTACGCAGCGCCATACTATCCAAACCGGACTCCGGTGATGCAGCCAATAAGTATTGATACACTTGGCCAAGCCCTGACGTGTTTGGTCCCATTTCTGGCAAGCCAATTCCTTCTGGGATCAGCTCTTTAGCAGCTTGCAGACGTTCAAACACGAGTTGGCGCGCAAAATAAATATCCACGCCTTCTTTAAACACCACAGTTACGCCAGATAAGCCGGTTTTTGAAATAGACCTAACTTGATCGACATCGGGCAACGCATACATGACCGCTTCAATGGGATAGGTGATCAGCTGCTCAACTTCAACGGCAGCTAAACCCGGTGCTTCGGTATTAATGGCCACTTGCACATTAGTCACATCTGGAAACGCATCTAAATTTAATTTAGGGATCACCACAGCGCTCATAGCAACTAATACACACAGCGCTAAAAAGACCAGTAATCGATTGCTAATAGCAGCATTAACTATTTTATTAAACATATTCGTCGCTCCTAGTGGTTATGCGGATCAAAGCCGCCTTTCGCTTGCTCTGATGCAACAAAAAAGGCGCCTTCAGTTACCACTTTCGTGCCCTCTGGCAATCCTTTTATTTCACGAAAACCAGCAAAGCGTTGGCCTAGTTCAACTTCTGTCGAGATAAGCTCACCATCTTCATCTTGGACAAACACCGCCCAATCACCGTCAGGGTTTCTCAGTAATGCTTGCTCAGGCACTGCAAGTACTTTTTGCGCAGTGGCAAATTCAAAATACACATCACTGAACATACCCGGGTGCAAAGTATGTTGACTGTTTTTAACAGCTAAACGTACCACCCTAGAACGGGTCACTTGATCTATCGTGTGCGCTTCTTGGATCACCGTAGCTGGATACAATACTTGGTTTACTTTCACTTGCGCCGTAGCCCCTTTGGCAATTTCGATTGTTTGATTTGCCGATAATTTTGCCTCAACCCATAGTAAGCTCTCATCGGCAATTAACATAAGTTCAACGCCTGCATCAACTCGCTGACCTTGAGCGAAATTATCACTTAACACTGCACCAGAAGTGCCTGCGAAAAGTGTGTATTCACCGAGTTTTTCAGCCGCAATATCTGCACTTTGCTCAATCGCTTTGCTAGATAACCCAAATGCTACCAGCTGACTCTGCGCTACTTCGTATTCAGCCTTAGCTGTCAGTAAACGTTTTTCACTCACGGTGCCTTTACCCATTTTTTGTACTCGTTGCCACTCAGCTTTCGCTAATCGATAAGTGGTTTGCGCACTGGCAACTTCAGCACTAAATAAGCTAACTAATGGCGCGCCCGCTTTAATATGCTGCCCTAATGTGGCATGACGTTTTACCACGATTGAATCAACCCGTGGCGATAGCACATAGCTGCTATAGCCATTTGCTTTAATCTCACCTGGTGCGTAAAGCTGTGACTGATAAACACGTTTTTCTAACCTGCTGATCTGCACATTTGCCAAGCGCATTTGGGTGTCAGTTAAGCGTACTCCACCAGCTTGCTCGTCGTGCTCTGGCTGCGGCTGTGAAACAGCTTGTTCATTCTCGTGAGGAGCTTCATCAGCTTCGTGCACGTGCATAGCTTGTACTTGTGCTTCGCTGTGTTCATGCCCTGCTTTAGCATGATCAGCATCTTGCGGTGTAGATGTGGCTGCCGGTGTAAAGTTGGCAAACATTAATACAAGGGCAGAAAAAGTAATATTTAAGCGCTTCATAAGGCAGCTCCATCAATTAGGGGACGTGTAAAGGTAGTAATATAATTGCTCAGTTGGCCACTTTTAGTTAACCAATTAACGCTTGCCAATTGGCTTTGCTGAACAATCTCAACCCCGGCAAGTAGTCCTGATATACGTTGTTGACGCATGGTAAGGTATTCAGCAGTGCTGATATCGCCGCTTTGCCATTGTTGCTCAATCAATTTGAGGCTGCTGTCTGCATTGGCTTGATTTATTGACTGCCAACGTTTTACCCGCTGAGCATAAGCTTGCATTACCTCTTTGCTGGCTTGTGCTTGAAATGTCATGGTGCGCTGTAATGCTTGATATTCGGCTTCCTTCGACATTGCCTGCAATTCAGACGCTTGATATTCATCACTAAAGTCATTGAGGATATTCAGAGGCATAGAGAAGTTTAACGAGACAATACTATCATCGCCATTTTTCCCCGCCGCAATCCCCACAGTGGGTTTAACAGCGCGTTCAGCTTTGATCACTTGTGCTTGTTGGCGTTGATATTGCCATTGTGACTTCACCAATAATATCTGCGGATGTTGCAACACATTGTCAGTGTTGGTATTGGCGTTAATACCAGTAAGTAAGCGCTCTGGAGTGAGCCTAGTGCCTTCTTGCCATGTTGGTAACAACACTTGTACTGCTAATTTAGCATCGGCATAAGCACTGGCTTGTTGTGCTGTTTGATTCAAAATTTCAGACAATGAGTACAAGGCCAGTTGCTCATCAAGCAGCCCTACTTCCCCAGCCGCTCTACGGCGTTTAATTACGCTTACTAAACGCTCTAGCTGTTGCTCTTGATCTTGTGCGAGTTGAAAAGCCGCTTTGCTGCTACGCCAATTGATCAACGCAATCAGGGTTTGTTCAACAAGTTGTAGATAGCTAAGCTGCAACTCCTGCTGCTGCGCCATTAGCATTAGCTGCGCCGCAGTTAATTGCGCACCTTGTTGATCATTAATATCAAATGTTTGACTCAAGCCGAGGCTAAAGTTATTCGCATCACCCTCTTTTTCAAGGCTCGATTCAAAGTTTGGGTTGTATAACGATTGCCCAGCGGCTCGAACAGAAGCCTCCGCACTTTGTAACTGCTGATAATCTGCTTGTAAATTTGGGTGTTGTTTTAATTGCGTCAACAACCAATTTAAATCGCCAGTATTAGGCGTTGGCGCAGCCAATGTATTTGTGGCAGCTAATAAAGCCATACACAGGCAAGCAAACCGAAACGGCTTGTTTAAATTCATAACGTATACTCTTACTAAATAAATCGGTGGCCAATAGTGGCCAGCTAAAAAATTAACTTAGTAAGGTAGCAATAGGAGGGCGTAGATCAGGGATGAGTAAGCGAGAGTTAAACGCAGGATCGTTTAAACTAATAATATCGTAACTTGGTAGATTAGCGTGCTGCTGCCATGGCTCGGTAAATAAAATAGAAATATGACAGACGTGGCAATGAGCATCATCAGCATTATCCGCAAGTGCTTTGCTTAGTTGTTGATGCTGTAATTGGTGAGAATCATGATCATTGTTAATCATGCAATGTTCATCAAGTTCGCTTTGCTGATGTAATAATTGCGAAGTGGTATTAATAGCGGTGTTATGATCAGCCACGTCAAAACCGTCCAGCACAGGCTGAAGTAGTAATAAGGCTAAAATTAACAACACTGATTGCTTCAAGCAATAAACCCATTAAAACGACATTGCCAATAACCTTAACAGATATTAATCGCCCTGCAAAGAATTTAGCAATTTTTGTTAATTACTAGCGCTGGCTAATTTAGCAACCGTCATTTAGTATTGTGAAATCAGCATAATAAAAATACACAGAAGTACTAAATATGGGTCATCCACATTCTCACAGTCATGACACTGACAACCAAAGTAACCGCCAGTTAGGCTTAGCTGTATTTATCAACGTGCTGCTAACAATAGCCCAAGTTGTCGGCGGTATGGTCTCTGGTAGCTTGTCGTTAATTGCCGATGCGCTGCATAATTTAAGTGATGCAGCGGCTATTTTTATTGCCCTCATCGCTCGTAAGATTGGCGGTAAACCCGCAGATGAACGTTATCACTTTGGCTATAAACGTGCAGAAATTTTAGCCACACTTTTAAATAGCACTACGCTTATAATCATCGGTGGCTTTTTAATTATCGAAGCGATCGAAAGTTACTTTAACCCAACCCCAATTGATGGTTGGATTGTTGTTTGGGTGGCCGCATTGGCACTTGTTATTGATATTGGTACGGCGATACTCACCTTTCACGCTGGCGCTAAAAACAGCATGAATATTCGCGCCGCATTCATTCATAACATATCAGATGCAATGGCGTCTATTGTGGTGATTGTAGCGGGATCATTGATCATTCTTTATCAGTGGTACATTGTTGATTTAATAGCGACAATTTTAATTTCGGCTTATGTAATTTATCACGGTGTGTTGCTACTCATTGAAAGCTGTAAAATTTTAATGCAAGCCGCCCCAGACGACTTTGACCGCAACGAGGTAAGCGCTGCGCTGTGTAAACAGTTTGCGATTAAGCAAATACACAGCCTTAAAGCTTGGCAACTCGATGATAACCAAATTTGCTGTGAACTAGTGCTAACCTCATCTGCTGAACTGGTACTTGCTGACGTTAAAAACTATTTGCATGATGAGTTTGCTATTGAACACTGTATTATTGAGCGCCGAGAATAGCAAAGGCTTGACTAAAATCATTGCGCTTAATCGAATTTTATTGAAAACAGCTCGCGTTCTCATTTATCATCGCACTTTATAATATGGCATAAGGTGTGTGAGTTGCTAAAATTGTGGCTGCGTCGTACTCATTTAATACTAACTTTAGTGAGCGGACTGTTTTTGATCTGTTTAAGTATCACTGGTGCACTACTTGTGTATGCCAAAGATATTCAACGCCTTGTACAGCCACAACTGTGGACGGTAGAAAACCCCAGTAATAACAATGTTATTGCCTACCCTGTTTTATTAAGCACTATTACATTACACACCCAGCAACCTGTTACATTATTAATGCCAGAGCAAAACCCAGATTATGCCTGGCAAGCGCAACTGGCAAATAAACAATACGTAAGTGTTAACCCTTATACTGGTACAATTATTCATCAGTATGATTATTACCGCACAATTTATGGTTTCACCATGGCACTGCATCGCTGGTTAATTTATGAAGATGGTGACGGCAATCGGCCCTTGCGTAATTGGGTATCTGTTTGTGCACTTATTTTTATTATTAATATGCTCGTTGGCGTCTACATTTGGCTTAAACCCAAAAACCGCTTAAAACGCTTGGTGATCAAACCAAAAGCCAAACTACGTATTTTGCTTTACCAACTACATACTGTAATTGGCATGTACTTATTTATCCCATTGATATTAATTGCTTTCACAGGCATGGCATTTAATTGGAAAACACAAACCCAAGCGGTACTGGAGTTTGTTACACAAAACACGGTGGAGCCACGTCCTAACGCCCCAACCCTTAATGTGCCCGATACGATTAACCATGATAACTTGGCCATCGCTTTACATAAGGCGTTGCTTATTTATCCTAATGCAGAACTGTTTCGTATCTACATGCCTAAAAAAGCCAGCGAACCGCTCGCATTGAGAGTAAAAAATCCAGGCGAGAGTCACGCTTACAGCTGGGTATGGGCCAATCAATATACTGGCACAGTGTTGCAATCTTACGATGCATCACGCGCCAACCTCACCACCCAAGCATGGAATTTTAAATATAAATTTCATATTGGTGATTTTGCAGGATCATTGGTGCAAATAATCTGGTTATTTATCGCCCTCATCCCTGTACTTTTTACAGTAAGCGGTGGTTACTTTTGGTATAAACGCCATTATCGTTAATATTATTGCTAAAACGGGTAATGCCAATAATAGTTAAAGCGTAGCTGTAGTTGATGTAGCAAATGGCTCCATCAACTGCTGCGCTTGGTCGGCTTTGTTGCTTGTATCTGTATGAACAATTAGCACCCACTTTCCAGTACTTGTTGCTTTTCTTACATCATTTATCAGTGGATCATGATCGGGGCGGATTGAAATAAAGCCTGCGACTAACAAGGCAATAAACACACTGATAGTGCAAATCCCAGCGTACGTTTCAAATACAAAATTTTGCATGAATTCTACGTCAACAAAAAGAAAAACACTGCTTATAAGTATGCCTACAACAAGCCCTATCACTGCAAATAATAAGTGCGTTTTTAGTAACGTTTTTCCAATGTTTTTATCTTCAGGCTCTACTTTTTCATCAAAGTTTTGGTCATAAGGAGAAATGAAATTTATGTTACTTTGCGCAAACTGAGTATGTTGGCTCAAAGTTTCAAATGCGTTATTTGCTTGCTCTTCACTATCAAAAACAGCGGCGACCTTAGTCGCATGATTTTCATTACTTATCGTGGTTGTCATGTTGCACCTCCAAGAGGATTTAAAGCGAATATTTAGTAGAAGATTACGCCTATAAAATCAATGTAGTGTCTGCTGCAAAATAAGTACCGTTCACTTCACACCTAATGCGATTGCATGTTTCCTAAATAAGATTAATATAAAAAACAATTAAGCTATTGATTAAAAATAGTTAAAATAAATATAGTCACAGTTCGAGACTGGAACAGACAACAAGTTTTCAAGTTTTGTATTATATAAAATTGGGATCACCACCAAGTAGAACTTACACAATGCGGTAAATATTTCAGCACAATGAATACTCCATACAAAGTAAATGTTTATAAGATATCTCAAACGTATCGATCGCAACAAACCAAATGCAATTGATAATAACTATCACTCCCCTTGCCTTTACACTTCTTTACATTTATTATTGCGCCAATTAAAACAGCTCTTTCATAATTACATTGTCGTAAAGGATCTTTATGTTTAAAACTTCGTTAACCTTATTATCCCTCGCTATAAGTACAGCTACTTTCGCTGATGACGCTATCAATAAAAAACAACTCACTGACGAGCAAATGGAGCGTATCATTGTTTCTGGGAGCCGCGTTTTTGAAAGCATTGATGAGGTCCCTGCATCAATTACCGTTATCAATCAAAAGCAAATTGAAGAGCATTTAAAGGTAAATCCTGAGCTACAAAGCTTACTTGCGCAAATGGTGCCGGGCCTCGCACCAGATACCGGCAGTTCAAGTAATACCGGACAAACACTGCGCGGTCGCGCCCCGTTGGTGATGATTGACGGAGTACCGCAATCAACACCGCTGCGTAATGGCTCGTTAGGCATTAAAACCCTCGATCCAAGTGCCATTGCTCGTATTGAAGTGATCAAAGGAGCAACCTCGATTTATGGTAACGGTGCATCGGGCGGTATTATTAACTACATCACAAAACAGGCTAAAAGCGATGATAAAACAACGGGCGAAATAAGCTTGTCGAGTCGTTTTAGCGCAGTAAAACTTGAAGAAAGTGCTGGCGCAAGAGTATCGGCAGCGATTAATGGCCGAGCAGATAAATTCAGTTATTTGGTTACAGCCAGTTATGAAGAAAATGGCGTACAACGTGACGCACAGGGTGATATTTTAGGGTTACAATACGGTTTATCTGACGCAGTCACACAAAACTACTTTACTAAGTTAGGCTATGATTTTGATGATGAAAAGCAATTACAATTTAGCTATAACTACTACAGTTCACAACAAAAAACCGATCTTGGTGATATCACTGGAGATATGAGTTTAGGTGAAAAAACCTACGCAATTCATGTACCAGCAGAATTACAAAAACAAGGTAAACCCCAAGGCCCAGAAGGCAACGAAAATATCACCTTAAAATACACCGATTATGCGTTATTTGAAAACACCCAAATGACCCTAGACTTGTACATGCAAGATATTGAAAACGTGTTCTTCTACTCTCCAAGCCTTGCTAACCCTGACGAGAACTATGACGGTGGCCAGTCTGTTATCAGTTCCGATAAAAAAGGTGCGCGTGCAACGTTTAATACTCAAGTAGACTTTAACTCTATTGCAGCCACATTCATTTATGGTATCGATGCTTTAAATGATGTGACTGCGCAACCGCTGGTCGATGGGCGAGTATGGGTACCTGAAATGGATATGAAAAGTATTGCTGGCTTTTTACAAACTAAATGGGTGATTGCTGATGATCTGATAGTCAAAGCCGGTGTTCGCCAAGAATCAATTGATTTAAGCGTAGACGATTACCGCACACTTAAACTATGTAAAACACCAACTCAATGCTCTGTGCCAATTAACGTAAAAGGTGACACCATTGATTACGACGCCACTACCTATAATTTTGGCATTAAATATAATCTTAATGAAAGATTCAGCCCATTTATAAGTTACTCACAAGGCTCGGATATATCCGATGTAGGCATACTACTTCGCGCAGCGACAGTGAACGATATTGGTCTGATACAAACTCAAGCCTCAATTATCGACAACTACGAAATTGGCTTTAACTCTCAATTTGACAATCTGCGAATTGAAGTCGCTGCTTATCGCAGTACTTCTGAACTTGGCACAACTAATAAATTTAACGAAGTGACCGGCGTGTACGAACCAGTGCGAGCGCCACAGGAAATTTGGGGCTACGAAACGCTAATAGATTATACAATTGCCGCTAACCTAAAATTGCTGGCAACGTATAGCTATGTTGAAGGTAAAAACACTGAAGCGGATGTGTACTTGGGCTCAAAACAGATCAGCCCACCAAAGGCAACCGCAAACTTAAACTGGCAACCAAGTGATGCAATGTCACTGACATTAAGTTACCTGTACGTCGGCGATAGAAAGCGCTTTGCGGCAAACGATGATGGCAAGTATGTAGGCGATCAAGGCCCTGTCGATAGCTACAATATTTTTAACCTAAGTGGTCAATACCAATTTGCCGATAACTGGCAAGGCTTTGTAGGCATTGAAAACTTATTTAACGAAGACTACTTCCCTGCCCGCGCTCAGTCTTATACATACGGCGGCTATAACATCAAAGGCCTTGGCACTACAGCCACAGTAGGCGTTAAATATCAATTTTAAATACCACGCATCTCGTTCATTGCGCAGCGCAATGAACGAGACTTTTTCTTGAACCTAGTACTTTGAATCTTAAACCTATAACCGAGTACCTATAACCTATAACCTATAACCTATAACCTAGTACCTCTAACCATAAATATAAATAGCAATCTGTTCATTAAGCAACCAACAATGCAAACTTAAACGAGAATTAGACTCAATAGTAACCAACTGATTTACAAGGAAAATACTTGCAATAACTGATTTTTATACTACACTAGCACCATTAAGTATTCTAAGAGGCCACCATTATGAAAGGTAATCAAAAAGTTATCGACAGCTTTAACACGTTGTTAGCCAATGAACTTGCTGCCATTGACCAGTATTTTATCCACTCTCGCATGTATGACGATTGGGGTTTAGATAAACTTTATGTTCGCCTTAACCATGAAATGGAAGAAGAGAAAGATCACGCTGATTGGTTGATTAAGCGTATTTTATTCCTCGAAGGCATACCAAATATGACCAAACGCCGTGACCTAATTATTGGTCATGACGTAAAAAGCATGATGCAAAACGACCTCACACTAGAGCTTGAAGTTGTTGAATGTGTTAAAGAAGTTATTGCTGTATGTGAGCAAGAAAAAGATTATCAATCGCGCGAAATCTTAGAGAAACTGTTATTCGACACCGAAGAAGATCATGTTTATTGGTTAGAGCAACAACTCGGTTTGATTGATAAAATTGGTAGTCAAAACTATCACCAATCACAAATGGGCGAATAGGAGCTAAATTATGAAAGGCGATAAAGACGTTCTTGCTGCATTAAATAAAATATTGGCCAATGAATTAGTCGCTATTAACCAATATTTTTTACATGCCCGTATGTTTAAAGATTTTGGTTTTAGCGCATTAGACAAAGCCGATTACAAAACCTCAATTCAAAAAATGAAAAACGCTGACCGATTAATTGAGCGTATTTTATTTTTAGAAGGTTTACCTAACCTTCAAGATCTTGGCCGTTTACGGATTGGCGAAAACAGCGAAGAAATGATTGCCTGCAATATGGCCTTTGAGCTTGATTCACTCGTTGACCTTAAAGATGCAATCAAACTTGCTGAAAGCAAAAAAGATTATATTAGCCGTGAAGCGCTGGATAACATCTTAAACGAGCAAGAAGAGCAAATCGATTGGCTGGAAACCCAACAACTGTTGATCAAAAGCACAGGTATTGAAAACTACCTACAATCGCAAATGTAATTCTTTATTTAGATCAAAAAAAGCAGCTTAGGCTGCTTTTTTAGTTTTATCGATACTGAATTTAAAAAACTTGAGAAGCTAAATATTTACGCAACTTGATCGGTAATATCTGCTATTTGAATAAGTTTGCGATTGAGGATCTTTTTAGTACAGCCGCAGCATTTACCGCACTGACTACCGACTTTAAGCTCTTTGGTAAGCTCGCGCATTGTTGTCGCGCCGTCGTCGATTGTTTGTTCAATTTTTTTATCTGTCACACCGTGACATAAACAGATATACATGAATACAAACCACTCTCAATTACATTCGAGCTTGTATATTAATCTAAACGTAAACGGTTCGCAATTAATAATCGCATAAAATTGAGAATTATTTTTGTTTGCTTCATTGCATATAGTTTTAGATGATCACCGCAACCCGGTTAAGATTTAAAAGGCTGATATGTGCCCTAACGGTCATTCAGGGACTATATTCTATCTGCAAATTTCACTGATTGACGATTTAGTAGCTAGCTACTTTCTTCTTATTGCTTACCAACATTCAGAAATTCCGCATAAACTTCTAAGTCAATTTGATCACCAACAATCGGTATATAACTGTCCATGCCAAAGTCAGAACGTTTGATTTGACCTACCGCGCTAAAACCAAGAGTGTATTTTCCTGTCATCCAGTTGTCTGCGCCACCGTGAAATGTGGCTTTAAACGTCACAGGTTTGGTAACGCCTCTGAGCGTTAAATCGCCTGAGAAATTAAAACTGGTATCAGATATAACTGTAACTGTGTGGCTAGTAAATGATGCTTGCGCAAAGCGCTCACTGTTAAACCAAGTGTCATTTTGTAAGGTTTCTGCTAACTCAGCATTGTTAATATCAATAGAGCTAATATCCACCACTGCGTTTAATGACGCGGCAGTCATATTATTAGGATCAAAGTTGAGTTGTGCATCAAATTTATTAAAACGCCCTACATAGGTTGATAACCCTAAATGTTGGATTTTAAATATTAATGCAGCATGTTGACTGTCTAGCTGATATTCGCCCGCTTGAAGCGCTATCAACTCAGATTTAACAGTTGGTGCAATCCAACTAACACAACTTGTCAGTAACAGCGCAGCGCACATAGCTGAGACCGAATGTATAAATGTTCGCATTGTATTCTTTGACGCTGAGTTCATAGTAGTTAAGCCATTAGTGATGTGTTGAGTGTAGGTAAAATAAAACGTCATTTTTCATAGATCAAAATATATAATGCCTCATATTTTCCATTTTCACTTCTCTTTTATATTCATGATGGAGTGAAACCGCCTATTTTTCGTCTATTAATCAACCGTTTTTACATAACTTGAGCTGCGGGGTCAGAGCGGATGAAATTTAACCCTTTGGTATAATTGATGATTAATTATTAACGTTTTGAAGCGTCCGTTATCTCAACAATGCTGCAATAGGCGCGAAAACCCTCGAATATTTCCTTTATGATCAAAGCCGAACTACCAAAAGTGCATTTAGCGGACGGTGGTAACGCCCTAAAAAGTAAAATGCGTAGCGGAGCGAAAGAAACCGAGCAAAACTTTAGCAGTCCCGCCTTAATTAGCTTATTAAGCGCCGTTATTACTGTCTTAAAGTTATCATTTCTTTTGCTACAAGTGCAGCTGAAGGCAAAAACATTGTTGAGATAATACGTTGATCTGCAATCACAGCGTGTTTATCTTTTAATATTTTTTTATTTTGAGCGATAGCACCATTCTTATTAAGTTGATTTTCAATAAGAAAAGGTAAAAGTGTTCCTTGTTTTGCCCATGGCTTCGATGTTTCAGTAGAGTTAGGAAAACCGGCTATTTTTTTCCCTTTCACCAAAAACTCCCCATTAGATAACTTCACGTTTGCAATGCCCGCTGAGCCATGACCACCAACACCTACAATACCACCTGACTCATATATACTACTGATAATGGATTGGATTTTTTTGTTATCTGCAACGTCAAACATGACTCCATAGCCACCACCTATGAATACACCCCAATAGTTATTTGGGTCAATTTGAGCAGGTTTGAATGAACTGTTTGCTTTTTCTAAGAAGCCTTCATATTTGATGGTGTAACTACTTATGCCTAAAGGCTCCAACATAAACTTAACCTCTCCACCATTAGGTGATACAAAATCAACTTCAAAGCCGTGACTAAAAAAAATGTGATACGGAGGTGCAAATTCCCATAAATTATTTCTTGCGTCATGCTGTTCAGGATCACCCATATTTATCATATTAGATGCCACGATCAGCACCTTCTTTTTAGGCTCTGCTATTGCATTTGTGGCTAGCAAGGCGCCTGTTAGTAAAATAATGGATAAGAGTTTCATTTTTTTCCTTTATAAATAATTAAACCATTATTTAGACGAGACAAAAGACGAAAAGGTTTAAATGTAGAATTTGTCTAGGTACTTAAAAGCGTATTAGGAAGGCCTGCAAGATAGAGATTTAGTCAAATCAGATAAAATAGTTATCAATGAACTATATAAATATATTGACACCCATCATAATAAATATATTGACACCCATCATAATATATAAATATATTGACACCCATCATAATAAATATATTGACACCCATCATAATATATAAATATATTGACACCCATCATTAGTATTTTTTAAAACAAAACAATTAACGCATTTTGTGGGAGTGCTGCAAGTTTTCAAAGCATCTTAAAATAGCCACTTTATTCACTTGAGGGCTCCTCCATCCTGAATTACACGCATGGGGGAGCTTGCCTTAGGCAATATTTGAGGTTGAAGTGGAGTGTTAAAACTATGCCAGTAGTTTTTCGCAGTTACTTAGGTTGCTACGTCGTTTTCTGTTTAAATTTTCGCAGTAACTTGCGTGTGATGAGGGTCTGCCGACTGCGCCATGAAATACGCGGGTAAAGTGCGTGGTGAGTTTTAACCAGTTTTCAGGGCAGATGTTGACTCGCTCTAAAAGCGGTAAATATGCGTCTTCAATGTGGCCGCATTTGTCTTCTCGCAAACAACGCCC
>NZ_DRGM01000091.1 GCF_011050055.1 Pseudoalteromonas prydzensis | reverse complement strand
TACTTGGCAGTCAGATTCAGCCACTTATTAGTGCCTCGACCCATGTAATTTGCGACCCGCTACGTTATCGTAAATTGCTATTAAGCAGACGCGAACTTGACCGTTTATTCGGTGCTACAGAGCGCGATGGCTATTCTTTAATAGCTACAGCGATGTACTGGAAAAACTGCTGGGTAAAACTTGAGTTTCATCTAGCAAAGGGTAAAAAGCTACACGACAAACGCGAAGACGGTAAAGATAAAGACTGGTCGCGTGAAAAAGAACGCTTAATGAAGCATAAAGCATAAATAAAAACGCCTAATTTATTAGGCGTTTTTAATTTCACCTATATAAAAACTCAAATAATACCAGCTCAATTAAGTAATCTACTTTGAAATAAGAAAATCGTATCGATAACAAGACAAAACTTGTTATACCAATCTGCTTATATATGGGCTCTATTTAACGTTAAGAAAATTACGCTAGAACTAGGCAAAAATTTTTATATCTAGTTGTTCTAAATAAAAAATTTTTAACGACGTTATAGTGCAATTTAATTCGTTAAATTGATCAAAGATTTATGCAGGCTGGTATTACTTAGCCATTCTCAGCAATTGCTCCAGCATTACCCTACCTCCTGTATCTACACAGTCGTAAATCAGAAAGTTTCAATGCCTTTAGCATCAGCTTCCCCTCTCAAATTAAAAGCAGATAAAACAAAATTTTTAATTTATAGAAATAAATTATTACAAATTATTTTAATCATTAGCAACTCCACACATGGCTTCATCTAGCTATATAACAATTATTAAGTCTATGTCCTATTCACGCTTAGTTTCACCTAAAAAAAAGTGTAAATAAGGTTATAAAACCCACAAAAAAGCATTGAAACTAATACTTAAATCACAAATTAAGCTAATTGCTAACACTTAAGTTACATGATATTAATACCCGCGCTTGTTAAGCAAATAATTTTATAATATATCAACAAGGACTTAAGGATGAAGCAATCAACTGCATTTACACCAAGCATTATTGTGGGCGCAACACTCGCATTATCAGCAGGTTTTACAACAACGGCTTACGCAGCTGAAGAAGCTAAAAAAGTAGAGCGAATTCAGGTTACTGGTTCTCGTATTAAGCGAACTGATATTGAAGGGCCTTCTCCGGTACAATCAATCGGTAGAGCTGAAATCGAAAACATGGGTTACGATAACTTGCAGCAGCTTCTAGAAAGAATGCCTGTAGCAGGTAGCGGTACTTTCTCTACTCGTGGTAACAACCAAGATTCAACCGCTAACGGTTCAGCTGCAGTAAGCTTACGTGGCTTAGGAGCCGATGCAACACTCGTACTGATCAATGGCCGCCGTGTATCAATTAGTGCCTTTGCTGAAGGTATCACCAACTCATTTGTAGATATAAACAGTATCCCTGTTTCTGCTATTGAGCGCATAGATATACTCAAAGATGGCGCTTCAGCAATCTACGGCTCAGATGCAGTAGCGGGTGTAGTTAACGTTATTTTAAAGAAAGATATTGATGGTGTTGAGATTAACCTAGGCTATGGCGGTACTGATGGTCCAAGTTATGAAGAAACAACAGCAAGCCTAGTTTGGGGTACTACAAGCGAAAAAAGTAGTGCATCTGTTATTATCGATTACTTTAAAAACACATCTCTTTCTTCTGATGAAATGGGCAGCCTTGGCACTGCAAACCAAGCACCTTATGGTGGTGAAGATTTCCGTTCATCTCGTGGTTTCCCGGGCTACTTTTACGTAGATGGCGTTAAAACAATCGACCCTGCCTGTCCTGCTGAAAATGCAACTTCAAGTGGTAGCTGCTTATTTGATTACGGTCCATATGGATATGTTGCCCCAGCATCTGAGCGTGTAGGCGCTATTTCACAATTTGAATACCGCTTTGATAACGGCATTACTGGCTTTTTAGAAATGGCTGTTCAGCATAATAGCTCTGTCGCTGCTGGTGCACCAACACCACTTGATGAAGATGCAGGCCTTACTGTACCCGCTAGTCATCCAAACAATCCATTTGGTGAAGATATTCAAATTGGTCGCTACCGTACAGTAGATGCTGGTGCTCGCCAATGGGACATTGAGTCAGATACCTTACGCTTTGTTGCAGGGTTGAAGGGCGAAATAAACGATTGGAGCTGGGAGACTGCGGTACAAAAAGGTCGCAGTAAATCACTACAAACTGGCGATCGTACACAAGGCTGGGTACGCACCGATTTCTTACAACAAGAAATTGATGCCGGTAACTATAATCCATTCGGTGGCACATATAACGACCCTGCTGTAATTGACAGAATCACAACCAGCTTAGTACGTCGCGGTGAGTCTCATATGACCTCTTTTGACGCTAACATTACAGGTGAAGCGTTTAGTTTTGGTGGCGAAGCTGTAATGATGGCCGCCGGTATTGAGTACCGTGAAGAAGATGTAAATGATATCCCTGATGATCAATTTCAACGTGGCTTAATATTTGGTACTGAATCAGTATCAGCTTCTGCTGATCGTGAACAATACGCTGCATATGTTGAATTCTCAATCCCGCTTGCTGAAAACCTCGAACTACAATTAGCAGGTCGTTACGATGATTATAGCGACTTTGGTACAACAACAAATCCAAAAATAGCTTTGCGCTGGGCACCAACTGACGAAGTAACTGTTCGTGGCTCTTGGGCGCAAGGCTTTAGAGCGCCTTCGCTAGCGCAAATAGGCTTAGGTCCGTCGCAAAAAAGCCAATTTTTTGTTGATACGCAGCGCTGTGAACAAACGGGATTAGATTGCCAAGCACTTGATTACAACATTGAGTTCTCTGGTAACCCTGATTTACAAGCAGAAGAGTCAGAATCATGGAACGTGGGCGTTATCTGGGCACCTACAGCTGAGTTTGGTTTAAGTGTTGATGTATGGAGTATTACTCAAGATAACAAAATCGATGAAGAAGAATTTGGTCCTATTTATGCAGCAGAATGCGGTAACCAAAATAGTACTGTATGTGTTCGTTTAGCCCCTACAGGCGGTGCAAGCTTAGGCACAATACAAAAAATACACAGCACATTTAAAAATTTATCATCGCAGGAAGTATCTGGTGTTGATGTTTCAGCAAACTATAACCACTCTCTTGATGACTTAGGTTTACTTAAATTCAATCTAGAGTGGGCATATCAAGATAAGTTTGAAAAAGATGGTCGTGATTACACCGGTGAATATGGCTACCCAGAGCATCGCTTTATTTTCTCAACCAACTGGGAAATTGGTGAGTTTAACACCAATGTAAATATCAGTTATGTAGGTGAATTTGAAGATACGCCTGATATCGACTTTGATGGCAATTTAGACTTTGATAGCAATACTTCACGTATGATTGACTCGCAAACGCTTGTTGATTTACAAACGTCGTACCGTATTACTGAGTCAGCTAAAATATCTTTAGGTGTTAATAACTTATTTGATGAAGAGCCACCATTTGCAATTGGTGATGGCGATGGCGATTTATACGGTTATGCATCAGCTGTGCATAACCCTCGTGGCCGCTACTTGTACACTAAAGTAAGCTTTTCTTTCTAAATAAAAGACACAAAAAAACCGCCAATTGGCGGTTTTTTTATTTAAAACTAAGGGCTAGATTATAGCTCGCCTTCGTTTTCAGATAAGAACTTAGCAACGCCTTCAGGGCTTGCGTCCATACCTTTTTTACCTTCAGTCC
>NZ_DRGM01000090.1 GCF_011050055.1 Pseudoalteromonas prydzensis | reverse complement strand
ATCACATCAGCTAATATTCCTAAGTATCATATTCATGTATAATGGCAAAAGTTATTTTTATTTAAGAGCACCCCATGGCAAAGAAAAAAGGCAAGCCTGCTGAAATTGAAGAAGAAATTGAATATGTATCAAGAACGGAGCTTAAGCGCGAAGCGCAAGAGTTTCATCAGTTAGGTACTGAAATTGCCAAAATGGGTAAAAAACAGCGCGAACGCCTGCCATTAAATGACGATTTAAAAGCGGCAATGGTTGTTGCTGATAAAATAAGTAATAAAAGCGATGCGTATCGCCGTCACTTAAACTACATTGCTAAAACGTTGCGTACTGTAGAAAACATTGACGCTATTAGAGCGATTATCGATGTAATGCTTAATAAAAATAACCAAGCTGAAGTATTGGTCAAAAAAATTGAGCAACTACGTTCAGACTTAATTGAACAAGGTGATGATCTTATCAATGAGACTATTGAGCAGTTCCCGTCTCTTGATCGTCAGCAAATGCGTCAATTGGTTCGTAATGCGGCAAAAGAAGCGAAAGCTGAAAAGCCTGGTAAAGGTTATAAAGAGTTATTTCAATATCTCAAAGATGCACATACCGTTACGTATTAATTAAACCGTATTAATTGATATTTTATTAAAAAAGGTGCTTCGGCACCTTTTTTGTTATAGATCAAACCGCCTCCCTGCGTACTTTTTTATAATCCCCCTAAATAAATACTTAGGTGCGCGTGATGATTAAACTTCCAAAGTGGGACCAAACCCTAATAAACAAATATAATGTGTCTGGCCCGCGTTATACCTCATACCCCACGGCTCTATCACTGCGTGACGGTTATCAACAACAAAACTTACTAAACGCGATAGAATCGTCAACGAGTCGTTCACTTTCTTTATATATTCATATTCCATTTTGTAGTCAGCTTTGCTACTACTGTGGCTGTAATAAAATAATTACCCGCCATCAATCTAAAGCAGATACGTATCTCGACTTTTTAGCAAAAGAAATTACTGCTCAAGCGCATTTATTTAAAAGCTACACGGTTGAGCAATTACATGTAGGTGGCGGTACACCCACTTTTTTAACCGCAAAACAAATGACCCGTTTAATAAAGCTTTTAGAGCAGCACTTTAATTTTACGCGAACTACTGAACGCGGTATTGAAATAGATCCACGTTCGCTTGCCGAAAACATGCTTGTTGATTTAAGGATGCTTGGCTTTAATCGTGTCTCGTTTGGGATTCAAGACTTTAACGACGACGTGCAACTTGCTGTTAATCGTCCGCAAAATGCAGATACGGTTAAGCAATTAATTACACAAGCTCGCGAGCTGGGATTTCAATCTATTAATGCAGATATGATTTACGGGCTTCCTCTGCAAACACCAGAGAGCTTTAAGCAAACTATAGAGCAACTTATTGAGTTAAGCCCTGACCGAGTATCGGTGTTTAACTACGCGCATTTACCAGAGCGCTTTGCCGCACAGCGAAAGATTAAAGATGCAGATTTACCCAGTGCACATAATAAACTCACCATGTTTAAAAATACGCTGGAGCAGATGACGCAAGCAGGCTATCAATTTATTGGTATGGACCACTTTGCAAAAATCGACAACGAACTAGCTGTTGCGCAAAATGAAGGGAAATTACATCGTAATTTTCAAGGTTATACAACCCATGGAAATTGTGATTTATTAGGCTTAGGCGTGTCATCCATTTCGCAAATTGGCACTGCCATTTTACAAAATCAAAAAGAATTAAAACATTATTACCACAGCGTAGAAACACAAAGCGGCTGTGCTCTTAATAAAGGTATGCATTTAACACATGATGATGTAATTCGTGCTGATGCAATTAAGCAGCTCATTTGCCAGTTTGAATTAGATATACAAGACTTTAGTAAAAAGCATGCGCTTATATTTAATGACTATTTTGAGGATGCGTTAATTGCGCTTACGCCACTTATAAAAGATGAACTAGTCACTATAAATGATAATAAAATTAGCGTAACACCACGCGGCAACTTATTCATTCGTATTATTTGCATGTGCTTTGACGCTCATTTACAAAAACAAATAAATGCGACACGTTTTTCACGAGTGATTTAACTAAAAACTGTCCGGCATAAAAAAAGCAGACCAAGGTCTGCTTTTTCTGAGTACTCGAAAAACTAGTTAAAAACCACTTTATCGCTGCCAGGAGCCGCTTTAAACTCGATGATAATTTTAGCGCAATCGGCTTTAACTTCATCTTTGAGTGTTTCTTCAGCTTGCCAGCGAGCCTTATCTAGCTTAAAAATCTCTTTTTTAGCGTATTTTTTACGTGCATCGTGTGTCGGCATTTCTTTAACTACCTGGTACATTTTATAAATGCCAGGATATTGCGTCGTTAAATCACGCTCGCTCTCAAAGCCATATTGAGACATAAGCACCCAAATACGTAAACAGCCTTCAGAAAACTCACACTGCTCTTCATTCATTGCACGCGCAATTAAATGAATACTATCGGCTAGTTTGGCATTTCGCTTTAAACGCGACTTCTCAAGCTTTTGCTTTTGTTCAGCCTGCGTTTTAGCAATTAACTTTTTTTGCGCATTTAACTTGTACAGCAACTGACCCGCATAAAATGCCAGACCAACTATTATAGCAGCGCCTAAAAGTAAGGCTAAAATTACCGCGGTACTCATTATTTATCCTTACTATTTGTCGTCTTCATCTAACCATTCGTTGGCTAAATCGTCAGATAAGTATTGATCGAAATCAGAATTGCCTTTGCTTTCAATATCATCTTCAAAGTCATCTTCAAATTCGTCTTCATCCTCGTCTTCAATACCAAGAATTTCACATAACGCCTGATGACGAGCAATACGGCTATTAAAGTACTTAGCATCTTTACCTGTTAGCATTTCACCTTCTTCATGACGCTCTACTAATTTAAGTAAACGTTCGTCATTCTCAAGTGCTTCTAGCTCTTGTTCAGGTGTGAATTCAGGCTCGATTACCTTTTTCAGCTCAATAGTTGGCTTTAAGTTGCGTTTCATTTCAACTTTAGGCTCAGGCGCAGTTGCAATTAATGGTACTGGCTTTTTACTGCCTACACGCTTATCTTTAGGCGCGTGACCACCATTGTGGCTTTCGCTATCTAGTAAATCTGGCGCGTTACGAGAACCTGGCTTAGCGCCTTTGGTTTTTTTAACTCGCTGCTCTTTTAATGCGCGCATTTCTTTAAGCTTATCTTGGCTTAAACGAACAGGTCCGTTTGCTGGGCTTTTGCGTGACTTTTTAGTTCTACTCATATCT
>NZ_DRGM01000089.1 GCF_011050055.1 Pseudoalteromonas prydzensis | reverse complement strand
TCTGCAAGCAATACATGCTTAAGATCGCGATCCGCCGTTGAATGCACAGCAACCGTTTTGATCCCAAGCTCTTTGCAGGCGCGCAAGATACGAAGTGCAATTTCACCTCGGTTTGCAATGACTACTTTATCTAACATAAGAGTTGGCCTTATTAGGTTACGCTATTATTCAATGATGAATAAAGGTTGATCAAATTCTACTGGCTCGCCATTTTCAACTAAAATCGCTTTTACTGTGCCCGCTTTATCTGACTCAATTTGGTTCATCATTTTCATCGCTTCGATGATACAAAGCGTGTCACCTACTTTAACTTGTGAACCCACTTCAACATATGCTGGTGCTTCTGGAGAAGCTGCTGAATAAAAAGAACCAACCATAGGTGATAATACCTGATGACCAGTCGGGCCTGCTGGTGCTGGGGCTTCAGCACTTGCAACGGGTGCAGCTGCTGGGGCTGGAGCCGGTGCTGGAGCATACTGTGGTGCATAATGAGGAGCGTAAGCAGGACCTGCACTCATGTTATTACGATTGATACGTACTGATTCTTCACCTTCAGTGATTTCTAATTCAGCAATACCTGATTCTTCTACTAGTTCAATTAGTTTTTTTATCTTGCGAATATCCATGAACGACCCGCCTGTTAGTTTGTTAGTTAAAATTAATTCGCGTTTTGCAACCGATTGACGGCAGCTTCAAGTGCTGCGCGATAACCCATTGCGCCTAATCCACATATCACGCCCTGCGCCACATCAGAAAAATATGAATGATGACGAAACGCTTCCCGCGCGTGCACATTAGTTAAGTGCACTTCAAAAAACGGGATATCAACTGCCAGCAATGCATCACGTAAAGCCACGCTTGTATGCGTAAATGCTGCAGGGTTGATAATAATGTAATCCATAGCCTGCCAAGCGCTGTGTATACGCTCAATTAAAGCTTGTTCACTATTACTTTGAAAATGCGTTAACTCGACATCTAGACCATCAGCAACCGTTGTTAGTTCGCTCATAATCTCACTAAGCGTGTGTGAACCGTATTTTTCTGGCTCACGCTTACCTAGCATGTTCAAGTTAGGGCCATTTATAACTAAAAGTTTAAATTTTGCAGCCATAATACGCGATAATCCTATAAATAATGAGTTAAGCCATTTTGATTAGAAATCCCCGTAAAATGTAGAGGGGAAAAACTAAAATAGCAACTATTTCTCACGTTAACCACCTATTATAGCCAGTTCGATGTAAATAGCAGCAAAATACTGGTCTAATCACTAGTGACTACAACAGAAACAAAAACGCCACTCATATAAAGTGGCGTTTAAAATAGTGATGTGAAAAATGTCTATTTAGCGCCATTTCTCACTTTTGCTAAATGCTCAGCAAAGTCTTTTGCGTTTAAAAAGCCCGTCACACGCTGCGCTGCAAGCTCTTCACCTTGTGTATCAAAAAACAAAATACTGGGTAAACCAAATACCGTAAACTCTTCCATTACTGCGATTGTGGTATCGTCACTTTCGGTCAAATCTATTTTTAATAGTGCAAAATTTGCAAACTCGTCTTGCACTTTAGCGTCAGGAAAGGTGTATTTTTCGAACTCTTTACACGCAACACACCAATCTGCATACAAATCAACCATCACTAAACGACCATCACTGTTTGCATCATTTATTGCTTGTTTAAGCTCAGCTAAGTTAGCCACTAATTTAAAGCCGCGTTCTTGTTGCTCGCCATTTGCGGCACTAACAACTTGCGCTGTTGGCCATATATAGTTTTTAGTTACGCTGGCACCGCCAATCACTAATAGTGTGGCAACAAACCACAGAGCGGTTTTTAATTTCCCTTGGCTTTGACCACTTTGCCAATGATGTAAATACAATGCGGTAGCGATTGCCAGTAGACCTGCCATTAGTAAAATGATCTCAGCATCAACAATACGTTCAAGCAATATAAGTGGCACAACTAACATGATAAAACCAAACAGGGTTTTAACTTGCTCCATCCAACCACCCGCTTTTGGTAATAATTTACCGCCAGAGGTGCCTAATAACAGCAGCGGAATGCCCATTCCTAAACTCAGCACATACAAAGTTAAGCCGCCCACTAAGTAATCACCACTTTGCGCTACAAATAATAATGCCGCAGATAAAGGTGCAGTGGTGCAAGGAGACGCGATTAAACCAGACAACACGCCCATTAAAAATACGCCAATATAATTGCCGCCCTTTTGGTTATTACTCACTTGGGTTAGCTTGTTCATCATACCGCTTGGTAGTTTTATTTCGTACCAACCAAACATCGACATAGCGAGTAAAACAAATAATAAACTAAAACTAATCAATACATAGGGGTGCTGCAAATAACCTTGCACTTGGCCGCCTAACGATGCCACCACTAGCCCCAGCGCCGCATACGTAACCGCCATCCCTTGGATATACACAAATGACAGTGCAAACGCTTTTTTAGTAGAAAGGTCTTTTTTCAAGGCTAGTGGTAAAGCTGCTAGCAAACTAACCTGAACGCTGGAGATAGATTTATTATCCGCAGTTTAGGTTAACTACACTTTGCCTTAGCTATCAGCTACTATGGCGTTGGGCAGAGC
>NZ_DRGM01000088.1 GCF_011050055.1 Pseudoalteromonas prydzensis | reverse complement strand
TGCTTTTGCTGATGATTCTGAACTTGAAAAAATACTCGTTACAGGGGATTTTCAAAAAGAAAGCATTCAAACCCTCAGCGCCAGCGCTAGCTTATTTAGCGACCGTGAAATTAATGAGCGTGGTGCTAGTTTTCTAGATGAAATGCTTGCCAGTGCCGCGAATGTAAACTTTACCTCGGGTGCATCTCGTGGCCGTTATATTCAAATTCGTGGGGTTGGTCTACGCTCGCAGTTTGTTGATCCAATCAACCCATCTGTTGGCTTAGTCATTGACGGTATTAATTATTCAGGCCTTGGCGGCAGTTCACTGTTATTTGATGTCAACCAAGTTGAAATATACCGTGGCCCGCAAGGCACACGCTTTGGTGCTGATGGCATGGCTGGTATGATCCAAATGGAATCAGCCGATCCAACTTTTGACCCTAGCATCAAAGTGCAGCTTGGTGCGGGTAACTACAATAGTTATGAAGCTGGTGTTGCCGCAGGTATTGGTATTACAGACAGCACCGCAGTGCGCGCCAGTATTTACCAACGTGAATCTGATGGTTATGTTGATAACCTATATTTAAACGAGTCAACGCAACAACAAGATGAACTGGTTGGCCGCTTTAAACTTCATAGCCAACTAACCGATCACTTGCGCTCTGAGTTAAGCGTTCATTATATTGATATCAATAACGGCTATGATGCCTTTACCCTTGATAACAGCCGCAATAGCGTAGCAGATAACCCAGGCCAAGATAACCAAGAAAGTATCGCGCTAGGTCTTGCCAATATTTACACCGGTTTTGATTGGTTTGATGTCAGTCTTAACCTATCAGGTATTGATAGTGAGTTAGTCTACAGCTTTGATGAAGACTGGGTATGTAACGATATTAATAAGCCGCAGTTATGTGGCGCAGGACTGCACCCCGATGGTTATAGCTACGAAGACGCTTATTATCGTGATCGCAAAGATAAAACCGCTGAATTACAATTCAATGGCAAGTCTCGCGATTGGGTTGCTGGAATATATTACCAAGGAAAAGACGTAGACCTTGACCGTCAGCGTCGAAAGTTTTCTGAGCATGAAGCTTTTAACTCAACTTATGAAGTGAATAATGTAGCGGTATATGGTCAATTAGCTACAGTAATTAATCCAAAAACTACATTAATTACCGGTTTGCGTGTTGAGAAATACCAAGGGGATTATACTGATAGTAACGGATTTATTGTTGGCACTGATGATGTGATGGTCGGTGGTAAACTTGCACTAGAGTATCAAGTGATTGACCGTACCATGATTTATACCAGCCTGACTCGTGGTTACAAAGCCGGTGGTATTAACTCCGAAGCGCTCGCAAAAGCACAAGAATTCGAGCTCGGCGCCGACTTTTTTAAACAACACACAACCTTTGAACCTGAGTATTTATGGAATGGTGAATTTGGCGTTAAAGGTAGTTCGTTAGATGAAAAATTCACCCTACGCTTAGCTGCTTTTTATATGTACCGTGAAGATATGCAATTAAAGTCATGGTTAGTAGAAGAGCAAAACTTCACTAGTTACTTTGATAATGCTGGCTCAGGTGAAAACTACGGCCTTGAAATTGAGGGGAGTTATCAGTTAACTGACAACTTGTTTTTCACCGGTAGTGTTGGTTACTTAGATACTAAGATAAACGATTATGTTGCCAGAACAAGCCTCTACTCACCTCCATTAGATCAAGATGGCCGCGAGCAATCACAAGCCCCTAAATACCAATATGCGTTTACAGCCCGTTATAATTTCACTAATGAGCTATATGCCACGGTTGGTATTGAAGGCAAAGACGATTACTACTTCTCCGATAGCCACAACTCACAAGCACCCAGTGTGAACTTAGTTAACTTCAGTGCTGGCTATGAAGCGGATCAATGGTCAATCCGTGGGTGGGCACGTAACGTGTTTGATGAAGAAGTGCCGACACGTGGTTTTGAATTTGGTAATGATCCAGCTGATGGTTATGCCACTCACACCTACACGCAATTTGGTGAACCTATGGTCGCCGGCGTCACCTTTATCTACGAGTTATAACACATAGATTCTAGGTAACTAGGTTCTAGGGTCTCCTAGCACCTAGTTATCTCGTCCCACAATTAAGCTCTAGCAACATCAAACGCGATGACTTCTTTTATGGTGCCTTTTTGCGTTGCTAACATCACTAACCTATCAACCCCTAATGCCACTCCTGCGCATTGCGGTAAGCCATGCTCTAGAGCGGCGATTAAACGTGTGTCCATAGGCACTTGTGTTAAGTTATTCGCTTTGCGGTATACATTGTCCTCAGTGAAGCGTTTAGCTTGCTCCTGTGCATTGGTAAGCTCGTTAAAGCCATTCGCCAGCTCCATGTTCTGATAATAAAGCTCAAAGCGCCCTGCTACTCGCGAGTCGTGTTCACAAATACGCGCTAAAGCGGCTTGCGATGCCGGAAAGTGATAAACAAAACAGGGCTTATCTTGGCCAATGGTTGGCTCTACTTTCATGCAAAATAATAATTGCAGTAAGGTATCTCGGTGAGTTTCATGCGCAGCTATATCAGCAAAGCCTTGCTCAATAGCCAGTTGTTGTAATTGCGCCAGTGTAGCGGTCAGTGGATCAACCCCCAAAGCGTGTTGGAATGCTTGCTGGTAAGTTAATCGCTGCGCTGTTGGGACATTTAAAACCAGCTGCATCAGCTCATCTATCTCATCCATCAAGGCAAATTCATCAAACCCAGGGCGATACCATTCCAGCATAGTAAATTCTGGATTATGGTGACTACCTGCTTCTTCATTACGAAACGCCTTACAGAGTTGAAAAATAGCACCACTGCCTGCGGCTAATAAGCGCTTCATGGCAAACTCAGGGGACGTTTGTAAGTACAGCGGCAAGCCTTTGGCATGGCCTGGTCCTACAAAAGAAGTATTAAAACTGGCTAAGTGTACGTCGGTAACACTGGCAGCACTTAGGCTGGGGGTATCGACTTCCATTACCTCTCGGGCATAAAAAAACTCACGGATAGTTCTTACAATATTCGCACGTTGCTGCAAGGTTGCTATTTCGGCGCTAGGCATCCAAAGATCTGCTGACATATTTTCTCCAAAAAAAATCCCAGCCTAAGCTGGGATTTAATTAAGTCATGTTATTGCTTACTTAACACGGCTTACGTATTCACCACTGCGAGTATCTACTTTGATCACTTCGCCGATTTGTACGAATAATGGTACACGTACTACAGCACCAGTGCTTAACGTAGCTGGTTTACCACCAGTACCGGCTGTATCACCTTTTAGGCCAGGATCAGTTTCAGTGATCTCAAGTTCTACAAAGTTAGGTGGGGTCACAGCAATTGGGCTGCCATTCCATAATGTGATAGTACATACATCATTTTCAACTAACCATTTACCTGAATCGCCTAGCGCTTTTTCATCAGCGGCAATTTGTTCAAAGGTTTCGTTGTTCATAAAATGCCAAAACTCACCGTCAGTGTAAAGATACGCAAGATCGGTATCCATTACATCAGCACCTTCGACTGTATCACCTGATTTAAAGGTTTTCTCAAGTACTTTTCCAGAGATCAGTTTGCGGATGCGAACACGGTTAAATGCTTGACCTTTACCAGGCTTTACCATTTCATTTTCTAAAATACTGCAAGGCTCGCCGTCCATCATAATTTTTAGGCCGCCCTTGAACTCGTTGGTGCTATAATTCGCCATCGTTTCCTCTATCTAATAATTTTTCGAGTAATCTACGTGCCAATGATACAAAGAAATGAAGCAAATTTGCATAAAAACTGGCAAAAAGAATTAGCTAATGTTGTTACCTGCCCACGCACCTTGCTAGAAATGCTAGGTTTATCAAGCATGGCCGATGAAAAAGACCTTAAAGCGCGAGCTCTTTTTCCGGTTCGTGTACCTGTGCCTTTTATCAAAAAAATGCGTTATGGCGATATAAACGACCCGTTACTGCTGCAAGTCATGCCACGCCACCAAGAGTTTATCGCTAAAACAGGATTTGATAAAGATCCTTTGCAAGAACAAAACAACGCGCAACCAGGGCTATTACATAAATACCAGTCGCGAGTTTTAGTGATGTTTAAAACGGGTTGTGCTGTAAATTGCAGATATTGCTTTCGTCGTCATTTTCCGTACCAAGAAAATCAGCTAAATAAACGCAGCTTAATTGAAGCACTCGACTACATTAAATCGGATAACGATATAAATGAAGTGATCTTAAGTGGTGGCGATCCTCTGATGGCCAAAGACGATGCAATTAGTTGGTTTATGGATGAACTGGAACAACTACCACAAATTAAACGGATGCGAATTCACAGCCGTTTACCTGTGGTGATCCCCGCCCGTATTACCGATGAGTTATGCCAACGCTTAGCAAAGTCGCCGCTTAAAATCGTGTTTATTAATCATATCAATCACGCCAATGAGATTGACGATGAATTTAAAGCCGCGATGCAAAAACTCAAACAAGCTGGGGTGATGCTACTTAATCAAGCTGTTATTTTAAAAGAGGTGAACGATTCAAGCCAAGCACAAGTCGCCCTAAGTGAAGCATTATTTGCGGCTGACGTACTGCCTTATTACTTATATTTATTAGACAAAGTTGAAGGGGCTAGCCACTTTGATATTGAGGAATCGCAGGCACGCAAAATCATGGCTGATATGCTACACGCATTACCAGGCTACTTAGTGCCTAAACTTGTACGTGAGATCGGTGGTCAAAAAAGTAAGACCCCTATTGACCTCAAGCTGGTTTAATAGCGCAATGCGCTATTAAACATACACGTTTACGTTATTACCAAGCGTCGCTGTTACTGATTTTGCTGGTGTTTGCGCTGCACTGCTAGTGCCAGCTGCTTCAATTAACGCCAGTGCCGCCGCGCCATCCGCCTTCTGCTGTTTTTTTGCTAAAGCTGCGCTGTAAACTTCACCGCTTTGTCCGGCACCACTCATGGCCGGTAAGTTTCCACCTGATATATTCATAGCTCATACCTGACTTTTTAGTTCATTACCCGTATTATATCGACATTGCAGTCGAAAGCTTTAGGAAAAAAATGGATTCAATTATTGAACAACTCAATACCAACTTAAAAATTGTTTATCGTCAATCACTTGATGCTGATAAAAAGTTAGATGAACTTCAACAACAAGGTCATGGTAAGTTTAAGGCCTTATTCCCTGCTGATGCAGGCTTTAACTTTGAAGCTAAGCGCTTTAAACCTTATGTACTGGATGTCGCCGCTGATGTAGAGAGCCTGAGTAGAAACAGCCTTGACGAAGAAAAGCTGAAAACGACAGTAATTAAGCTACAACAAATACTGCAATTATTAGCTACTTTTAAGTAGCAAAAAAGCGCTCATACACTGTGAGCGCTTTTCTCATCCAAGCTAATTTATATAATTAGCTTGGAACGATTTCAGGCATTAATTCTTTATTAAACCAATCTGTAATTAAGCGTTTATCGTAATAAAACTGTTCATCTCGGCCCATTTTAATTTTATCCATAAAGCCCATGTCTTTTAACTCGACTTTATCGCTTTCGCTCAGCACTTTGCCATCTTTATCAGTAACTGAATATGTAAACTCAATGCGTGGAAAATAAATTGGTTTAACAATACGTAAATCATTCATACCACCAAAACGTACATCACCGGCTAAATCCAGTTCAGTGACTTCAACGTTAAATTTATAACCTTCAGGTAATTGTTCAGCCAGTTTATTGAAGTGCTTTTCAAAGCTTGTCGCAATATGTTTATGATATGACCCTTTAGGTTCATTTGATGGTCGCACATCACGGTAGTCATTAAAGTCTTGCCATTTAACTACAGCTTCGCCAGCATGAGCAAAAACAGGAAGTGCTATTAGCATTGCCATTGCTATTTTTTTAACTGTATTCATAACATTCTCCAATAAAGGCGTTACCCTATTTATAAGGTGCAAGATTAGCACTTTCAACTTAACTATAGCTTAATACTAATTTTCGTAATTGTTATCATTTATAGCAAAAATGTAATCAAGCTTATAATTTTACCAACAACTAATACCAATCGTGTTAAGTTACTGACCACTTATAGCGACAGAAAAATAGCGTGATAACAAGGCAGAAATTTTGACATGTAGTTGTTCTCGGCAATTGCTCCTGCATTGCTCTACCTCTTGCATCCATGCAGTCGTACATGAAAAGTTACTAACGCAGTTAGCGCTTTATTTAGCGCGCTAGAATGGTTAAATATTTAAGTCGATTGGTATAAACTAAATGACAGATAACACAAGCAATCAATCGCTATTTGTGATGAAATTAGCTTAATTGAATAAAATTACTTAAATGGAGATAGTATGACTATTTTAGTCACCGGTGGTGCAGGCTATATCGGCTCACACACAGTTTTAGAGCTACTACAGCAAGGACAGGACGTTGTCGTTATCGATAATCTAAGTAATTCGTCACCGGAATCGCTCACCCGAGTAAAAAGCATCACAACCAAAGACGTTACTTTTTATCAAGGTGATATTCTCGATAAAGCATTTTTAGAGCGTGTATTTACGACACATAAAATCGACAGTGTTATTCATTTTGCAGGCCTTAAAGCTGTAGGTGAATCGGTTGTAAAACCGATTGAGTATTATCAAAATAATGTACAAGGTACGCTAACACTGGTTGACGCAATGCGTGATGCGGGTGTATTCAAACTGGTATTTAGTTCATCCGCCACTGTGTATGGTGACCCAGCAAGCTTACCGATCCGCGAAGATTTCCCAGTGGGTGGCACCACTAACCCTTACGGCACATCAAAACTAATGGTTGAAATGATGCTGCAAGATATAGCAAAATCAGATGAACGCTTTGCCTTCGCGATTTTACGCTACTTTAATCCTGTAGGCGCACACGAATCAGGATTGATCGGTGAAGATCCCAATGGCATTCCAAACAACTTGCTTCCTTACATTTCACAAGTTGCTGTGGGTAAGTTAAAGCAATTAGGTGTATTTGGTGATGACTACGACACTGTTGACGGCACCGGAGTTCGTGACTATATCCACGTTGTTGACTTAGCACTTGGTCATTTAAAGGCACTAAATAAAATAAACCAAGATACCGGTGCCCACGTTTACAACCTAGGTACTGGCAATGGTTATTCAGTTCTACAAATGCTCAACGCATTTAGCAAAGCCTGTGGTAAAGAAGTTCCTTATCTAGTATCGCCTCGTCGTCCTGGCGATATTGCAGCCTGCTACGCGGCACCAGAAAAAGCCCTTAAAGAACTTGGTTGGCAAGCAGAGCGCGGCATTGATATCATGATGCAAGATACTTGGCGTTGGCAAAGTAACAACCCAAATGGCTATAAATAAAAGCTCATAGATTAAACAAAAAACCGCTATCTTAGCGGTTTTTTGTAAGCGAGTTTTCAAGAATAAAGAATGACTGTGTATAGCAAGCAGCCAACGATTATTGCGGTCTTCCTTGCTCACTTTTCTCTAGACGTAAAAAAGCCCGATTATTGCTAGTCGGGCTTTCTCTATTTGGAGCCTGGCGATGACGTAGTGCCCACAGCGGTAGAGAGCCACATAACAAATGCGACACTCTCATCACACTGTTTCGTTTCACTACTGAGCTCGATATGCTAAGTGTGTTTTGTCGGACACTTACGTAATACCAATACTATTTATTAAGTGATCAAATTTGTCCATGCTCTAAAGCACATATGCTTAATGTTAGTAATATTTGAACGAAACAGTGTGATGAGAGTGTCGCATTTGTTATGTGGCTCTCTACCGCTGTGGGCACTACGTCATCGCCAGGCTCCAAATAGAGAAAGCCCGACTAGCAATAATCGGGCTTTTTTACGTCTAGAG
>NZ_DRGM01000087.1 GCF_011050055.1 Pseudoalteromonas prydzensis | reverse complement strand
GCTCCTGTAGAAGCGCCAGCTGAGAGTTCAACAGCAAGTTCAGCACCAAGCACTAAAGAAGTTAATGTGCCAGATATTGGTGGTGATGAAGTTGAAGTAACTGAAATTATGGTTGCAGTTGGCGATACGGTTGAAGAAGATCAATCAATCTTAAACGTTGAAGGCGACAAAGCTGCAATGGAAGTACCAGCTCCATTTGCAGGTACAGTTAAAGAAATTAAAGTAGCCGCTGGCGATAAAGTATCGACTGGCTCATTAATTTTTGTATTTGAAGTTGCAGGCAGCGCGCCAGTAGCAGCACCTGCACCAGCTGAAAAATCAGCACCTGCAGCTGCGGCTAAAACTGAGTCGGCACCGGCTCAAGCGGCACCAGCAAAAGCAAGTAATGAAAGCTTCACAGAAAACAGCGCGTATGCTCATGCATCACCTGTTGTTCGCCGTTTAGCGCGTGAGTTTGGTATTAACCTAGCTAACGTTAAAGGCACTGGTCGTAAAGCCCGTATAGTTAAAGAAGACGTGCAAAACTATGTTAAAAACCTAGTTAAGCAAGTTGAGTCGGGTCAATTATCAGCAGGTAGTAGTGCTGGTGGTAGCGAGCTTGGTCTTATTCCATGGCCTAAAGTTGATTTTGCTAAATTTGGCGAAATTGAAGAGCAAAAGCTGTCTCGTATTCAAAAGCTATCAGGCAAAAACTTACACCGTAACTGGGTGCAAATCCCACATGTTACACAGTTTGACGAAGCTGATATCACAAGCCTTGAAGTATTCCGCAAAGAGCAAAATGTGCTTAGCGAGAAGAAAAAGCTGGGTGTTAAAATTACGCCACTTGTGTTTGTAATGAAAGCAGCTGCAAAAGCACTTGCTGAATTTCCAAAATTCAACTCATCGCTTTCTGCAGACGGCGAAAGCTTAATCCTTAAAAAGTACATTAACATTGGTGTTGCAGTTGATACGCCAAACGGTTTAGTTGTACCAGTGTTTAAAGATGTTGATAAAAAAGGCATTATTGAACTATCACGCGAATTAATGGAAGTATCTGTTAAAGCACGTGACGGGAAGCTTACATCGTCTGATATGCAAGGTGGTTGTTTTACTATTTCTAGCCTTGGCGGTATTGGCGGTACGGCATTTACGCCGATTGTTAATGCACCAGAAGTGGCTATTTTAGGTGTGTCTAAATCTGAAATGAAACCTAAATGGAATGGCAAAGAGTTTGAACCAAAACTAATGGTTCCGCTGTCTATGTCATACGACCATAGGGTTATTGACGGAGCCTTAGCTGCACGCTTTACTGTGACTCTTGCAAGTTACATGAGCGATATTCGCCAATTGGTGATGTAATCGCTGGACAATGAATAGAATCAAATCCCAGCCAGTTGTTTTTAGCTGGGATTTTTACCATTTGCAATGATACAATCTTTGCACAAATTTGTGATCTGCTCTCACTTTCTGCCTTGCAGAAACATGGCAGTTAAACTTTAGGGCAGTGTCCCGTTCAAACAATTAAGGTAATAGCATGAGCAACGAATTAAAAACTCAAGTTGTTGTACTAGGCGGTGGTCCTGGTGGTTACTCTGCGGCATTCCGCGCTGCTGACTTGGGCTTAGAAGTTACATTGGTAGAATCTCGTGAAACATTAGGCGGCGTATGTCTTAATGTTGGTTGTATTCCTTCAAAAGCACTTTTACACGTAGCTAAAGTGATTGATGATGCAGCTGAAATGTCATCTCATGGTGTTACTTTTGGCGCACCAAAGATCGATCTTGACCAAGTTCGTACTTGGAAAGATTCTGTAGTTGGCCAGTTAACTGGTGGACTAGAGGGCATGGCTAAAATGCGTAAAGTGAAAGTTGTATCTGGTTACGGCAAATTCACTGGCAGCAATACTTTAGTAGTTGAAGGCGAGAAAGACTCTACAACTATCACGTTTGATAACGCGATTATTGCAGCAGGTTCTAAACCAGTTAACTTACCTTTCATCCCACAAGATGACCGTGTAATTGATTCAACTGGCGCGCTAGAGCTTAAAGATGTACCAGAAAAGCTACTTGTACTTGGTGGTGGTATTATCGGTCTTGAAATGGGTACGGTTTACCGTGCACTAGGTTCTGCAATTGATGTTGTAGAATTTGCTGACCAATTAGTTCCAGCAGCTGATAAAGACATTATCAAAATTTACCAAAAATACGTAAGCAAAAAATTCAACGTAATGCTTTCAACTAAAGTTGTTGGTGTTGAAGCTAAAAAAGATGGCTTATACGTAACGTTTGAAGGTAAAAATGCACCAGCAGAACCTGTACGTTACGACAAAGTGCTTGTTGCAGTTGGCCGTACTCCAAACGGTAACTTACTTGATGCTGAAAAAGCGGGCGTAAACGTTGATGAGCGTGGCTTTATTAATGCTGATAAGCAATTACGTACTAACGTAAGCCATATTTTTGCAATTGGTGACTTAGTTGGCCAGCCTATGCTTGCGCATAAAGCGGTTCATGAAGGTCATGTTGCTGCAGAAGTTATTTCTGGTCAGAAGCATTTCTTCGACCCTAAATGTATTCCTTCGATTGCGTATACTGACCCAGAAATCGCTTGGGTAGGTGTTACTGAGAAAGAAGCAAAAGAGCAAGGCTTAAAAATTGAAACTGCGGTATTCCCGTGGGCAGCATCTGGCCGTGCTATTGCATCATCTCGTACTGAAGGTTCTACAAAACTTATCTTTGATAAAGAAAGTGGCCGTATAATCGGTGGTGCTATGATCGGTATTAACGCGGGCGAAATGCTTGGCGAAATCGGTTTAGGTATTGAAATGGGTGCTGATGGTGAAGACTTAGCGCTTACTATTCATGCTCACCCTACATTGAATGAATCAATCGGCCTTGCAGCTGAAATTTTTGAAGGTTCGATCACTGACTTACCAAACAAAAAAGCAGTTAAAAAGAAGTAATTTAACTTTTTAGCATTTGTTTGAAAAACCCAACTTCGGTTGGGTTTTTTTATGCCTGGTTTTTAATTTAAGAGATGTTGAATTAATTCAATGATACCAATCTGCTTATATATGGGGTCTATTTAACGTTAAGAAAATTACGCTAGAACTAGGCAAAAGTTTTTGTATCTAGTTGTTCTAAATAAAAAATTTTTAACGAAGTTATAGTGCAATTTAATTCGTTAAATTGATCAAAGATTTATGCAGGTTGGTATGACTATAAATATAAGATTAAATAGCGATAAGCCGTTACAATGCGCGCCTAATTAATTGAAGGTAAATACAGTGAAAAACGCAGTTTTAGCATTACGCGCTCAGCAAATAAGTGAATCTCGTCGTGAATTTAATGCGCGAGGCGGTAAATTAGATCGCTGTGAGCAATGCTTAATAGCCAAGCATTACTGTATTTGTAAAGGTGTTGAGCACGCTCAGTGCAACGCTGCTGTATGTTTACTGATGTACCATAATGAAAGCTTTAAGCCTTCTAATACTGGGCGTTTAATTGCTGAAATAGTCCCAAATAACTACGCATTTAGATGGGACAGAACAGACCCAGATCCTGATTTTTTAGCTTTAATAAACGATCCTCAATATCAACCAATGGTAGTATTCCCTGCTGAAGACGTCGAAGAGGGCAGGGCTATTACCGAAGTGAATATTGAAGAAGGTAAAAAGTTACTATTTATATTTTTAGATGGTACATGGCGTGAAGCTAAAAAAATGATTCGCAAAAGCCCCTACCTAGATAATTTACCTGTGCTTTCTGTTACTGCTGATAAACTATCTGATTACCGTTTACGTGTTGCGCCTCACGCGCACCAGCTAGGTACAGCTGAAGTAGGTATTATGGTGCTAGCACTTGCGGGCGAAATGGATGCCTCAATAAAGTTGGAGCAGCACTTTATTAAGTTTCGTGATGCGTATTTATTGGGTAAACGTAATAAAGGCAGGCCATTAGAAGACTAATTTTTTATGCAGCTAAGCGAAAGCTTGCTGCTCTTTTAAGTGAGTTAGTGCTTTATTTTGAATTGCTCTAAAGCCTTCT
>NZ_DRGM01000086.1 GCF_011050055.1 Pseudoalteromonas prydzensis | reverse complement strand
TCCGCATCACGAGATAATACGCGAAACAATTCATTCAAAATCCCTTTTTTGGACCATAAATTAAACCGTCTGTAGATAGCACTCCAACTGCCAAAATAAGAAGGTAAATCTCGCCATGGAATACCTGTGCGCATCTTATACAGTGTGCCTTCGAACGTTTTTCTATGGTCGGGCTTATTATAAATTCGACCACTTAAGTACATTGTTTTTGATAAGACATTCCATGTCCCGTCTGTTAACATTAATCTTGGCATGAGGGTTCGGTGTAAAGTTTTCTGGCGAATTCAATTATACCTTATCTTCATGCTGTTTGTTTTTCATACCGCAAAGATCAACACGCCCTAGTAATACGACTAAAAATTAACTAACTGCTGCGTAAAAACAACCAAAACCGGGTAGGGTAAGGGTTTGTTTATCTAAGCTGCCATTGTGATGATTCAGTTCAGTATGTGGCACAATATCAGTGTGTTCAATGTTGAGGCTTGCAGGCTCTTGCGCTAGGTTAAATACGCACAACATAGTCTGGCCTGCAAAACGACGGTAAAAAGCTAACAATGGCTCTGGGGTATTAATAAATTCAATATCGCCTTCGAGTAAAATAGCTTGTTGCTTGCGCCATGTCATAAAATGGCGGAACGCATTTAGAATCGAATCGCTATCGCTATCTTGTTTGCTTACAGCTTGGTGTTTGTGGTTTTCGTCTACCGGTAACCACGGTTTCGTTGCAGAGAACCCGGCCTGTTCACAGTCATCATTATGCCATGGCATAGGCGTACGACAGCCATCTCGGCCTTTAAAGTTTGGCCAAAAAGTTATCCCGTACGGGTCTTGTAAGTCTTCAAACGCCACACTTGCTTCACCTAAACCTAACTCTTCACCTTGGTACATACATACACTACCGCGTAATGAAGCGAGTAGGGCGGTAAGCATTTTACATTGCGCAGGGTTTACTTCGCCATTGTTACTCCAACGACTAGCCACACGTTCTACATCGTGGTTACTAAAAGCCCAGCAAGGCCAGCCTTCAGTCATACGTTCTTCCAGTGTTTTAACTGTTGTGCGAATATACTCACTGCTGTAATCATTGGTTAGTAGCTCAAAACTGTAACCCATATGCAGTTTATCGCCACCGGCGGTGTATTCAGCCATAGTCGCAAGTGAGTCTTCTGATGATATTTCACCCAAAGACACGGTACCTGGATACTTGTCTAACAGGGTGCGAATATCTTGCATAAAGCTGATATTTTCAGGTTGGGTATTATTGTAATGGTGATACTGAAATGCATACGGATTATCTTCGCTAAAACCACGGCCTTGGCGTTTTTCTGGTGGTTTGGCTGGGTTGTCACGTAGTTGTGCATCGTGATAGCAAAAGTTAATTGCATCTAGACGAAAACCATCCACGCCTTTTTTCAGCCAAAATTCAACGTTGTCTAATACTGCTTGACGTACATCTGGATTGTGGAAGTTAAGATCCGGTTGTTCAGTAAAAAAGTTGTGCAAATAATATTGACCACGACGCGGCTCCCACTGCCAAGCTGGGCCACCAAAAATAGAAAGCCAGTTGTTTGGCTGGGTGCCATCTGGTTTTGCATCAGCCCAAACATACCAATCAGATCTGTCGTTAGTTTTGTCTTCACGGCTATCTAAAAACCATTGATGTTGGTCTGATGTGTGGCTCAATACTTGGTCAATAATAATTTTAATATCACGTTGATGAGCTTGAGCAATAAGTTCGTCAAAGTCATTAAGATCACCAAAAAGAGGGTCTACGTCACGATAATCGCTGATATCATAGCCAAAGTCTTTCATTGGCGATTTAAAAAATGGTGAGATCCAAATAGCATCAACACCCAGACTTTTAATATAGTCTATCCGGCTGATGATCCCTTTTAAATCACCGATGCCGTCACCGTTGGTATCTTGAAAACTGCGCGGATAAACCTGATAAATCACTGCGCCTTTATACCACTGCTGTTGAGCCATTTTTTTCTCCATCGTGACAACACTGTCCATTTTACCCTAGCAATTATTGCTGTTTAGAAATGGTGTGTTCGTAATCTTGTTAGCAGTTCGATTAAAACGAACTACGTTATTTTTTAAAAAGCATACGTGAAGGGCTTGATACTGTAAAAAGGATGCATACGTATGCATGCTAAATAGATCGCTTTGACAAGGAAAACAGTCTCAGAAAAACCTATTAACAAAGGTATGTGTTCGGCAAATGAATGTTTACCAATTGTCGTTTTCGTATCATTAACAAAGTAGTAAATCCAATTTAGTGCATATTCTATAGGTTCTGCAGCGTTATGGTGCAGTGCTACCAATGGTCTTACCAATTGGCATTTAGAAAAAGGTGCAACTGAAACGCGCATGTAAAGTGTGAATACACTAATAATTAAGGTCTTAAACTGTAAATTACCGCATTAAAGGAACCCGAAGCAGTGAATATTTCTTTTATAAAATAGAATGCTCAACTGCCCCATCTTTATATCTATAAAAACAAGGTGTTGCCATTATTTTTGTGAATTATTTGTTAAGGTTGTTGGTTTTGCACTAACCTGAATACGTATGCATAAAGTTGTTAATAAAATAAGGCGGGCGTTAATATTCATCCTGACAACAAAATAGCTAACAAATGGTTTTGCTTCTATCACAAGCAACTCGCTAAAAGTTAGTAATATAAAATTGGGTAACGGGAAACACATCATGTCTATGTTCAAACCAAGTATATTAACAATTGCACTTGCAACCGCAGGTATTAGCAGTTTCGCTTCACACGCACAAGAAGAGCAGCCCACCGCAAAGAATGACGTTGAAGTCATTGAAGTTAAAGGTTTTCGTGGCAGCGTAGTTGAGTCAATCAATACAAAACGTTTTTCATCAGAAGTGGTTGAATCTATTTCTGCAGAAGATATTGGGAAACTGCCGGACTCTTCAATTGCCGAATCAATCGCACGGTTACCAGGTTTGACCGCGCAGCGCCTAGATGGCCGTGCCAGTCGTGTAAGCGTTCGTGGTTTTAGTGAAGATGAAAGTGCGACAACCTTTAATGGTCGTGAGCAGGTATCGATTGGTGACAATCGTGGTGTTGAATTTGACCTTTACCCATCTGAAATAATGAGCGGTGTAACCGTATATAAAACACCTAGTGCTAGTATAGAAGCTGAAGGCATCGCCGGTGTTATCGACATGCAAACCGTAAAACCTTTAAGTAAAGGTGAACGCGTGATCATGTTTAATGGTCAATTAGAGCAAACAGGTTTTGATAAGTTAAATCCAGACGGTGATGATCAAGGTTTCCGCGGTACGGTGTCGTATATTGACCAATTTGCCGATGACACCATCGGTGTCGCATTTGCTTACAATACTATGAGCTCGCCAAACCAAGAGAAACGTTGGAACTCATGGGGCTACCCTGAGTTTACAGAAGACAGTGGTGAGACATACTCTATCTTAGGCGGTGCTAAGCCATATGTGCGTTCATCTACGCTTGAGCGTGATTCTACCATGTTAGTTATTGAAGCCGCTCCTACGGACCGCTTAAGCATGACTTTTGACGCTCTTTATATTGATTTTTCTGACGAGCAAATACTACGTGGTATTGAGGTGCCATTTGCATGGGGACAAGGTTCTATTGATCCAGCATCCGTGACTGTCGACAATGCAACTGGCTTTGTTACGAGTGCTGTTACTGAAGGCCAACGTGTTGTTATTCGAAATGACCACCTAGAAAGAAAGGCTGATCTAACACAGTTTGGCTTTAACGTTAAATATGATTTGAGTGATGATTGGAGTACTGAGTTTGACATCAGTCGTTCGGAAGTTGAGCGTCAGTTATGGAGTATTGAAAGCTATTCAGGCACAGGCCGAGGTGATGCTAATGGTGTTGCTGATAACTTAGGTTATACGTTTGACGGTGGTAACACTGGTGCGCAGTTCTCACATGAACTCGATTACAGTGATTACGGCTTAATTCAATTAGGCGGGCCATTATCTTGGGGAGCAAGTGCTGCGCTTAATGATAAATATGGTTTAACTGGCACGCCTTACGAAAATACTGCACAAGATGGTTTTATTAATGCACCAAAAGTTAATGATGAACTAACCACATTAAAGTTTGCTGCTAGCAAGATGCTCGATAATGATTATATTAGCAAAGTTAAATTTGGTATGTCATATCGTGATCGTGAGAAGTCAAAGCTGTCAGAAGGTTACTTCATGACCTTAAAAGACTTCTCGCTTGCAAATCCGGGCATGTTGTCTATTCCTGAGCAATACCGCCTAGGCTCAGTTAACCTTGACTTTATTGGTATGGGAGACATGGTTGCATATGATACAAGGGGCCTAGTAAATGATGGTTACTATGATTTACTACAAGAAAGTCTAACGGACCAAAAACATAAAACGCAATCATGGACAGTGCAAGAGGAAGTTACTGCTTTTTTTGTTCAGGCAGATATTAATGCGGAGCTTGGCTCAATTCCAGTTACAGGTAATATTGGTGTACGTTATGTGCAAACAAAACAGTCATCACAAGGTTCAGCCGCCAACACTATTGATGGTTTAGTTGTTGTATCACCAACGGACATGAGTCATGACTATAGTCATGTTTTACCAAGCATTAACTTATCGTTTGCGATTGATGAAGAGCAAACAATTCGTTTTGGTGCGGCAAAAACAATTTCACGTGCCTTATTAAATGATATGAATGCTTCTGTTAGCGCTTCTTATGGGCAGCAACCAGATGAAAATGGTAACTACTGGACTATCTCAGGAGGCAACCCTGAGCTTGAGCCAAAAGAAGCCACTGGCCTAGATTTAAGCTACGAAAATTACTTTGATGCAGAAGGCTACTTCTCGGCAGCATTCTTCTATAAAGATATCACCCAGTGGATTTTTGATGGCAGCTATGAAGTAGATATGTCGGGTGTTGCAGATCCATCAACAGGTGAAATTCCTGAATTCAGCACAGGTACGGCTTCAGGTATGGTTAATGGCGGCGGTGGTGACCTATGGGGTTACGAGCTTTCATTGGCATTACCATTTAGTATCTTTCACCCATCACTTGAAGGCTTTGGTGTAATCGCCAGCCATACCGGGATTGAACAAGATGTTGAAGATCAATTTGGTAATGACTATAAGTTACCAGGTCTATCTGAGCAAGTTGATAGCTTTACTGTTTATTATGAACGTAATGGTTTTCAAGCACGTACAAGTATGCGTAAACGCAGCGACTTTAAAGGTAATGTAAATGGCTTAGGGCTTGCACCAACTCAAGTAGATATCTTGGGCGAAACGTTATGGGATGCGCAAGTAGGTTATGACTTTAGTGAAGCTGGTGTAGAAAGCTTAGATGGCTTGAGCTTAACCTTCCAAGTGCAAAACATTACAGAAGAACCATTCACTACCCTAAGTGGTGATAACGCACTGCAAGTACGTGATTACCAAGATTATGGCCGTACGTTCTTACTTGGCTTTAGTTACAAGCTATAACATTCTTTAGCGTTGAAAGGCCCTTGTGATTTGTTTTACAAGGGCTTTTTTATATCGACTACACTTAACTAAAAGCAAGTGGAGCAGGTGCTATGCAGAATAAACAAATAAAAGACGTGGTAATAGCTGGTGGTGGCACTGCGGGTTGGATAACCGCAGCCTTACTAAATAAAGTGCTAGGTAAAATAGTTAATATTACCCTGATTGAATCTGACCAAATTGGTACTGTGGGAGTCGGTGAAGCGAGTATTCCGCCAATTCAACATCTTAATGCTGCATTAGGAATTCGTGAAAGTGAGTTTATTAAGGCGACACACGCTACGATTAAGCTTGGTATTGAATTTGAAAACTGGCGAGCACCACAACACAGCTACATGCATGCTTTTGGTGAGATAGGCAAAGATCTCCCGTTTTGTGAGTTTTATCATTATTGGTTGAGGGCCAAGCAACAAGGCATTAATGCTGACTTTTGGGATTTTTCACTTAATTACCAAGCGGCCAAACAGCATAAATTTGCTCATTTAAAACATATTCCTAATACCCAGCTTAGTGGTTTAAATTACGCTTATCATTTTGACGCTACCTTGTACGGGGAATTTTTAAAAGAGCTGACTATATCACGCGGTGTTAAACGTATTGAGGGTAAAATTGCGGATGTTAAGCAATGCCCAGAGAGCGGTTTTGTAAAGGCACTTGAGCTGTTAGATGGGCAAATAATTTCAGGCGATTTATTTATAGATTGCACAGGGCTAAGCGCACTGCTAATCGAAAAGATCTTAAATACTGGGTTTGAGGATTGGTCACATTGGTTACCTTGCGACAGTGCTATTGCCGTACAAACTAAAACCACTACAGATCCAGCGCCTTATACGCGTTCAATTGCTCACGACGCTGGTTGGCAGTGGCAAATACCGTTGCAACACCGTGTTGGTAATGGTTTAGTATATTCAAGTCGTCATATTGCTGATGAGCAAGCTAAGCTGAAACTGCTTGATAATATTCCCGGTGAACCAATTACAGAGCCTAGAGTGATTCGTTTTAAAACTGGGCGTCGTCGTAAGCAATGGCACAAAAATGTAGTGGCCATTGGTCTATCCAGTGGTTTTTTAGAGCCGTTAGAATCGACTAGTATTCATTTAATTCAAACGGCGGTAATTCGCTTAATTAAATTATTTCCCCACCAAGGGATCAAACCTGTTTTAGTCGATACCTTTAATAAGCAAAGCAAAACCGAAGTTGAGCGAATAAGAGATTTTATTATTCTGCATTATAAACTGACCGAGCGTGATGACAGCGCATTTTGGCGTCAGTGTAAACAAATGGATATTCCAATATCGCTGCAAAACAAAATCGATTTATTTAAGCAAACAGGTAAATTAACTAGAGAAGATGATGAACTTTTTGCCGAAGTTGCATGGCAGCAAGTAATGATAGGTCAAGGGCTTGAAGCACAGGATTATCACCCACTCGCAGATGCACTGAGTGATGAACAACTCGCAGAGTTATTTAGTCATTTAAAAACGCTGATCAGCGCTACGGTAAATCACTTGCCGACCCATAGTGAATTTTTAGCGAGGATGAAAAATAATTAATATGAAATCACTCATGCACACTTTTTTACTAAGCACGCTTTTAGGTATGTGTTTAAACGTCAATGCAATAACTGCATCACCACAAAACTGGTGGGTTGGCATGCACAGCAAGCAATTACAAATTATGCTGCATGAGCCAAATGTTGCTAAGCAGCAATGGCAACTTGAATCACATGCTGGCGTTGAGTTAACAAGCATTACGCATACGGATAACCCAAATTACGCTTTTCTAAATCTTGCAATAAACCCAAGCGCAAAGCCTGGTGTGTTAGTATTTAGCAGCAAATCAGGGGAGCGTTTTGAGTATCAATTGCATGCACGTAAAGCTAATAGCAGTAAACGCAGTGGTTTTAATAGCAGTGATACCATTTACTTAATTAACCCGGATCGCTTCGCTAATGGTGATAGCAGCAACGACACCGTAAAAGGAATGCTTGAGGCTGCAAAGCCAATTGAGCGAGGCGGGCGTCACGGTGGGGACATTCAAGGTGTGATCAACGCACTGCCGTATTTACAAAAACTGGGCGTTACCCAGCTTTGGTTAACGCCAGCGCTTGAAAATGATATGCCTAGCTATTCTTACCATGGTTATGCAATCACCGATTTTTACACTATCGACCCGCGCATGGGCTCAAATGAACTGTACCGTGATCTATCTGCTACAGCAAAACAACATGGTATAGGTTTAGTGATGGACTTAGTGCTGAATCACTTTGGCTCTGAGCATATCTGGATGACAGATAAACCCACAGCAGATTGGATCAATTTTAATGGCGAGTTTGCAAACGGTAACCATGCTACCAGCCATGCTCGTCAAACTATTCAAGATCCCCATGCCAGCGAGTTCGATAAACGCCAGTTTAGCGATGGCTGGTTTGTTGCCACTATGCCAGATTTGAACCAGCGCCAACCATTACTAGCAACTTACTTAATTCAAAATGCGATATGGTGGATTGAGTACGCCGACTTAAGCGGTATTCGCGTTGATACCTATTCATATTCAGACAAAGCCTTTTTAGCTGACTGGACTAAAGCCATAATGACTGAATACCCTAACTTTAATATTGTTGGGGAAGAGTGGACCTCAAACCCCGCCATCGCCTCCTACTGGCAAGCTGGCAAAGTTAATAATGATGGGTATACATCAAGTTTACCAAGCGTGATGGACTTTTCATTACAAGAGTCACTTATTCAAGCACTTAATGAAGAGGAAAGTTGGAACACCGGCTGGGTTAAAGTGTATCAATCAATCGCCAATGACTTTTTATACCCAAACCCAGACAACTTACTGGTGTTTGCCGATAACCACGATATGAGCCGAGTTTATACTGAGCTTAAGCAAGATTTAGCGAAAACTAAAATGGCGATGACATTGCTTTTAACTACCCGTGGTATTGCGCAAATGTACTACGGTACCGAAGTTTTGCTTGATAACACGGGCAGTAATGATCACGGTGATATTCGCATTGATTTCCCCGGTGGCTTTAAAGGCCAACCAAGTAATGCGTTTACAGGGCAGGGCTTATCAGATGAGCAGCGTGATATGCAGCAAACCATTACCACTTTACTTAATTTTAGAAAGCAAAGCCCAGCAATAGCGCAAGGTAAACTGACTCACTTTAGCCCTAAAGCAGGTATATACAGCTATGCGCGGATCAGTGATCAGCAAACGGTACTGGTGTTTTTAAATAAAAATACCGCAGCAAAAAGCTGGTCATTAGCATATATGCAGGAGGTTATTGGGCAACATAAACAGGCCATAAACCTTTTGACTAACCAAGCAATTAGCCTAATTGATACAGTGACTTTAGCGCCTATGAGTGCAACGGTATTAATAATTGAATAAAGCCTGTGTGAATACGTATGCAGCCGCTGTCAGTCAGTGGCTGTTCACTTTAGTATTAAATTTATAATAAAAATGACGTTTAAATGACAATCCATTAAAACGTCAGATCTAAGTAAGAACATTATGACAACAAACAAAACCACAATTAGTACATTTAAATATGGCTCATGGGTATTAGCTAGTAGCTTATTGTTATCGAGCTGCTCAGATGAGCCCACAATCCCCAGTGCCGACAAAAAAGTAGCTGAACAAGTTAACGAACATTCAAAGCCGGTGGTTTACCAAGTATTCACCCGTTTATTTGGTAATACCCAAACAGCCAATGTGCCATGGGGAACCAAAGAGCAAAATGGCGTAGGCACATTTAGTGATTTTAACGATGTCGCATTAGCAGGTATTAAAGAACTTGGTACCACCCATATTTGGTATACCGGCGTGCTTCACCACGCGCTGGTAGGCGATTACAGCCAATATGGAATTAGCCAAGATGATCCGGATGTAGTGAAAGGCCGTGCCGGCTCTCCTTATGCTATTAAAGACTATTACGATGTAAACCCTGATTTAGCAATCAATCCAGAGCGCCGCCTTGAAGAATTTGCGGCATTGATTGAGCGCACCCACCAACACGGTATGAAAGTGGTGATTGATATTGTGCCAAATCATGTGGCGCGTCATTATCAATCTACTGCTAAACCTGCTGGTGTGAAAGATTTTGGTGAGCAAGATGACACCAGCGTAGAGTATGCCCGCGATAATAACTTTTACTACGTTACTGGGCAGTCATTTCAAGTACCAACCAGTGAAAATTACCAAGTACTGGGCGGTAATACCCACCCACTTGCAGACAACTTATTTGATGAAACGCCTGCAAAATGGACTGGTAACGGTGCCCGAGCTGCCAAGCCTGATAGTAACGATTGGTACGAAACGGTTAAAGTTAACTACGGTGTAAAACCCGATGGTAGCTACGACTTTCCAACGTTACCAAACGATTATGCCAATCAAGATTTACGCGCGCACTTTGAATTTTGGCAAGATAAAGAATTGCCAAACAGCTGGTATAAATTTCGTGATATCGCGTTGTATTGGCTCGATAAAGGCGTAGATGGTTTTCGCTATGATATGGCTGAAATGGTGCCCGTGGAGTTTTGGAGCTTTTTAAATTCATCTATCAAGATGCACAACCCAGAGGCATTTTTACTAGCCGAAGTATACAACCCAGATTTATATCGCCCGTATATCCAGCAAGGCAAAATGGACTACTTGTACGATAAAGTGGGCTTTTACGACACCCTAAAGGCCGTGATGCAAGGCACTCAAGCCGCGAGCAGCATTTTTGCAGCACAGCAACAAGTGGCAGATATTGAACAGCACATGCTGCATTTTCTAGAAAACCATGACGAACAACGCATTGCCAGCCCAGATTTTGCAGGTAGCAGTGAAAAGGGCAAACCCGCATTGGTAGTATCAAACCTTATTAGCCGCTCGCCAACACTATTATATTTTGGCCAAGATGTAGGTGAAGATGGCTCTGAAGAGGCTGGTTTTGGCAAACCAACTCGCACCAGTATTTTTGATTATATTGGCGTGCCAGCGCATCAAGCGTGGATGAACAACGGCAAGTTTGATGGCGGCGCATTAACTGCCGAGCAAAGTCAGTTACGTGAATATTACAAAGCGGTTATGGCGTTGAGTAAACATCCTGCGGTTGTTGCCGGTGACATGCACCCGTTAACAGTGACAGGTAGCGACCAAGTTGCCGCGTTTAGCCGCAGTATTGGTCAACAACACATTTGGGTGGTGAGCAACTTTGCCGAGCAAGAAAATACGGTAAGTATTGATATTCCACTTAACACATTAGCAAACCACAAACAGGCAGAGCAGCAATTACTTGATCTGCTCGAAGCTAATCAAACTGCCGTGTTAACAATCACACCTGAGCAGGTAAAAATCAGTTTAACGTTAAATGCGCTTAGCAGTGCAGTATTGACCACTGGAGCACATAATGAATAATAACAAACCCAACCTAAGCTTTTGGCAAATATGGAACATGTGCTTTGGCTTTTTAGGCATTCAATTTGGTTTTGCATTACAAAACGGTAATGTCAGCCGTATATTTCAAACCTTAGGCGCGAATGTTGATGATATTCCTATTTTATGGATTGCTGCGCCGTTAACGGGCTTAATTGTGCAGCCAATTATTGGCTTTTGGAGCGACAAAACCTGGGGCAAACTAGGTCGCCGTCGGCCATTCTTTTTATATGGTGCAATCCTCACCACCTTGTCGTTATTTATTATGCCAAACTCACCCACGCTATGGATTGCGGCAGGTATGTTGTGGATCATGGATGCCTCTATTAACGTCACTATGGAACCGTTTCGGGCTTTGGTTGGCGATAACCTCAATAAAAAGCAACGAGCAACTGGGTATGCTATGCAAAGCTTTTTTATTGGTGTAGGCGCGGTGGTGGCATCGGCCTTACCTTGGATGATGACCAACTGGTTTGATATTGCTAACACCGCAGCCGCTGGGCAAATTCCTGATTCTGTAAAATATTCGTTTTACTTTGGTGCGGTTATTTTATTTGTCGCGGTTGGCTGGACCATAGTGACCACCAAAGAATATTCACCCAAAGAACTTGCCGAGTTTAACCAACAAGACGCCAATGCATCAGAGCAGGTTATTGAAAATAAAGTTAATTTTAATAAAGGCGCGCTGATATTTATTGGCTTAGGGGTTGCTGTATTAGCCTTGGTTGTTGGCCTTAAGCTTGAAAAAGAGTTGTATTTACTTTCCGCTGGATTGATCTCTTTTGGCGTGATCCAATTTATAGCAGCGCGGTTAAAAGCAACAGGTAAAACATCGGGTGGTTTTTATCAAGTGATCAACGATGTATTCACTATGCCAGAAACGATGAAACAACTGGCGTGGGTGCAATTTTTTAGCTGGTTTGCGTTATTTGCAATGTGGATTTACACCACTTCAGCGGTAACCAGTTTTCATTATGGTAGCAGTGATACCAGCTCAGTTGCTTACAACAATGGTGCAGATTGGGTTGGCGTATTGTTTGCTGCTTACAATGGGTTTGCTGCACTGGCCGCATTGTGTATTCCATTCATTGTGAAAAAAATCGGTATACAGTGGGCGCATTGCTTTAACCTTATTTTAGGGGCGCTAGGTCTGGCGAGTTTTATTGTGATACCCGATCCGCAATTACTTATTTGGCCAATGATAGGTATTGGTTTTGCGTGGGCGTCAATTTTATCGCTGCCGTATGCAATGCTGAGCACCTCAGTGCCGAGCCATAAAATGGGCGTGTTTATGGGGATTTTTAACTTCTTCATTGTGATCCCACAATTACTTGCCGCCAGTATTTTAGGCTTAATTTTACGCCACTTTTTTGATAACCAGCCTATTTACGCATTATTGCTGGGTGCGCTGTCGTTGGTGTTTGCCGCAATTGCCGTGCTGCGCGTTAAACAATCATAATTTTAGGGGACACACAGTGAAAAACTATAACATTATTACCGCAACTATACTGGCCCTTGGCCTTAGCGCGTGTAGCTCTGAGCAAGCTGATACACCCAAACCAAGTGTGCAGTTATCAGCGCCAGGCGCCCCCGGCGCCGAGCCATTTTGGGCGTATTCGGGTAAAACTGGTATTGGTACCTCGTTTGAGCAATATCAAGATGGCCAATACAGTGATAGTGCCGCCACTGGCACAGTGTCAAAAGTATGGTTTTCCATTGCCAAAGGCATGATCACCGAAACCATGTTTGGGCTTATTCACCAAGCACAAATTAAAGACATGCAATTTATAGTGGTGGGCAAAGACTTTACCGTTACAGAAGCGGATGATTTAGATGTAAGCATTGATTACTTATACAAAGATCAAGCAGGGCGGCCATTATCGCTGGCTTACAAAGTAACAAGCAAAGACAAGCAAGGGCGCTTTAGTCTCGAAAAACACATATTCACCGATCCAGACGGGCAAACATTATTTGTACGCAGTATATTTAATACTGAGCTTGAAGGGGTAAAAGCCTTTGTTAATGTTAACCCATACATTGACAATAATGGCCTAGATGACTTTGCAAAAACCACCGAGCAAGGGCTGGTTGCGTGGCAAGATGATAATTATTTAACGTTACAAAGCGCACAACCTTTTAAACAAACAAGTGTTGGTTTTATAGGTGTGAGTGATGGTTTAAGCGAGCTTAAAACAACCCAGCAGCTTACCAAGGTTTATAAAAACACCGGTGAGCAATCGGGTAATGTGAGTTTATTGGCAGAGCTAGGTGAAATTGGCAAAAATAGTCAGTTTGATTTAACCCTTAGTTTTGGCAACAGCGAGCAAGCCAGTTTTAAAGAAGGCCAAGCAAGTTTAGCCCGTGGTTATCAAACTGTACTTGATAACTACAATGGTAAAGGTGAGGCGATAGGCTGGCAGGATTACCTTAGCAGCTTGGCACCTCTTGCAAGCCTAGTGAACAGCAGCGCAGATAACGGCAAATTACTGTACACCAGTGCCATGGTGCTAAAAGCGCAAGAAGATAAAACTCATGCCGGTGCGCTTATTGCGTCTTTATCTAACCCATGGGGCGAAACGGTCTCTGCTAAAACAGGCTCTACCGGTTATAAAGCGGTATGGGTGCGTGACTTTTATCAAGTGGCGATGGCATTTATGGCCATGGGCGATACCCACACTGCAAAAACCGCATTCGAATATTTAGATAAAGTGCAAGTCAACCAAAATACCCCAGGTAACCAAGGTGATACAGGCTGGTTTTTACAAAAAACGCATGTTGATGGCGAGCTTGAGTGGGTAGGCGTGCAGCTTGATCAAACCGCGATGCCGATTATGCTAGCGTGGAAGCTTCACCAAGCAGGTGTATTAACTGATGGCGAGCTCACAGATTGGTATGGGCGTATGTTAAAGCCCGCGGCTGATTTTTTAGTGGATGGCGGCCGCGCTAAAATTTTATGGAACGACACACAAATAACACCACCGGCCACGCAACAAGAGCGCTGGGAAGAGCAAGAGGGTTATTCACCGTCAACCAGCGCAGCGGTTATAGCGGGTTTAATTACCGCCGCCGACATTGCCAAAATGGCGGGTGATGAGGCCAATGCTAAGCGCTATCTTACAACCGCAAAAAGCTATAATGCCGACATTGAAAACACCATGTTTACAACCCAAGGCAACCTTGACTCAAAAGCAAGCGACGGCGAATATTTCATTCGTATTGGCCAAGATAAAGACGCCAATTCAAACACTAAAATTAGTGCCAATAATGGCCGTGAAGGCTTTAATAAAAAGCAAATTCTCGACGGCGGCTTTTTAGAGCTAGTACGTTATGGAGTTAGAGATGCCAACGCACCGAGTATTGTTAAAACCTTACCTGAGTATGATGATCAAAGCTTAGAAGATAACTTGCAAGTGCATTACACATTTGAGTTTGCCGACGGCTCAGGCACTTTCTCTGGCTATCGCCGTTATGGCAACGACGGTTACGGTGAAGACGAAGTAACGGGCGCAAACTACGCTGAAGGCGGCATAAAAACCCCAGGGCAACGTGGGCGAGTATGGCCGTTTTTTACCGGCGAGCGAGGTCATTATGAAATTGCTGCCGCTAATGCCACAAATAGCCTTGATACCACTAAGCAAAACGCCATCAAAAACACCTATGTAAAAGGTATGGAAACATTTGCTAACCAAGGGTTTATGCTACCAGAGCAAGTATGGGATGGCGTAGGGGTTAATAAAGCAGGGTATAAGCTAGGCGAGGGCACTAACTCAGCCACACCACTGGCGTGGACCCATGCTGAATACATCAAACTACTTCGTTCATTACACGACAAGCAAGTGTGGGATCATTACCCCGTGGTTGAAAACGCACTGCAATAACCTTTTCCAGCAAATGACTAGCCGTATTAACTTACGGCTAGGTGCATTCACTAAAATAATAACGGAGATGCAATGAAAACCTTTACCTTGAGTGCGTTGGCCCTCGCTTTAATGTTAACGGGCTGCCAGAGCGCACCTACAACTAACACACAAAATACTAATACAGCCGCTACGGCGCAAATCAGTGGCGAACAACACGCCACGCCATGGTGGCAAAGTGCGATATTTTATCAAATTTGGCCACGCAGCTTTTATGACAGCGACGGTGACGGCCATGGCGATTTTAACGGCATGAGCAAAAAGCTGCCGTATTTACAACAGCTCGGCGTCAATGCCTTGTGGTTAACCCCCATGTTTGAAGCGCCGTCTTACCATGGTTACGACTTTACTGAGTTTTACCAAGTAGAAAGCGACTATGGCAGCATGGCAGAATTTGAAGCCTTTATAAAAGCCGCTGACGACAAAGGCATGAAGGTGATACTCGATTTAGTGATTAACCATATTTCAAGCGAACACCCATGGTTTAAACGCTCTGCAAACGGCGAGCGCCCTTACAGTGACTATTTTGTGTGGCGTGACGACTTGCCAAAAGCGGGCAGTGGCTGGGGCCACGCATGGAGCGATAACGACAAGCCAGATGCAGTATGGCATTGGAGTGACACCCGTCAGCAATATTACTATGGCGCATTTGGTGCCAGCCAACCTGATTTAAATTTACGCCATCCCGACGTGATTGCCGAAATGGAAAAAATGGCCAAGTTTTGGCTCGATAAAGGCGTAGCAGGCTTTAGATTAGACGCAGTACGCTTTGCCATGGAAAGCGGCGGCAATGCACAAGCCGACACCGATGAAACCATTGCTTACTGGCAGCACTTTAATCAGTATGTAAAAAGTGTTGATCCAGACGCGTACTTAGTCGGTGAAGCATGGGCAGATATTCCAATTGCCGCGCGTTATTACGGCGATGGCAAAGGACTCGATCAAGGTTTTGACTTTGAAGTGGGCTATAAAATCCTTGGCTTATTAAAGCCAGACGCCAGTGGCGAAGCGCAATTTGGCACAATGCAATCTAACCAGCAAAAAAATACGGTTAATGCCAATGTGCTCAAGCAAAACTTACAGCAGCGTATAGACTCGAGCGCACCACTTGACTTTTTTGCGCCGTTTTTAACCAATCACGACCAAGAGCGAGTGGCTTATCAGCTAGCAGAGCATGACGACAAGGCAAAGCTTGCCGCCGCCATGTTATTTAGCTCACCGGGCACCCCCTATATTTACTACGGTGAAGAAATTGGCTTAACACAAGGTGGCACAGGTCACGACGTTTATAAACGCGCGCCAATGCAATGGAATAACAGCAATCAAGCAGGCTTTACCACAGCTAAAAACAGTTGGGTTGAACACAGTGAATTGTTTGGTGATGATTTTGCCAGCTGGTGGCCAGCATTTTTAGCCGAGCAACTTGCGGCAGTAGATCGCAGCGTAGCCGCCCAGCAAGCAAAGCCAGACTCTATTTGGCAGCTATATAAATTATTAATCGCGCAGAAAAAACAGCGCCCAGAGCTCGGCATTAAAGGCAGCTACACGTTAACTCAACACAACAACGGCCTAGTTGAAATAACCCGTGAGTTAAACGGCAGTAAAAGTGTGTTCGTGCTTAATTTAACGGCTAACCCACAAACTATTGCTAACATCGCTCGTGACGGTTTAACCGCCAGTTGGCAACACGACCTCAATGGCGAACAACTCGCAGGCTATGGTTTGTTGTTACTAAACAACACACTGTAAATAAAATACACACAAAAGGGGCTAACATACGTTAGCCCCAATGGGTGAAAAAGGCTAATCACATTACCCCACAGTTGTAGCGCATTTTCTCTTTTCTGAATATCTTTAGTACCAATAAAAAATTATAGTTGGCAATGCATTAAGTTATTTGTTAATAATAGATTTATTAGATACATGAGCGTGACATCGGCAGAAAGATGCGCGGCGCATAAATACTAAAATGTTATGTTTTCAGGAGAGTCCGTGCGTAGAGAAGACATTCAAGACGAGTTGAAAGATTTTGCATTCGATTTCTTCTACTGGTTCTCTCGATTCGAGTTTGCACTTAAAGAAAATAAGTTCCTCAAACGTAATGACGTTGGAGAAAATGCTGAGCCAGGGTGGGATGCCTTCATTGAGCGGTATGCAGGTATTTTTCAACATTCCGAGCAGACACGAGAGTTGCTGGAATTAAATCCAATGCGACAGAAGGTAGGCCCGTACTCGGTTGTGGAATGGAAAAAAGTTGGTATGGGTGACTGTCGCTCAGATCTTTGCAGGGTCGTCCGCCTTCTCAAAACTGTCCGGAACAATCTATTTCACGGTGGAAAACATGGTGCTGATGGCTGGGATGATCCCGAGAGAACCAAAAAGCTATTATCGAGCGGAAAAGCCATCCTAGATCAACTGGCTGCCATGGCCGGCTTTGAGGCTGACTACACACAGTACTATTGAAAACATAACAATCGGCTGTTGTCGCCCCTTCGGGGCTGGGACGGTTTTTCCGCCGCTTCGCGGCTACAAGTCCGCCCCAAAGCCCAAAGCCGGGCGTTATAAGCACATTGAGGTTCTGCACTCTTGACTAACTACATATTACGAAAAATGGTTTTGGCATCTAATTTTGAAATAGAAATTAGTGAGCCTGACTTTTTGGAATTGAAGGCATCGAGAGACTGTTTGTTAGGAGCCTTAGCAATCGAAGAAAAGTATGAACTCCTCGTTGCCAATTTTATCGATTTAGAAAAAGAGTGCTTAAATATTACATGTGAATCTATGCTCAGAAATAATGACGAATATTCTGATTTCTTTGATATCAGGATCAGGCTAAATCGAATGGTTGTAAACCTTTTGACAGCTTCAAGATTATATATGGATCATTTAAATCAGCATGTAAAAGCCTGCTTATTAGATGAAACCGCAAATGTAAAAAGCTTATTTTCTTATGAGTATGATGATTGTTTCGAATATCGATTTATGGAAGCACTAAGAAATTATGTGCAGCATCGAGGTCTAGCAGTGCACTCGAGCCAATTAGGTGGTTGCTGGACTTCAATGGATAAAACTAATTGTGAACTAGAACATAAAATTTGCGTGTTTGCCCATAAAGACGAAGTTAGTTCGGATAAAGCATTTAAAAAATCAGTGGCTAACGAGATGCCTGAAAAAGTAAATGTTTTATTAGCTTCACGAAAATATATTAGTTCCATTAGCAAGGCTCATGGTGCCCTCAGAGAGCTGCTCTCTAGTAATGTAGCTGTATCTAGAAATATTGTTTCAGAAAAAATTGAGCATTTTAAAAAAGAAAGTGGTGGTAATTCAATTGGTCTTGCTGCATTAAAAATTGATCAAGAAAAAAATAATGAAATAATTGAGAAGGTAAATATTTTGCTCGATTGGGATGATGTCCGATTACATTTGATCAAGAAGAATAAAACATTATATAGCCTTGGCCAAAGTTATGTCAGTAGTAGTGCTTATAATCGGGTAGCCAGAGGTCTCTAACCTTCAGCCGCCACACCACCCATCATGCGCTTTTTATTAACAGGAAGTGCAATGGGCGGTTCATCTCCCGTAATGAATATTGATCCAAATATCTCTCAATGACACTAAACCTTGTGAAGCTAAATAGTCATTGCCTAGCGCAATGTTAACTCCTTTTGTTTTTGAGTTTCTACAAGGGCCTTCGCTTCCAAGCGCCTACTTTTGGTACTGGTGATACCGCATGCTATGGCCAGTCGCTCACTGACCCCCAATTTCATTAAACTGCGTACTTTAATGCGTGCTATTTTTTATAAAGAGCGATATTGCCACCAGGGTGACCCCTTTGGTTTATTGGTCTACTCAGCATTTAAAATATGAGCGGTTAACCGTGCAGGTTTAATCAAATCTGATGGTTTTACCAACCCTATTATAGACTCATCACGTTAACCTAATTTGCCCCCGCTCTTTTTTCCACATTTTATCGAACACTATTACAGTGATGAAAATTGCGAGCATATAGATGCCCGATTGTGCAGTAATCGGCAGTATTCGAGCGCTGTTGTTTAATGCAGTATGGAATATTACCGCTACCAACAAACTTTGCTTTGAATGGTTATAGAGCCATGTAAAGAGTGTGGCGAGAATAACGCAAGCCCCCATTTTAGCAAATGTTGCCACAGGAGACTCAGAGTATTGGCCAATAACAAATAATGGGAAGTGCCATGCTCCCCAAATAAGGCCTAATATAAAAGAGCTTAGTAAAGGGCTAAAACGCTTTTGAAGTTCGGGTAATAACCATGCTCGCCAGCCCGCTTCTTCTCCAATGGCGACAACAAAAAAGGTAAATAAAATACTACGCAGTACAAATAGAGTGTCTGTTGAGTTTAAAAAGTCGAGTGGAAAAGTTGGTGCGGTACCATCCGTTAACGTCACCGTAAGCATGCCCAATAAAAACCAAGTTGCAGGCAAAAATAAAGCAATGAGACACCATTTTAAATTAATTCGAAATTGCAATAATGAGCTAAAACGGCTATCTCGGCTACAGATTAAGCATGCCACAATAAATGCAGCCACTGCCGATGAGATAATAACCGACACAATACTTAACGTTGAAAATCCTATCGGCTCTGCTTTTTTAAAAAGCTCTAAGGTAATGGCATCTCCGGTCATTAGCATAGAGGTATAAATAGCACACATAATGGCAAATACACCGCTTAAACTAGTCCACCATTTTACAGACCTGAACTCACACCCCGTACCTTGTAGTTGCGCTAAAATAATTGCCGCGAGCGCAGGACCAAACCCTGCGCCAGCAATGATTTTGCCAAATGCCCAATTGTCTCCTGCAATACTGGGTACACTAAACCAAACAAGCCAAGTGAGGCTAAAAGCTAAACAAGTAAATGTCATGATTGGGTTGTTACGAGTAAATAGTTTTAGGTCTTCCATGTTTATTCCTAATTATCTTTTTAAGCAGCAACAAGCATAGCTTTGGCAAGCTTGCTATGATGTGTGCCCAGCAATTTGGCTAAGAACAGCGTAAGCATAAGTAGGCCTGTGCTAACAATGGTTGTTGCTGGTAACCAATACCAATTGATATCAATTTCAAAAGTTGGATAAATGGTATGAAGTATCGGATCAACGATAGGTGATAAGAATAAACAAGTGGCCAGTATAGTTGGCAGCACAATCAATAATAAATACACAATTGCCAGCGGCAGCTGCAAAAATAAATAAAGACTTGTTGACCAGTTTCTCCTAAGTAGCAGTGGGTCTAACACTTTTTGCTTCATGCTAATATCAGTATTGGCGGGACGTCTTGGCATTCTTAAGCGCAATAAACTTTCGATTAAGCGACCTTCTAATAATGACAAGTACTGCATCGACTTCATATAAAAAACCAATATTGGTAGGCCAACAATAAACAACGATGCCGCTGCGCTGCACAAGCCTACCATCAGGGTCCAAGCAAAGTATGCAATACTTAAAGGTGGGCGGATAAATGCATAGATAAGCGCCTTGTATGCTGACATATCTTTAAGAATCGCAAACATTGAGGTATTTTTGGGAGCTATGATATTAGATGTGCAAATGCCGTAAATTGCCCAATTAACCGTTAACTCCATATCACAGTAGTATTTTGCAATTTCCTTAGGGGTACCGTAGCTTTTTATAATGTCGAATATGGCACTAGGCTGACGCCCAGCAGCATCAAAGGCGCAACGGAAGTGGTTTTCTGCGTCATAGAGTGCATCTTGGATCAATGCAATATCTTGGCCCTGCAATTGTGCGGTTAATGCACTTAAATAGTCTTGAATATTCTGTTCTACTTGATCATTAGACATCATTGTCTCCATTTGTCTTGCCACTAATCGCTTGATTAACGAGTTGTTGTGTTTGCTCCCAAATTTGAACCCATTGAGCCAGTACTGCTTTGCCAAGTTTAGAAATGGTGAAATACTTTCTTGGCGGGCCAGTTGGGGACATTTTCACTTGACTATTTAGTAAGCCTTTTGCTTCCATATTTCTGAGCACAGGGTAAATCGCGCCCTGCTTATCTGTATTAAGTAAGCTACCAATTTGGTAGCCGTAGAGTGGTTTATCGGCATTTTTGAGTATGCTAAGCAAAACCAATGCAGAGGTACCGGCACTGATCTCCTTAGTAAACTTTTTAGTCAACGCGTCAATAGCTTGCTGCTCTTGTGCGTTTTTGTCATTAAGCTCATTCACATTAATATTGCTAGTGTTTAGTTAACAGTAGTGCTAACTTATCACTAGTATCAACTAAATACTAGTGTGTAAACAGAAAATGATTGCTGCAGTTATAAAACAATAAATAATCGCGGACACATGAGATCCCTTTAAGTCAATAAGCTAAGTCGCTTGTTTTATTAACTTACTCGGGAATAAAGGTGTCAAAAACTATGGAACCAAATGGGTGACCCTGAGAGGGAGCCCTCAGGATTTGACCCATTTTTTTACTGCGACAACTGTAGTGTCTTGTTCACAATATAAAAAAGCTACAAAACACGATGCACTGATTAGGGTAAGCCCTTACCCCCTCAAATGAGCCATTCAAAGACCTGTCATACCTTCCAAAACGCCCATTAAAGCAACAGCAAATCCTCTTTTATATTTTACGTAAAATCGAAGTAAGCGATTGAATCAAAATAGGAACTCGGCTATGGTTAATGCATCAATAAAAATAAATCAAAAACGAGTTATTCTACAGGCTCGTTAGTTGCCCTAGGCGTCGAGTTTTGATGGAAAATATCTACCATTAGTGCCACTCAATTGCATCAAGCCTAACCATCCAATTGCATTTTGGTTTGCCACTTTTAAATGTAAGTGTTAGCAAGAGAAAATCTGATATTTATTAATTTTAAGGCACAGTAAGGCTAAAGCTGCCGTAATCAAAATTTCGAAATATGTCTTCAGTGCCAATAACAATAATTGTGATCATCCGATTTTGCTCATTTCATCACTTTGTTGACTTTTTCAACAAAAAAAGCCAACCTACGAAGAAGTGCGTAGATAATTGGACTGATTGCTGTAAAGGGAAGTGTTGAAACTATTCAGCTATTAGAATAGTTAATAATAAAAAAAGGGGAAATTAATGTATAAAAGTATTCAAGCAATCGCTGGGGTTCTTTTGTTATTTTCATTTGCCGTTATGGGAAGCGAAACACAATTAACACTACTGGAAAAGGAAATTGATAGAATTGCAGGAGAGTCTATACCTGTTAATGGACCGGGATGCTCTGTAGGTGTTATTAAGAATCAGCAATTTTTATTCAAGAAAAGCTATGGTTTGGCAAACATCGAACATCAGGTTCCACTCAGTTCAATATCAGTATTTCGTATGGCTTCTGTATCCAAACAATTCACCGGACTTGCGGTATTGTTGTTAGCAGAAAAAGGGGAAATTAACCTTGATGATGATATACGGAAATATCTTACTGATTTGAAAGACTACGGTGTAAAAGTAACTATCAACTCAATGTTAGGTCACGTTTCAGGAATGGCAGATTACGATACACTTCAATCGCTCTTACCCAAACCACTACTGTCGACCGCAGGTGGTCCGTTCAGACTTGGTGATGAGGACTACCTGACCAAAGAAGAATACTACGATGTCATAAAATCGCTTCCTTTAGAGCATCAGCCTGATACGCAACAGGCTTATAGTAACTTCGCTTATTTTTTATTGTCGGAGTTAGTCGCTAAAGTCAGTGGCATGTCCATGCGGGAGTACACTACAAAATATATATTTGAACCGCTTGGTATGCACGACACTTTTTTCGCTGATGATATGCGAGAGATAGTACCTAACCGTGCCGAAGGGTATAGAACATTCAAAGATATTGGATTAAAACGTTATGAAACAAATATTTTTGTTGTGGGTGACGGTGGTCTTTACACGACACTCGAAGATATGTTGATTTGGGATAATCACTTTTATACCCCGAAATTAGGCGATGCTCCTAACAAATTGATGGCTCAATTTAATACGCCAAATAGTCAACACTCATTCGAAAACAACGGAATAACTTTTTATGCTAATGGGCAATATATAGAGCCGAATTATACGCTGCACAATGGCGGATGGATGGGTACAAGCACTAGTTATATCCGTAGACCCAAGGAGCAAGTAGCCTTTGTTGGTATGTGTAATAGCTCTTCACTCGATGCAAATGTTTTTACTTACGAAATACCGAAAATCCTAACTAAACTTAAAATATGGGATGTGACTGACCCTGCAATTTTTTAGTCTGATTTTAGTTTTTAAAAAATAAAGGTTCATAGTACCGTGGAAAAATAGGACAGGCACATTTCTTTTTCCTATCAATGCCCATTGCATTGACGGTGAAATCGACATTGAAAACCAATTTCACGAGTTTGTTGCGGATAAACCAGCCTGGTTGAAAATTGGTGATAACGCTCAGCAATTTGAAGCACACCCAAACTAAAGAGCGAAAATAAACAAGGTGGTACTGGATAATGTTTAAGGAATATCGGATGAAGTATGTGTGGCTATCTGTGGCGCTTTTGCTGTCTGCGTCGGCTCTGGCAGTAGATAATAACGCTCAGCAAGGCTTACCCTTGTTAGCAGGACCTTATCTTGGCCAGGTACCGCCAGGTTTAACACCGAAGAAATTTGCCCCGGGTTATGTTTCAACCCGGCATCGCGACTTTAGCGGCTCGTTCACGCCAGATTTAACCGAGTTCTACTTCTCCAGAAGGGACGTGGATACGCAACAGTGGTGGTTAATGCGTTTTAAACTTGAGAATAACCAGTGGCAAGAGTCGGTGATTGGCCCCAGAATTGGCCGACCGATACTGTCACCAGATGGCAATACCCTGCATTTGGGTAACAAATACAGGGAACGCACCGCGGATGGCTGGTCAGAGGTAAAAAGCCTTGGTCCGATGTTTGACCGGGAAGATTGGGGCATTATGCGCCTGTCAGCAGCGGCCGATGGTACCTATATATTTGATGATTACAAAAGCAATGATGTGCTCAGAATCTCTGAGGTTAAAAACGGCCAGCGCCAGGCGCCGAGATTGCTGGCCGATCATATTAATTCTGGCAAGTGGACTGCCCATCCGTTTATCGCTCCTGATGAGTCTTACATTATCTGGGATAGTGAGAAAGAACAGGGATTTGGTGATACGGATCTGTATATCAGCTTTCGCCAGCCGGATGGTGCATGGGGTAGTGCAATAAACTTAGGCGATAGCATTAACACTGATGGAACAGAAGCGAGTGGCTATGTATCTCCAGACGGTAAGTATCTTTTCTTTAACCGAAAACCCGTTCGGGATACAGACGGCACACAACCTGAAGGCGATATTTACTGGGTTGATGCAAAAATCATTGAAACCCTAAAGCCTAAGCAGTGATAACTATTGAAATCGAAATAACAACGACGTCATAAGAGACGATGCGCCTTGTGCAATCGTCATAATTTTTGATTAATTTAAGGGACATATGGAGGAAAAAAGAGGAAAAATAGGACAGGCACATTTCATCAAATTAAAAAGCCTTAAAGCTGAGTTAAATGCACTCAAATAAAGCTAATCGGGTAGCTGGAACTCTCCAGCCCTCATGTTACCCATAATTCATTGTTTTTTAAAGCACCAAGAACAAAGGGTCGCTTGCTCTACATTTTTGACGAGTTTAAAGGCTTTTATTCTTTGGAATTTTTACAACAGGCATATTTTGTAATTGTTGATGAAATCCCAAAGCCTCATTTTCCAGAGTTACGACACCTTGGGTTAGGTGACTTCATCGATATGGATGTAAATGGAATTACATATAAAAACACTTACTACGTTCTTCCTCATTTAGCATCTAATTTGCTCTATGTGTATTGGTTGAGTTGTAACTATCAAGGTGAGTTTCTTAGCTTAAGTTTTAGCTGGTATAAATTATTTATAATTGGAGGACCGCTATTTTTTAGTGTTGTCCATATCCTCCAGCACCTTTTATGGTTGAAAAATCAACTGCCAGTAAAAATGTTAGATGATGCTGAGCGGATTACATAAAGTATGTTGGCCTAGCAAATATAGTTTAATTAACTAAATTTAGACTGGTGCAGCTGTTTTCAAGGATGATATTTATGTCGATAATTACCAAAATTGCTTTATGTAGTGTTGCGATCGCAATGACGATGGCATGTTTAGGTTTTGTTATGGGTGGTAGTACTATTTTAAGCGCTATTGGCACTTCAATCGTTTTATCTATTCCAATACTACTGCCATTGATAGTACTTTGGTTTATGGATATTAAATGTAAAAAGCCAATAGAAGCTTTGTTTTACTGGCTCGTACTTGGCTCATTTGTTGCTCCTGTGATGTTGCACCTTGGATGGAACTACATGATGTTAGCTGACATCATGCAAAAAGGTTCATTGGGAGCAGGACAAGGGTACTGGTTATTAATAAATCTTTTTGGTGGTTTTAAAGCTTTAATTGTAGGGGCTGCTATTGGCGCTATCAGCCATCTTGTTTTTAGCGCTTTTTGCAATGATAAGTCGTAAATTAGCTGCAATTACCTGTTTCTTAATCACCAATGTTCATCAATAGATAGCGCAAGTTGGTAACCTTCAAGGATGGTTTGCAATTTGAACCATCCTTCCCATAACGCTTCCCAGCCTACACGGCAATCCTTATTTAATTGACTGCCTAATTTCAGGTAATTAAAAAATAAATGAAAAAAATTTATATGCACTGCAACTTTTTTTGGTTAACGGCGTAATTGCTCTCGAACCCTTAAAATTCAGAGAGTATATAAATGAAAATAAATAAAGTATCTCGCTTGGTTGCATTGGCAGTTGTGTCAATGAGTTTAACAGCCTGTGGCGGAAGTGATAATAATACAACCCAAACAACGCCAGCAGAGCAAGCTAAGCCGCCAGTAACAAGCACACCGAGTGGTAGCCAGTTTCCTGTTCAATCAACGCAGCCTAAAAAAGTGAGCCTAGCTGAAAACGGCACTGTGTTTACAAGTGAGTTTGGTTTGTCGTTATATGTATTTGCAAATGATCCAAAAGATCAATCGGTGTGTAATGCAGAGCAGGGAGCGGCTGCGGGTTCAAGTAATGACAGCAGTAGCTGCGCCGCTATTTGGCCACCTTTGCTGGCTGAACAAAATAGCCAAGCCAGTGATGATTTCAGCATTATAAATCGAGATGACGGCACATTACAGTGGGCGTTACATGGCCGTCCATTATATCAGTATGTTAATGATAGTAGTGAAGGCGACATTAACGGTGATGGTCTCAATAATATTTGGCATTTAGCTCGCCCGCGACCAGTAGTTATTAATGAACAACAGCTCGTTGGGAGTGACGTGGTACGAGTAGCAAGCTCTGCATCTGAGGTTATCGAGTTAGCGCGAATTGATAAAACTGGTTTTAGTTTGTATATCTTTGATGTTGATGCTATCGACACGACTAACTGTACGAGTGACCAATGTGTAAATACTTGGCCGCCGCTAATGGCTGATCAAGGAGCCCATAGCGAAGGATTGTTTTCGTTACTGAGCCGAAACGATAGCAAGCAGTGGGCATATAATGGTAAGCCATTGTACTTTTTTGCTAGTGATCAAACGCAAGGTGATAAATTAGGCGACAATGTAGGTAATGTGTGGCATCTAGCGACAACGGAACCCGCAATTTTCCGTACTAATGATGCAGGCACTTTGTTAACTGCCAGTGGTAAAACCAGCATATTAGCTGAAGATCCCGCCGCACCAGGTAGTTTTATAACCACAGTAACAAACTTCGATCAACATACGCTTTATACCTTCGATAACGACGCTAATAGCGCCTCTAATTGTAGCGCCAACTGCGCTGTTACTTGGCCACCATTTTTAGCCAATGAAAATAGCGAAGCAACTGGTGATTTTAGTATTTTCACGCGAGAAGATGGCACTAAACAATGGGCTTACCAGCAGCAACCCTTATACTTTTTTGCAAATGACACCGACAAAGCTCAAGCTAATGGCGACGGCTTAGGTGGCGTTTGGCACATTATTAAACCAGCAGCAAAAACCCAGTTAACATCAGAAAATAGTTCACTTGGCGACACGCTGACAGTAACCGGAAGCACATTATTGTTAGTTGATGACGGCAGTGGCAACTTTATTGCGCAACAACAAGATAAAACAGGCTTTGCACTGTATACCTTTAATGCCGATAGCAATGGCAGCTCAAGCTGTACAAGCGCGGCATGCATTACAGCTTGGCCCCCGCTACTTGCAACGAGCGCAGATAAAGCTACGGGCTCTTATAGCATTATTGACAGAAACGACGGCTTTAAACAATGGGCTGTTAATGGTAAACCACTGTACTTTTTTAGTGCAGATAGCGATGCACAAGCAACCAGCGGAGAGGGGGTTGGTGACGTGTGGTATGTGGCACGCTCGGCTCCTGTTCGCTTATTTAATGACTCTGCTAAAGGTGCATACTTTGTTGCTAATGGCCTGCTAGAGCCAAGCATTGGAAAAACAGCAGAAGAACTACAAACGCTATCACTTTACACCTTTGATGTTGATCAAAAGGATTCAGGCGAATCAAGCTGTTTTGCTGGCTGCGCCGCAACATGGCCACCGCTGTATGCCAATGACAATGATCAAGCAACGGGCTTATTTAGCATCATTACACGCAATGAAGATGATGGCAGTAGCAAACGTCAATGGGCGTATAAAGGCAAACCACTGTACTTTTTTACTGCAGATCAAAAGCTTGGTGACACATTCGGTGACTATGCCCAATGGCCATTAGCACGTCAATAAGTAGCAATAAGCTGGACAGTGTCCAGCTTTTATAGGGTTATCAATAATGAAAATAATTAACTGCATTTTTTTAATGCTGCTTTTACTGTTACTCAATGGCTGTGGTGCTGGTGATGGTAGCTTATTAAATGAAAATGGTCAGCCCATCGTTGACCAACCACCTGTGACAGAGCAGCAGCCCCCAGTTGTTGATGAACAACCGCCAGTTAACGAAGGTACGCCGCCAACAGAGCCATTACCACCGGGCGATGAAAACAAGGCTGCAACATTGGCTGCTTTACAAGAAAATATATTTACACCTATATGCTCAGTGTGTCATGTCGGGGCTAATGCACCTTTTGGTTTGCAATTTGACACATTAGATAACACGGCAAAAAATCTGATTAATGTTACGGCTGTTGGTAATTCAGAATTTTTGCGTGTTACACCGGGTAATAAAGAAGCAAGCTTTATTTACCTAAAAGTACTTGGCGATCCAAGAGCTGGTAGTCGTATGCCATTGAACCAACCCGGACTCTCTAGTGCCGATATAGCAGCAATTGGAGAATGGATTGATAAGGGGGCATTAATTGCGGAAAACAGTGCGCCTTTATTTATTACTCAGTTAAGCCAACAACAATCAAACGATAGCGTCGATATCAGTATTAGCTTTAGTGTTGATGTTGACAAATCAACCTTACCTGCCGAGCAAATATTACTGATGGAAGATGATCGTGCTTTGTCTATTCCTTATCAACTTATTTGGCAAAACAACCGCTTGCTGACGATCCGTATCGGCAAACAAGCGCAAATTAGCAGCCTAACCTTAGTGCTTAATCAAGACTCAATAGGTACTGTAATGGGGACGTTTGGGCAGCAGTTAGATGGAAATTCAGATGGTCAACCTGGTGGAGCATTAACTTATGCAGCAAATTTTTAAACTCGTTTTATTGGTCATTGCACTTAGCGTTAATATTCAGGTGATGGCGGAGCCTTATATTGCTTATAAGAATAATTTAAAATGTGGCACCTGCCATGTAAATCCCAATGGGGGAGGTTTACGCACGAGTTTTGGTAATTTATATGGTCATGCCATGCTACCAGTTGAGCCGCTTAAACTAACCAGCGCAGATGTAGGGAAAATAAACGATTACTTACAATTAGGTGGTAACTTTCGCAGTAACCTTGAATACAGTAAAGACGAAAATAAGGTTAACAGTGAAAATGCGTCATTTAGAATCGACTCAGCACAGCTGTATTTAGCACTTAATGCAAAAGAGTTAGGGGTTACTTTTTATTTAGATCAACAAATAGCACCGGGTGCGGCGGTAAACCGTGAAGCTTTTGCCATGTATAAGTTTAGTAATAATCACTATATTAAAATGGGTAAAATGTATACGCCGTTTGATATTCGCCTTGAAGACGATTCGGCTTATGTTAGACAAGCAACGGGATTCAATTTCGACAGTAGTGATAATAGTATTGAACTCGGGCTAGACTACACGCAAAGCACAGTAAATCTGTTTATCTCAAATGGTACTAGCTCAGTGAGTAACGATGATAATAAGTTTTTATATGGTGTGCGAGGCGAACATCAGTTTGCTAATGCACGGGTGGGAAGTACTTTAGTACTGAATGATAGCGATAGCTCCCAGCAAAAAATAGTCAATGTGTATGGCGCCTACACCTTTGCTGATTTTACATTATTAGCTGAATGGGATTGGATTTTGACTAAACAAAGCAATGGTCAAGATAGAACCCAGCTAGTCGGGTTATTTGAAGTCAACTATCAATGGCGGCAAGGGTTAAACTTTAAGCTAACATCGGAGTATTACGACCCGAATAAAGACATTGATGAAAATCAGGAAACACGTTTTTCATTTGTGACTGAATATACGCCAATATCGCATCTGCAATTGCGTGCTGGGATCCGAGTTGCAGAGAGTATTCCACAGTTTGAACAACGAAATAACGACAAATTATTTCTACAAACTCATTTTTATTTTTAGGCGCAACAGCCCCGTATCTAGGTATAATCTAAGTTTACGGGGCTAAGGTAAATGGCATGAATAAAGACAATCTAGCTGACCTGCTCGCTAAAATTGCGTTACATGATCAGCAGGCATTTAGAGACTTATATGAGCAAACGGCAAGTAAACTTAATAGTATTGCTTATCGAATTTTACATAATCCTGATAGCGCCAATGAAGTATTACAAGAAGCCTTTGTGCAAATTTGGCATAATGCCCGTGAGTTTAGAGGCGATAAAGCTGAGCCTTTTACATGGATGGCAGCAATAGTCCGTTATCGCTGTTACGATAGAGTGCGAAGCGAAAGTCGTCGTCTTGAAGGAAAGCTCGTTGCCGATGAGCTTAATTACGAAGAGCACATTGCTGCGAACGAACAATCTGCCACGTTACTGTGTGAAATAGGCCAACAATTAGAGGATTGCCTCAAGCAGCTAGAAAAGCTTCAACGCCAAGGTATTTTAATGGCTTATTATCATGGTTTTAGTCGTGATGAAATTGCTATCAAACTGGAAAAACCATTAAATACAGTGAAGTCTTGGCTAAAACGTGGTCTGGTGAGGTTACAACAATGTCTAGCAAAATAATGCGCTACCATAACGCTGAATTAATTGAACACCTTGCCCACCAGTATGTATTAGGCACTCAATCGATGCGGGTGAGAAAACGAATTACCCGGTTAAGAATGCAACACACTGCATTAGATCAACGCATAAACTACTGGGAAGCAAAGTTTTCCCCGTTAAATAATGATGTGCCAGAGCTAATGCCGAAAAAAAATACCTGGCAAGCTATTGAACAGCAATTACAGCTGCAGCCGCAATACGCTAAAAAAACTTTAACGGCTTGGTTTGGACTTGGTTTTTATCAAGCGGCGAGTGCGTTTTCGCTGCTAGCGTTAGCAGTAACACTCTTTTTTCAGCAACCAAGTAAGCAAGCCGATCCACTTAGTTATATCGCCATTATGAACGATAAAAATCAACAGCCTCAGCTAGTTGCGACAACCTATGGGGGGAGCCGAACATTGGCGATTGAGTTATTAAATACACCAACGGTGCCCAGTGATATGAGTTTAGAATTGTGGGTAACCTCAAAGACCGATAAACAAGTACGCAGTTTAGGTATTATTCCCATTAATAAAAATGTATTTAACCGAGCACTTACTGAGCCCGAATGGCGTTTAATTAAAGATTCAGAAAACCTATTACTGACTCTTGAAGAGAAAGGGGGATCGCCTTACGGCGAGCCAATGGGCACTCAAGTATCTAAAGGGTTATGTATTCAAATGGCCAGTTGGCAGGAAAACGTATGAGCCGTTTATTAATGGTTATTGCTACAACCATGATGACAGGAACAGCGGCTGCAGATACCTTTGATTATGACGCAAGCTTTCGCGCTCGTCATCAGCAAGTGAATGATCAATCCTTAAAAAATGCCAGTGCGACGACCTTACTGGCTCGTCTTGAAGCAAGTTTAAAAGCAACTGACGCGCTGACATTTTTTGCTCAGTATGATCATGTTTGGGCACTAGACACGGACAGCTATAATTCTATCGCACAGTTTAACGATCATGCCCCGATTCCCGATCCCCCAGGCGGTGAGCTGAATCAATTTAACCTAAATTGGCAATTTGCTGCTAATTGGTCGGCTAAGTTAGGGCGTCAAGCCATTAGCTTTGATAATGAACGTCATATTGGTAGCGCAGCGTACTGGCAAAATGAGCAAACCTTTGATGCTGCAGCACTCGCTTACCAAAACGGATTTGGTTGGCAATTTAGTTATAGTTATGTGGACAAAGTGCAGCGTATTTATGGCGATGATAGCCGAACACAGCTTCCTCGCTCTGATCCCCGTTATCAAGATAACCCAATACGACCAAGTAGCGAATTGGGGGAGCATCAGCACCATAGCCATTTGTTTAATGCTAGTCAGCGGGTCAATGCAAATTTAAAAGTCAGTAGCTTTGCTTATTTATTGGATAATCATTCAGCTTCGCAGTTTTCGTCTGACACGCTTGGTGTGCACTTTGAAGGTGCGCTAAAACCTAACCAGTTTAAATATAACTATACGGTTGAATTAGCCTGGCAAAAAGAGGCTGCCAATAACCCTGTTAACTACCAAACATGGTACTTATTAACTGAATTAGGTTTGCAATATCAAAGCCACCGTATTGATGTAGGCTATGAATATTTAGGCGATGATGATGGCGTTGGGTTTCAAACAAGTTTAGGGACTAATCATAAATTTTTAGGCTGGGCAGATGTTTTTAGTCGTTACGATGAACTTGGCGGCATGCGTGATATTTATGTTGCTTATGCTGGACGCAAGGCAAAAATTCGTTGGAAAATTGTTGCCCACAGTTTTGAATCCTTAGTGACTAGGCAAAAGTTAGGTGATGAGTTAGATTTAGAATTGGCATGGCGTTACTCTCGCAAGTGGGAGTTTAAGCTGATAGCAGCATATTACAGAGCTAGAGAGCAGGCTGACTATAATGTCATTAATGATACTGGAATGAATAACGCTGACATATCGACATGGGAAGTGTCGGCTGCTTATAATTTTTAATTTAAAACGAGCAAACTCAGTTTAGTTGGGTTTGCTCTATTGGTGTTTATTTCCAATCATCGGCATTGCCATCATGACTTATCACAACGCCAGCTTGTTGATCATAGAAATCATATAATTCGTCGGACATGGGGTTTTGTCGTACATCAAGAAACTCTAACTCATTTAAGCCAGTGATCTGTAGATCCGTTAATTGATTATCAAAAAAATAGCCCATTTTTAACTGCGTTAACGGGGAAATATCTAACTTGGTTAGTTTATTTTGCATCATTCTTACAGTGTGTAAAGCAGATAAGCCGGTCATGTCGAGCGTAGTGAGGTTATTTTTAAATAGATAAAGCTTTTCTAGCTTAGCTAATGAATGAATTTGTAATTGAGTGAGTTGGTTATTGGCTAAATTTAGCAAGGTGAGTTTGCTCAAAGACGTTAAATCTAAATCAGTGAGCTGATTGTTATATAAAGAAAGCGACTGTAAGTTTACAAATTGCGCTAATTCTTGTGCGTGTTTTATGGCCATACCATGGCATTTTAAGTCAGTAAATTGCTCAATAGTATGCCATTGCTTTTCGGCTGCCGTTTCTTTAATGCATTGTGCTAATGCATCATCTTGAAATGATAACGGCTCAATGGTGGTGTTAGCAAAACCAGCAAAAGAAACAAACCAAAATAACAACCACTTCATTTTTAACTCACCACTTAATATTACTATAACGGGAGGAGTTTAACGTATAGCTTACAATAATTACAATTTAATTAAGGTGCGCTTACACACTTGAACCGCGAATGATCAACGACGGCGGCAGTAGGGTGTTTTCTACTACTTCACCACGGATCAATTTTAGTAAATTATCAACCAGCATTTGCCCTGCGAGGGTGGTATCTTGTTGCACTGTGGTCAGTGGCGGGTTAGTAAAACTGGCAACGGCAATGTTGTCGAATCCCACAACATGAACATCATCGGGTACTTTTATACCGGCTTCTTTGAGTGCCCGTATAGCACCAATGGCGATTAAGTCACTGGCGGCAAATAATGAATTAAAGTGAATGTTGTTGGCAATTAATGAACGAGTGGCATGATAGCCCGATTCTTCGGTGGAAATGGCGTTGGCCATTTTACGTTCACTCAGGGTAATGCCGTGCTGATTAAATTCGTCTTTAAATCCTTGATAGCGAGCAAAAAACTCTGGGCTATGCTCTGACGCATCACCTATAAAGGCGCAGTCTTTTCTATTGGCACGTAATAAATGTGCTGCCGCAAGTTTGCCGCCACCGTAGTTATCACAACTTACGGTCAGATCAGGGCGGTTATCTACACTTGCTCCCCAACACACAAATTTGGTGTTTTGCTCAATTAAGCTGCTAAATTTCGCTTGATAATCTACATAATCACCGTAACCAAGTAATATAATGCCATCGGCGCGATGACTGTCTTCGTAATCGGCTTGCCAATCGGCACTAGTTGATTGAAAAGATACAAGCAGATCATAACCTTGTGCAGCACATGCACGGGTAATACTACCAAGCATGGCCAAAAAGAATGGGTTTATTTGTGATTCATCGGCTGTTGGATCTTCAAACAATAACAAAGCCAATGTACTACTTTGTTGAGTCCGTAAGTTACTGGCGTTTTTATCAACTTTATAATTAAGTTGTTTGGCTACCTCAAAAACACGCTTGCGGGTTTCTTCATTAACCAATGGACTGTTACGCAAAGCGCGCGAAACAGTAGACTGCGATACCCCTGCATAGTGGGCAATGTCAAACGATGTAGCTTTACCTTTCATACACAACCTAATTGCTTTAAGTAAATAAAGTGCAAATAACTCGTGCCATTCTCGTTTATTTGTTGATTTTTACAAGCTATTTATCAGTAATCTAAAATTTTTATTGATCCAACCCTGACACCGGTGTCATAATGTCGACGTTTTATCATTTTGTTGTCAAAACGTATTGGCTGCTCATTTAGTTGGGCAGCATTTTTTTATACTAGAGTAACTGCTTTGGGGTGATAGCTCAAAGTTTATCTCATGGCGATGGCAAGACCATTGAAATTACAATAATAAGCTCGGTTATAGCTAAGTATCTAAACCGCTTAGACAAAAGAGAAAACACGATGAACTCCAAGCCAAATTCAGAATTCGCTCCTATCTTAGTGGCCGACATCGGCGGCACTAATGCCCGTTTTGCTTTAATTACTGCCTTTAACTTAGAAAAAAAACAATTTGTTATTGAGCATAATATTACCTTTCCAAGCGCCAATTTTGGCTCGTTGGAAGGGGCGCTGACGCATTATTTGTCGCAAGTTAGCCATATTCAACCTCGTCGCGCGTGTTTAGCCGTAGCGGGACCAATAAAAGCTGGCCAAGTACATTTGACTAATTTAGGTTGGCACTTTAGCGTGGCACAAGTAAAAGCTGAATTTGATTTAGCGCAACTTGAAGTGATCAACGATTTTGCTGCATTTGCTTATGCAGCGCCGTATTTAGATCCACAACAAAACATTGCAGTTAAAGCCGGACAAGCCGATACTGATGCGAATATTGCTGTAATGGGCCCCGGCACCGGTTTTGGTGCTGCTTGTTTAGTACGTACAACTCAAGCAAGTGCTGTGTTGAGTTGCGAAGCTGGGCATATCACGCTTGCAGCAGTAAATGAACTCGATGCTCAATTGATCACTCAGTTACGTAAGCAGTTACCGCATGTATCGGTAGAAACGGTGTTTTCAGGGCCAGGTATTGCTCATTTATATCAAGCAATGGCTGCTGTAAAAGGTGTTGAAGCTAAAAATTTAACGGCTGCGCAAATTAGCGAACTAGCAAATAGTGGTGAATGTGATCTTTGTGATGCGACCTTAAACCAATTTTGTGATTGGATAGGGAGTGTAGCAGGGGATCTCGCACTTGCATTTGGTGCGCTTGGTGGCATGTATATTGGTGGCGGTATTTTACCGCGTATGCAAGCTCGTTTACTTGCGGGTCGTTTTGTTGAGCGTTTTAGTGCTAAAGGGATCATGTCGCAATATGTGAGCCAAATACCTGTGACGCTCGTCACACAAGATAATATTCCACTTATTGGTGCTGCGGCCTGTTTGCACGTCAATGAGCAGTCATAATACAT
>NZ_DRGM01000085.1 GCF_011050055.1 Pseudoalteromonas prydzensis | reverse complement strand
TATTAGTACAGTACATAGCTGGAATGCAAGAAAGTCGCAAATGAAGCCGGCCCATATCCTTGCTGCTTTGAACAAGCTAAAACAAGAAAATTGGTTAAGCTTAAAGGCACAAACAGCTTAAAACTATTTTAAAGGGAAGCGTATAGCTTCCCTTTTATGCCGTGCTTTTGGCTAGGCTTTGAATATCAGATTAACACCCTTCAGAAAATTCGGAAAATGTAGTGGTCAACTAATTTTTGCCACTACAATCAAAAGGCCTTATCGTTCATAGCGAGCTAATTGTGGACCGTAAAACAATGCGCTGAGTGGTGTTCGAATACATCGACGTTGATTACAACAAAGCAAGAGGGCATAGTGCGAATAGCTATCTCATCTCGGCCCAGCAGTATTTTAACTAAAGAGTATTGCTTAGTGTCGTGTCCAACTTTAGCACTGTGGATCATATACAAAAGGTTAATTGAATGACAGACAATACCCCTCAAGCCCCGCAAGGGGAGTTTGTGCTCTTCACTAGCGCGGATGGTCAAACTCGTGTTGAGTGTCGTTTTGAGTCAGAGACATTGTGGCTTTCCCAAGCCGTAATGGCTGATCTTTATGATAAAGATGTAAGAACTATTAATGAGCACCTGATCAATATTTACAACGAAGGAGAGCTTGTACAAAAAGCAACCATCCGGAAATTCCGGATGGTTCGATTGGAGGGCACTCGCCAAGTATCTCGTGAGATTGACTACTATAATCTCGATGCAATTTTGGCTGTTGGCTATAGGGTTCGTTCGCAACGTGGTACACAATTTCGCCAATGGGCGACAGGGATCCTTAAAGAATACCTTATCAAAGGGTTTGCCATGGATGATGAGCGTTTAAAAAATCCGCCTGTTGACCATTCTGCGGTGCCAGATTACTTTGATGAAATGCTGGAACGTATACGCGATATCCGAGCCAGCGAACGACGAGTATATCTGCGAGTGAAGGAGATCCTCACAATGGCTGCCGACTATGAACCATCCAACCAAGAGACTAATCGCTTCTTTCAAACCATCCAGAACAAACTTCACTATGCCTGCACGCATATGACCGCCCGCCAGTCGTGTGGATGCCAGTAAACCGGATATGGGCCTAACCAGCTTTAAAGGTGATGAAGTGCGAAAGACCGACGTTATCATTGCCAAAAATTACCTGCGTGAAGATGAAATCAAAGAGCTTAATCGCATCGTGACTATGTGGCTTGATTTTGCTGAAGATCAAGCTTTGCGCCGCAAGGAGGTATTTTTACAAAACTGGGCTGAGAAGCTTGATCAGTTTTTAAATTTTAACGAACGGGATGTATTAAAAGGTGCTGGAAAAACCTCTAAAAAAACAGCAGATGATAAAGCTAAATTGGAGTTTGATAAGTTTGCAGAGCAGCGTCGTCGTTTAAAAGAGGCTGAGGGTGCGCATGCCAACATTGCCGCTCTCAAAGCAATAGCAAAAAAAAGCGCAAAGACTAAATGAATATACTAGCGGTAAAAACATACTGAGTCATTACTCTATAAGATGGCTCTTTTATAAAGAACTAAATTAGTGTTTTGTAGTAAACTACACATCATTAGCTGAGGTGATAAATCGAAATTATTCACCCAGTACCCCGCATAGCACTTAATTAAGTAAAGCATGGTGTTATGGGTTGAATTAAAAGGTTTAAAAATCAAATGAGTAGAGCAGGAATACAGTGGTTCCCTGGGCACATGAATAAAGCCCGAAATGAGATTAAAGAAATAATGCCGCAAATGGATGTGATCATTGAGGTGCTTGATGCGCGCATTCCTTATAGTAGTGAAAACCCGATGGTGGCTTCGCTGCGTGAAGGCAAACCGGTGATTAAAATTTTAAATAAAGCGGATTTAGCTGACCCTAAAATGACCCAAGAGTGGATGAACTACTTTGAGCAAGAAAGTGGTGTAAAGGCGATTGCGTTTGGTAATGATAAAGCGGCGGAAGTGCACCGTATTAATGAGTTGTGTAAAAAGTTGGTGCCGCATAAAGTGGGTGCTGATAAGCAAATTAAAGCCATGATCATGGGTATTCCTAACGTGGGCAAGTCGACGTTAATTAATACGTTAGCGGGGCGTATTGTGGCAAAAACTGGTAATGAGCCAGCGGTGACTAAAGCGCAGCAACGCATTAAGCTTGAAGATGGCATTATGCTGTACGACACGCCGGGTATGTTGTGGCCAAAAGTTGAAAACGAAAACTCGGGCTACCGTTTAGGTGCTACCGGTGCGATACGTGATACCGCACTTGAGTATGAAGATGTTGCCAGTTATACCGCAGAATATTTATTACATGCTTATCCTGAGCTGTTAAAAGCACGCTATAAAATTGCTGAATTACCAGAAAGTGATTGGGAATTTGTTGAAATGGCGGGTAAAAAGCGTGGTTGTATTCGTGGTGGTAACCAAATTGATACTTATAAAATGTCAGAAATTCTAATTAATGAATTACGCGATGGCATAATTGGTCGTATCACTATGGAAACTCCAGCCATGCGTGAAGAAGAAGAAGTGATGGTTGCAGGGCTTCGTGCTGCGGCTGAGGCTAAAAAAGCGGCTAAAGAAGAAGAGAAAAAACAACGTCGAGCGCGAGCACGTAAAAACCGCCGTTAATATTTACTGAAGTAAATAACAGACATAAAAAAAGCCCGTAAGGGCTTTTTTAGTTTCATATCTACCGTCACCGATATGAGCAATGTAGCAAGTAAAATAGTAGGGCGGTTACCCGTTATCAATATCAAGGGGCGTTGCGATTAATAACAGGTAACCATAGCTTTAACGTGGGCTACACGTGTTTCAGGGTCGAGAAACAAAGTCAGTTTATTCCGTACAAGTCGTAGAGCTTTATCGTCTTGTTGATATTGATTATCAATTAGATCTTAAGGTGTGTCAATGTCTATTTGAAAATAATTCTCATTAAAGTTTGTTGTTTATTACTTCTCTTTAATTTTTAAATGCTTAGATACTAAAAATATTTTCTACATAGGAATTTCAGGTATAAAAAAAGCCCGTAAGGGCTTTTTAGTGTCATATCTACCGTCACCGATATGAGCAATGTAGCAAGTAAAATGTAGGGCGGTTACCCGTTATCAACATCAAGGGGCGTTGCGGTTAATAACAGGTAACCTTAGCTGTTTACGTGCGCCACACGTGTTTCAGGGTCGAGAAACAAAACAGTTTATTCCGTACAAGTCGTGGTGCTTTATCGTCTTGTTGATATTGATTATCAGTTAGATTATCTAATCTGTCAACGTTCATTTGAAAATAATTCTCATTTAATTTGTTTTTGGTTTATACTCCAAACAAAACAATCATTTATGATTTAATCTAATTGTTTATTAAAAATTGAACTGATAATACTCATCGGTAGAAAATAAACGTTGGTAAATAATCTATAAATCTGCGATGTTGATAAAAAAATTAAGGAAACATCATGGAAGAAACAAAAACAACACCAGCGCTTGAAAGCGGACTAGCTAATGACTTGGTTGGTATTAAAGGCTGGCTTATTTTAGTTGCTATCGGTGTAGTCGTAGCGCCATTTCGATTAATTGCATTTATGCTAAGTACTTACCCTGATTTATTTACAACGGGTACGTGGCAATCACTGACCTCGCAGTTTGGGGATTATTATCACCCCTACTGGGAGCCGCTACTATTGAGCGAAATGCTATTTAATACTCTGATCACTCTTGCATCATTATATTTAATTGTGTTGTTTTTTAAGAAAAAAGCACAATTTCCGAAATGGTATATTGGCATCGCGGTATTTAGTTTAGTTTTTATTGTTGCAGATGCCTTTGCAATAAGAATGATAATCCCTGATGCACCTATTTTTGATGGCGAAACCAGATTAGAAATTATCCGCGGGGTTATTACGGTCGCTATTTGGGTACCGTATATGTTGATCTCAGAGCGTGTAAAAGCCACTTTTGTGCGTTAACTTACCTATATAGGTAAAGCGATGCTGACTTGTGTACCTTGGCCATTTGGATTGTCTAATAACTGTAACTGACCACCTTGATTACGAATGAGTTCGCGGCTGATCACTAAACCGATCCCCGCGCCTTGCGCTTTTGTTGAATAAAAGGGCACAAAGAGGTTATCAGGGTTGCTAATACCAGTGCCGCTATCGAGCAGCTCAATAACAACTTTATCTTTATGTTGTTGCCAGCTAAGAGTTGGTGCGCTGTTACCTCCGGCTTCAAAGGCATTTTTAATTAGGTTGATCAGTGCTTGTTCTAACTGGCCTAAATCTACATTGAAGTGCTGAGGTTCAGTTGCTTGAATAACTAATTGTGGAAATAAGGCATGCAATCTCAGATTGATTTGTTCTGTGGTTACGGCTTGCTTATTGGCCGCAGGCAGCTGTGAAAAGGCGCTGTAACTGGCTACAAAATCGAGCAAGTGTTGGGCGCGTTTTTCAATCACTTGTAGCATGTCGCTGGCTAAATCAGGTGCGTTACTGATCTGCCCTTGTTGCTTCATCAGTAGCAATGATTGGCTCATTGAGGAAATCGGTGTGAGGGAGTTTCTGACTTCATGATTAAGTACGCGTATTAATCGCTGCCATACTTGTTGCTCGTTGCTACGTAGTTGTTGCTCAATCGAAAATAAGGTCAGTAATTCGTAGTTTCGCCCAGCACGCCAAAATGTTTGTGATGAAATATGAAAACGCTGCTCAAAGCATGAATCATCGCTTTGTTGCCAGATGCCTTGCTTGTATATGAGGCCGAGATTATTTGCTGTTAAACCAGCAACGTCAGGAGTGGTTAAACTATTTAAGAATGCTTGATTAGTGAAATAGACTGATCCGTGCGGGTCTAAAATAACAATGGGTAAATCAAGCATGCCAACAAACTCAAATACAAACTCTTCGGTCTGCATGTAATGACGTTTATTTTTAGCAATTTTGTTACTGAGTTTATTAAAATCGGCTTTTAGGCTGGTAATACGCCCGCCTTGGTATTTTGCTAAGTGCCAGCTGTTGCTTTCGTTATTCGCAAGGGCATCAAGTTGTAAGCCAAACCGATCGAGTACATCGGTAACTAGCCGATAACTTTTTAGCACCGCAAATACCGTTAGAGTGAGCAACGGCAATAATAAACTGATGCTGGCAAACCAATCTAGATCCCAGCTGATCGCAAGCAAAATAGATAACGTCAGCAGGATGAAAACCACCAAATAAAGGTAGCGTTTAAGGTGTTGTTCAAGTGACTGGTTGGTTGGCATTTAACTGTTTACTTCTTTTAAATCAAGCTGGTGTTTATCAATGCGCCTGTAAATGGCTGATTTACTTAATCCTAAAAATTCCCCAGCAGCAATAACATTGCCATTAAATTCAGCCAGTGCTTTTTGGATCATTTGTTTTTCTAGCTCTTCCAACGGTAATAGCGGCAACGATTGCTTATCTGTTGCGCTGTTGCTGACTTCACTACTGGGCTGTTCAAGAGTTAAATCACTGGCGTCAATATTGTCGTTATCGCTCATGATCACGGCTCGCTCAACACAATGGCTAAGCTCTCTTACATTACCAGGCCAATGGTACTGGGTAAGTGCCAGCCTGGCTTCGTCAGTCAGTGTCATGCTGCTGCGCTGATATTTTTTACTGTGTGTCGCCAACAAGTGATTAGCCAACTCAACGATATCTTCTGGGCGTTCGCGCAGGGGCGGAATGTGTAATTCAATGGTGTTGAGTCGAAACAGCAAATCGCGGCGAAACTCGCCCTCTGCAATCGCTTTGGCAAGCTCTGCATTGGTGGCAGCAATAATACGCACGTCGGCAATTTGGGTTTGACTGGAGCCGAGCACTTCAAATTCTTGGCTTTCGAGTACGCGGAGCATTTTACTTTGCAACTCCAGCGGCAAAGTGGCTATTTCATCTAAAAATAAGGTGCCGCCATTGGCTATTTCAAAGCGGCCTAAGCGGTCTTCTTTGACATCAGTAAAGGCGCCTTTTTTATGACCAAATAATTCACTTTCAAATAATGAAGGGGCAATAGCACCAATGTTTACGCTAACGAAGCGTTGCTCACTGCGGTTTGAATGTTGATGTATGTAATGTGCTAAGAGGCTCTTGCCGGTGCCATTTTCGCCAGTAATTAAAATGCTGGCATTAGTTTGGGCTGCGCGTTTAGCGTGGGCTAATAACTGTTGCATAGTGGCTGATAGGGCAATGTAATTAGCATCGCTGGTGCTATGCAATGCTTTTAAACACGCATTGTCGTGGTTGGTTTTTTGTTGTTTGAGCTGCTGTTGCACTACTGCCGTTAGGCGCAGGTTGTTCCATGGCTTTTCAACAAAATCGACCGCACCCAACTGCATGGCTTTTACAGCAACATCAACGCTTGCCCATGCGGTCATCACTACCACCGGGATATTAGCGCTCAGGGTCTGCAGTTGTTGTAAAAATCGCAGTCCTTCAGCACCGGATGTGGTGTCGAGTTTAAAGTTCATATCAAGCAAAATAAGGCTTATCGCTGTGCTGCTGATTAGTTCCAGCGCTTGCTCTGGGCCTTGTGCTTCAATGCATTGATAGCCAATTTGATTTAACGCCACGATGGCGGCCATGCGTACATCGGCTTGGTCGTCGATAACTAAAATTGTGTCCATGTTGTTCTTCTTTTTTACCAAGCAAAAGCATTACTCTTTTGCTTGGTTGGTAAACAATACTCGCTTAGTCGTTACGAAGCGCGGCCATAGGTTTTGCTTTAATTAACAGTAATAATGGCCTAAAACACGCGATCATGGCAATCATTAAGGTAATTGTCCATGCCATTAATTGCAGCCGGACATCCATGATTAGCCATGAGATTAGCTGTTCTTGAAGTATAAAATAACCCGCAAACACGATTATTATTGCAAGGGCAAAGCCAACCAGCACAGGAATAACGGCCTCTTTACTCATTAATTTAAATAAGCGGACTTTTTTAGCGCCGAGCGCCATGCGGATACCAAACTCATAACGGCGCAGGCCTAGGTTATAGCTCAGCACGCCAAATATGCCTATTGCCGCTAATAATAAAGTAAATAATGCCAAGGTACTACACAGTGCAACGGTTAGATGGCTCATATAAAGTAAGTCGTCATATTCTTGTTGCAAGTCTCTAAACTGCCATAACGTTAAGTGACTATTGGCTTTTCTTAATAAACTTAAAACTTGCTTGCTAGTAAGCTCAACACCTTGCTCTGTTTCAATAACAAACATATAGCTCCAAGGCTGTGCGGGCCACCACATGTGCCGACCAAATGATTCATCATAATATTTAGGATGGTTAAAATCTTCTGTTACCCCGACAATCTCAAACATTTTATCTTCTAACCCTTTGTAGCTTTTACCTAAAATATTTGTGTACTCTTGATCGGGTAATAGCCATTTAGCGACACTGATAGATACCAACAGCTCGTTAGTTTCACCGCGAATTGCTTGCTCACTAAAAGTACGCCCAGCGAGTATTTTTGTGCCCACTAAGTCAAAGTAATCAGAGCCGACCCACTGGCTTGGGAAGAAGATTGAGCTTTTACCTGCAACATCGGTCAGGGTATTGGCATTTTGCCTTGCGGATACTGGGCTTTGCCCAAGAGCAACATCCTTAATGCCTTCGCTATTTTGTAATACTTTTTGATACTGCTTAATTTGCTCGTAGCGCTCAGCCAGTGTTGCATTGTTATTGGTTTGAAATAACTGTGCAAAGTACAGGTTTTCAGTGTCACTACCCAGTGGGCGATTAATGGTGTCGAGTGCTTTGCTAACAATCATAATTGAAAAGCTAACTAATAAGGCTGCCACAAACATTTGTGTGCCAATTAGTATACGCACAGTACGACCAGATACTTGCGACACGCCGCCTTTGCCACTGTTTTGCATTTGGCTATTTAAGGTTTTGTAGTTAACTAAACGTGCAGTGATCACTGAGAATATGTACGCTAAAGCAATACACATAACTACCGCTATCAGCACCAAATTAAGGTCAACAGCCAAGCTGTTCACCAGTGGCAAGCGTCCTTCTGCAAGTACTTTGAATAATCGAATGCCCCAAATAGATAAAAACAGTGCAATGCTGACCGATATAGTCATTAAAATAAGCGATTGCAGTAAAATGCTGTTAAATAAGGTTTTACGTTTTGCGCCCAGTACGGCTTGCAGCGCTAAGGTTTTATGTTGGGCTAATGCGCGTGAAAAAAACAAGGTGCTGACGTTCAGTACAGCGATGACCAATAGCCCCACCGCGCCTGCAAGCATCATTAAACTAAGTTGATCGTTATTGCCAAGCTCAACTTCACGATACGGTGTTACAACGGGCTTTACATCAGTAATGCCGCCATTATTGAGCCACTCAGATTTAATGTTATCAATTTGGGCTTTTAAGTCGGTTTTTACTTGCTCGTTAGTGACGCCAGGCTTTAATACTGCAATCAGTTTTAAGTTTCTAAACGTGTTGGTCCACGGGCTTTGCCAGTCATCATTATGGAAAAATCGTCTGTCGGCGCTTGTTGGCAGCCATACTTCTACAGATCCTGCTTTGATCATATAAGGAGGGCTAAAATCGCCTGAAACTACACCGCGTATGGTATAACTTGAGCCATCAACACCGCCTGCCGTTTGTAAGGTTTTGCCGAGCACATCAGGATCGCTGTTAAAATGCTGACGCCAGAATTTTTCTGAAATTACTATACTGTCGTCACTGTGCTCTAAAGTGTCAGCTTTTTTAAAGCCTTGTCCTAAAATAAAGGGGGTGTGTAATAGTTCAAAGTACTCAGCGCCCACATACAGTGCATCCTCTTTTGGTTCGCCGGCAATACTTTTAAATACCATTTCATCAGCATTCATCATAAAAGCTTGCTCAAAGCTTTGGTTGTTTTTAAGCCAGTGTACGATTGATTGGTAACTTTGAAAGCCAACCGCATCGTAATCGTCATAGGTTAGGCTTTGCTCAACCACCACCATGCGGGTTTCGTCAAATACATCAAGGGGTTTTAAAAAGTAACTATTTACTAGGCTTAGCACTACAAATAATGTCGCGAGAGTGAGCGCCAAGGTGGCAACAACGGCGGTAACAAACCCCGGTGCGTTCATTAATGATGCCCACGCTAAGCGCAATTGACTGCGTGTTTTAGTTAAACGGCTCATGTTAAATCACCTCGGCAGTATCAGCGGGTACAGCGCTGGTATTCTCAGCGTGTGCATCTTGGCGCGCTTGCGAATACGAGATAATTTCGCCATCGAGTAGTTTAAGCTGGGTTTTTGCGCGTCCTGCGTAACGTAAATCATGGGTTACCATGCAAATAGTGGTGCCTTTTTGATTCAGTGCATCAAGTAAGTCCATCACTGCATCGCCATTTTTAGAGTCAAGATTACCGGTTGGCTCATCGACCAGTAAAATGCTTGGCTTACCGGCAAGAGCGCGGGCAATAGCAATACGCTGTTGTTGACCACCAGAGAGCTGATTCGGTTTATGTTGAGCGCGGTGGCCCATTTCAACCTCATCAAGAGCATGCTTTACTGCGTTTTGCATATCAGCTTGGCTCATAGCAGGCTCGCGATAGGTTAGCGGCAGCGCTACATTATCAAACACTGAGAGTTCATCAATTAAATTAAATGACTGAAAAATAAAGCCAATATGTAAGTTACGCAGCTCTGCCTGTTGGTCCATATCGAGGGTTTTGGTATCGACGTTTTTAATAAAATATTGCCCCTCGGTAGGGCTGTCTAGCAAGCCAAGTAAAGATAACAGCGTTGATTTACCACAACCTGATGGGCCACTAATGCAAATATAATCGCCTTGGTTGATGCTCAGGTCGATATTTTTTAAGGCGTAGGTTTCAACATTCTGGCTGCGATAAACCTTGGCGATATTGTTTAATGAGATAAGTGTATTGGTGTTCATAAACTTTCCTGTGCTATTTTTATAGTTGCCAAATGCTGCCATTTAGAGAGATCTGAAATGATCAGCTGTTCACCCACCTTAGCGCCGCTCAGCAGTTGAATTTTGTTATCACTGAGTGTACCAAATTCAATTTGCGTGGGGTGTGCTAAATGGGTAGTCGGGTTGAGTTTAAAAAGCGTAGCGTCAGTATCAGCTTGCGCTTTGCTGGGTAAGTTAATGGTTAGTGCATTGGGTATAACGTGGCTTATTACATAGCCTTCAATACTTAAATCGGGGCGTGCATTAGCTGGCAACGAACCTGTTAAATCAAGCTCTATCATCACGCGGCCATCAGTGACGATAGGGTCAATACGGCTGACAGTTGCGATTACTTCGCTACTCTTACCCGCGCTAAACGTGTTTACTCTTGCTGGCATATTTAAAGCTATTTTTTCTGCATCGCTTTGTTGCACACTAAGTTCAGCCTTGAGGGCAGTATCTGAGCCTACTATGGCGAGGCGTGTACCCGGTGTCAGGTTTTGACCAAGCTCAACATTCAGCTCTTGCAGCATGCCGTCAATGCCTGCGGTGATTTGTAAATCATCAAAGGCTTGTTGTTGCACTTGAAAGTTTAATGCAAATTGGCTTAACAGTTCTTGCTGGATTTTGCTGCGCTGATGGTGCATATCGGCTAATTGGACTAAACGTTGTTGTTCAATTTCAATGCGTTGCTCTAGCTGTTTAACGGTTAATAAACTGCGTTTGTAATCAAGACTGGAAACAATGCCTTGCTCAATTAATTTACTTTCGGCATCACTACGCAGTTGGGCACTTTCAAGCTCGCTTTTTAAAATAGTCAGGCTTGCTTGGCGCTCTAATAGCTGACTTTTGTGATTGATTATTTGTTCGTTAGCGCTGGCTTTTTGTCTTGCTAATTCGAGCCGTGCGACTGATAAACGCTGCGCTTGCAGTGGATTTACCAGAGTTAAAATAACCGTGTCTTTATTGACGCGGGTGCCGGGGTATACATGAATAGCTTCGACCATGGCGCTATCGGTATTGGTTAAATAACGCTGATACTTTGATTTTAAACGGCCAAAGCCACGTATTTTTATTACAAAATCAGCTTGAGTTACGGTGGCTATTTGCAGTTGATTAGCCGCCAATGTGTGCGGTGAAAACCATTGCAGTAAAGCGAAGATGATTAGCATACAGCCAGCGAGTACTAAGCCAATAATGAGTTTTTTAGGTGATATTGGTTTATTACGACGTTTTAGAGTGCTGTCTATATCCATGGTATTGGTCATTGGCTTTTAAAATAGTTAAGGAGGCTAAAGCGAGTAATGTGCCAATATTAAATGTATGAAATAAAAGCTATTTATTTTTTTGTTGTTGATGAAACTTCCCATTAATGGGAAGCCACAACAATAGCGGGAAACTTAACTGCTATATCAAAGCCACCCATTTGTTGGAGAAGTACTTGCGATTATTTTATTTGGAAAAACAATCTTAGCGGTCTACCTTTTAAAGACAGGTGTATGTTTGGTTGCTGGGCTGCAAGTAATTTTTCCAATTTTGTCGGGTTATGTTTTACATAACTTTCATTCACAACAAAAGCTCAATAACTTACGGTTTCAACTTTCTGACTGATAGGTAGCCTATGATAAAGCTAGTTGTTTGCTATTGCTTACTGTTTAGTTACTCACTATTTGCACAGTGTAATACGACGGTAAAAATAGCGGTTATAAACAATTCTCCCCCTTATAGCTACCTACAAGACAACCGCTATGAGGGAATCGACGTTGATATAGCCCGCAAAGTATTACAAGCCGTGGGGGTCTGCTTTGAATTTGTTGAAATGCCCAATGTAGAGCGTGCAAAGCGGTATTTAGCGATGGGAAGAATCAATATGATGATGGGCATTCAATACACGGATGCACAGAATCGCTCTGCTATTTACTCGTTAAGTTACAGAGATAATGTACAGCGGCTATTTATCAATAAGGCTGAGTTTTTAAAAAAGCATACTCTGATTGAATTACTAAAGTTGGAACCGTTAATTTTATTCGATACTGGCCAGTATGCAGGCCCTGAAATTGACTACCTCCGTTCTGAGCCTTCCTTTAGAGATAACTTTCAAAGTGTTGCAACTATGAGTCAGCGACTCGTGATGTTGAGCCGAGAACACGGTGATATCAGCATTGAAAATGAGTTAGCTGGTCAATACTTTATTCGTGAACAAAAATTAAGCACCATTCTAATGCATCCCTATTTAGTGCAACGAGATCCTGTGTTTTTTATTTTTAGCCGCAAAAATCCAATTTTAACAGAAGAGCAGCGCCAACAGTTAGACCTGTTGTTATTGGCTGAAACTGAAAAAATCACCACGGAAATAGAATAATACTAAATAACCAGAGTTCTGGTTAAGCATATCAACTTATTATTTTGTTCATATTGGCCATGGTTTTTATGGTTAAAAAGAGCGAAACAAACATCAATGAAACTTAACTTCTAAACATTTCGTTAATCAAGCGTTAACACTATGCTCGATGATAGATAGCAGATTGCAGTCGCTCATCTACTGACAACAAAATCATACACAGGTGTGGAGAAAATAATGAAAGCAAGTAACACACAATTGGCTTTGGCCATTGCAGCAGCGCTAGCAAGTACCTCAGCATTCGCAGCCACCGATACTGAAAAATTACAACAGCAACTGGATGAGCTACAAAAAGAAGTCGCTACGCTAAAGAGGTCTAGCGGCTTTAATTTAGAGTTTGGTGGTCGCGTTCAGCTTGACTACAACTATTTCAATGGCGCATATAACGCCGATAACAATGGCGATGCAGGTAGCGATTTCTTTCCGCGTCGTATCCGTACTTATGTTGAAAGTGAGCATGGTAACTGGGATCACAAGTTACTGCTTGAGTTTGCTGAAGGCACAGCAGAAATCGTGATGGCTCGCGTTCGTTATAATTTCGAGAATGGTCTAAAAATTAAAGCGGGTAAAATCCGTGAAGATATCACCTTAAATGGCTTAACCAGCTCTAAGCATACCAATACTATTGAGCGCAGTACGCTAGCCAATACTTTTTCGCCGTTCTTCCGTTGGGGGGTGTCGGCGTCTCAATACTTGAAAGACAGTGGGTTGCGTTATGCCGTTGGTGTTTATAAAAATGATGCCTTTGGTGCGACGGGTCATGACGAAGATGATCAACTAACACTCGCTGCAACGGGACGTGTTACTTGGTCAAAAGCAGCTCCTGGCGATGTGCTCCACTTAGGTGCGTGGCATTCATACCGTGATATGGGCGGTAACGAGCTAGGTGCGCGTTTTGCGCGTGGTGAAATACGTGAAGCCAACGTACGTCTTGTTGATTATGCGGTGGGTGGTAATGCAGTGGCATTAGATAGCTTGTCGCAAAGCGGTCTTGAGTTTGCGTATCAAGCCGATGCATTAACGCTAGAAGCAGAATACGCTAGCCGCACGCTCGATGCTGTTAATGGCGCCGACCCGCTTGATGGCGAGCGTTATGATGGTTTTCATGTTTCAGCGAGCTACTTTTTAGGTGGTGAGCAACGTCAATACAAAGCCGGTTCAGCCTTATTTGTACAGCCTAAAGGCATTAAAGATGCGTGGGAGCTTGTGGCACGAGTATCACAAATGGATGCAACAAGTAGCACCCAAGGCACCGAAGTAACAACCTACACCTTAGGTAGCAATTATTATTTAACCAGCAAAATCAAATTTATGGGTAACCTGATCTACAGCGATGTAGAGGCCCCAGGCGCAACTGCGTTAGTGGGTGATGAAGATTCAGGTATGGGCTTTAGTGCGCGTATGCAGTATTTATTTTAGGAGTAAATTGATATGAACTTAGTTAAAAAATCATTTAAATCTTTTAAAACTACAGTACTAGCTGCATCGCTAGTACTAAGCAGCCCATTTGCTATGGCTGACATTCACTTTTTAGTACCGGGCGGCCCTGGTGGCGGCTGGGACACCACAGCGCGTGGTGTTGGCGAGGGCTTAGTGAAATCAGGTATTGAGGACAATGCGTCATTTCAAAATATGTCGGGTGGCGGCGGTGGCCGTGCAATCGCTTATTTAATCGAGTCTGGCACTAAGAAAGGTGACATTTTAATGGTTAACTCAACACCTATCGTGTTGCGGGCATTAACCGGTAAAATTCCTTACAGCTACCGTGATTTAACTCCAGTTGCCAGTATGATTGCTGACTACGGTGCGTTTGTAGTACGTAACGATTCGCCATTTAAAACCTGGCAGGATGTGATCGCAGCAATGAAAGCAGATCCAAGCTCTGTAAAAGTGGCTGGTGGCTCGGCACGTGGCAGCATGGATCACTTAGTTGCAGCGCAAGCAGTTAAAGCAGCGGGTATTGATGGTCGTCGTCTGCGCTATATTCCTTATGATGCAGGCGGTAAAGCAAAAGCGGGCTTGTTATCTGGTGAAGTTAACCTACTTTCAACGGGGCTAAGTGAAGCGCTAGAAGTTGCCAATGGTGGTCAAGCACGCATTTTAGCTGTGACCTCTGGTGAGGCACTCCCAGATTACCCACAAATTCCAACGTTGAAGTCACTTGGTTATGACATGGAGTTTGTAAATTGGCGTGGCTTTTTTGCCGCACCTAATTTACCAGCCGACAAACTTGCAGAATACACCGAGAAGCTACGTAAACTACAAACCACCCCAGAGTGGGAAGTGGTCCGTGCACGTAATGGTTGGTTAAATTTATTCCAAGAAAAAGATCAATTTATAAAGTCACTTGAGCAGCAAGAAGCACAGCTTAAAGTTGTTATGGAAGAACTCGGCTTTATTCGTACGTTACGTTAATCGAGGCTTTTATGTTGAATCGCGAACTACTAGGGCCAAGTTTATTCTTGGCGCTATTTACCCTCTACGCCATCGTTGCATGGCAGATTCCGTTACTCCCATTTGAAGAGTATGAAACAGTGACCTCTGCTACTTTACCTAAGGTATATGCAGCATTTGGTATTATTGTTTGCTTACTTTCAATCGGGGCTACTTTACTTAAACCAACAGAAAAAACAGCTGCAGATGATGTACTTGAAAAATCAAATGTACTAAGAACATTTGGCTTGCTGATATTGATGGTGGTTTATAGCGCAGCGCTTGAGCCAATTGGCTTTTTAATATCAACCAGTGTGTTTTTATTAGTTGGCTTTTTTGTTATGGGAGAGCGTCGCAAGAGCATTTTATTGTTGGCTTCTATTCCTGTTGCTGTGGTGTTTTGGTTTTTAATGACCCAAGTACTCGGTATTTATTTGGTTCCTGGCAACCTGTGGAGTTAAGTTATGTTTGATGGAATTATGCTGGGTTTGTCGACCGTACTCGACTGGAACAATTTGTTGTATGTCATAGTGGGGTGTTTTGTTGGTACCTTTATCGGCATGCTGCCGGGTCTTGGGCCTATTACAGCAATAGCGTTAATGATCCCCATTACTTATAGCATCGGTGCCGATTCTGGCATGATCTTAATGGCTGGTGTTTATTACGGTGCGATTTTTGGTGGTTCAACATCATCTATCTTGATCAATGCCCCAGGGGTTGCCGGCACGGTTGCCTCTTCCTTTGATGGCTACCCGTTGGCTAAGCAAGGTCATGCTGGTAAAGCACTGGCGATTGCAGCTTATTCCTCCTTTATCGGCGGAACAGTTGGCGCTATTTTATTGATGGTTGCTGCGCCTTTATTGGCAAAAGTATCACTGAGTTTTCAATCTCCTGATTATGTAGTACTGATGTTTTTAGGCTTAACAGCGATTGCTGCTTTTTCGAATAAAGGCCAGTTTTTAAAAGCCATGATGATGACAGTGTTCGGCTTAATGCTAGCCACTGTAGGTATTGATCCATCATCAGGCACAGAGCGTTTTACCTTCGGCCAAGCAGATTTACTTGATGGTATTAGTTTCTTATTAGTGGCAATGGCAACCTTTGCATTAGCAGAGGCGCTAATCAACGTGGTGCGCCCAGAGAAAAAAGAAATCAAGAGCATCAATGATTCAGACACCCCACAAATTGGCTCAACTAAATTGACCAAGGCAGAAATAAAAGAGATGGCACCTACAGTAGGCCGTTCATCAATTCTTGGTTTTATCATCGGCGTATTACCTGGTGCGGGCGCAACTATTGCCAGCTTTATGGCGTATGCTACAGAGCGTAATTTAGCGCCTAAAGGCTTAAAAGAGAAGTTTGGTAAAGGTTCATTACGCGGCTTAGCGGCACCAGAGTCAGCTAATAACGCAGCCTGTACCGGTTCTTTTGTACCATTGTTAACTTTGGGTATCCCGGGTTCTGGCACTACCGCCATTATGTTGGGGGCATTAATTGCTTATGGTATTCAACCAGGACCAATGTTAATGCAAGAAAACCCCAGTGTATTTTGGTCTGTTATTGTTAGTATGTATTTTGGTAACATCGTATTACTTATTTTAAACCTACCTTTGATACCGTATTTTGCAAAAGTATTGGCGATGCCAAAATCAGTATTAACCATTATGATTTTGTTCTTCAGCTTAATTGGCGTGTATTTAGTCTCTTTTAATACTTTTGATTTATTTATGATGGTTGGTTTTGCTGTGGTGGCGCTGGTATTACGATTGCTGGCTTTCCCAATGGCACCTTTACTACTAGGCTTTATTTTAGGCGATATGATCGAGCGTAACTTCCGCCGTTCAATGATGATCTCTGATGGTTCATTAAGTTTCTTATGGGAACGCCCACTAACATTGAGTATTTTTGTTATCTCATTATTAGTGTTGTTATTTCCATTAAAAGACTTTATAACTCAGCGCCGTGCCGATAAAGCCGCAGTTAAAGCGAAGCAAGAGCATGCGTAATTGAGCTTAAAGCTGAGGTAACTAATGATTGACACCAAGAAGCAAAATCCGTTGCAAAACATAGTTAAAAAGCCCAAGCGTTTAGAAACGCGGTTAATAATTTGGGTGACGGGGCTATGTGTATTACAAGCAGTGTTATTTGGCGGCTTGGTGTATCAAATTACTGTGCAAAGTTTGCATAATCACATTGGTGATAAAGCACTTGCTGTGGCAACCAGTATCGCATCAAGCGATGATGTTGTTAAAGCATTAAAAAACCCCAGTAACTTGGTGGTAATTAACCAAGAAATAGAAAATCTGCGTCAGCTTACTGGCGCAGATTTTATTGTTATTGGCGATCAAAATGCCCATCGAATTGTTCATCCCGATAGCAATAAACTGGGCAAACGAATGGTGGGTGGTGATAGTCAAGCCGCGCTGCGAGGTGAGCGTTATATCTCAGTGGCACAGGGTAGCTTAGGTGAATCCATTCGCGGTAAAGTGCCAGTATACGATGAGCAACAAAATATTATTGGTTTAGTCTCGGTGGGCTTTTTAGTGCAATCGATTGAGCCGTTGATCCGTGCGCGGATTGTTGAAATTATGATTTGGGGTTTGCTGTTAGTTGTTTTGAGTATTATAGCCGCTATTTTTATTGGTCAGCGAGTACGAAATGCTATTTTTGGTTTGCAACCCGACGAAATTGCGAGGTTGTTTTCAGAGCAAGACGCTATTTTAAATACCATGCGCAGTGGTGTTATTGCACTTGATCCTGATGGCCGAGTACGCAAACTGACCCAACGCGCCTGCGAAATTTTAGATAAACCGGTTGCCTGTATTAATCAGTCATTAACTCTGAAGGATTTATTGCCTGAGCATGCTGAGTTTTTACTGCGCAACCAGCGCCGTAAAATGGTCGGCTTTGAGCTGTTTGCTGCGGATAAACGCTTGGTACTCTCGCGTTTTTCATTGCAAGTACAAGGGCAGGCGGATGGTATTTTACTTACTCTGCGCCCAGCCGATGAGCTGGAATATTTAAGCCAGCAGCTGACCAAAGTGCAAGCATTTGCTGAGCTGTTAAGAGTGCAAACCCATGACTATTCGAACAAGCTCAACTTAATTGGCGCACTTATTCAAATGGGCAAAAATGAGCAGGCAATCGAATTAATCGGTCAAGAAAGCCAAGGTTCACAAGCACAAATTCACCATTTGTTAGAGCGTATCCAAGATCCTGTGTTAGCTGGTTTGTTGGTAGGTAAATACCATAAAGCCCGCGAGTTAAACGTGGTATTAGAATTAAATCCAGAAAGTTTACTCGGTGCCATCGCACGTACTGAAATGTTAGAGCGCGTAGTATCAATCTTAGGCAACTTAATCGATAACGCCATTGATGCGGCGATCAGAGCCAGTAAAGAGCGAGAACCTCATGTACGAGTCACGGTTGATGAAACGAGTCAAACCTTATTGTTTGATGTCGAAGACAGTGGCTTTGGCTTGGGGAGCGACCACGAGGTGATTTTTACCCCACAATATAGTTCTAAAAGCGGTGCAGAACATGGTATTGGTTTATATTTAGTGAAAACTAACTTAGATTCCTGTGGTGGTAGTTTAGAAATTGGTGAGTCAGATTTACAAGGCGCGCGATTAAGTGTCTATATCCCAAAATAACAGCCTGTAATGTGGGTAATAAGCAGTGGCCAAGCAAACAACAATAAAAGTAAATGGGCTAACATTGCAACGCTAAAAATGAGTAATAAAAAATGACATATTCAGTAGTGATCATCGAAGATGAGCTCGAAGTTGCACAGCTTCTTGCTCAATACCTGCTTTTACCGAATGGCGTTGCGGGGCATCAAACTGCGCGGCAAAGCTTGCGTCAAAGTCAGTATCAGGTTGTGGGTATTGCAGCAAACCTCAGTACTGCTACCGCGCTATTACAGGCGATAGAGCCAGATTTGATCTTGCTTGATATTCATCTACCAGATGGCAATGGCCTTGAGTTATTAACCGACTTACGCAGGCGCTCAATTAAAAGTGAAGTGATGCTACTGACCGCTGCCAAAGAAGTCGAAACCCTTGAAAAGGCCATGCAGCTAGGCGCCTGCGACTTTTTGGTTAAACCGCTCATGCTTAATCGACTTGATCAAGCGCTAGCACGTTTTGAGTCACGCCAGCAGTGTTTCTCGGATGCGAATGAAGTGACGCAATCTATGGTAGATACGTTATTTGGCTCAAGCGAACAAAGTAAAGCACCGGTTAGACTGCCGAAAGGGGTTGATCAGCTTACTTTAAAAAAGATTATTGATGCCTTTAAAGAGCACAAAAAAACGCCCTTTACCGCACAGCAAATGGGTGATTTAGTTGGGGTAAGTCGCTCGACGGCTCGCCGCTATCTAGAGTATTTACTAGAGGCAGAGCAAGTCAGTGCCGACCAAAGCTATGGCAGCATAGGTCGGCCAGAACGTTGCTATAAAATGACTTAGTTATTTGGCAAAGCGCTTAAGTTTATCTCCGGCGCTTGACTAACTGGGCGTTCAAACTCGCTATGTAGTTTTGTTGGACCAGTAAAAAAGCCAGTGTTGCGTAAGTAAAATCCGCTACCTTCACTACCACCTTGATAATCCATTCGCGCCTGTTTAGCTGCTGTTGCATCATAGCTAAATATTGCTTTATTAAGCGCATGCCATTGACCTTGAGTATCTCTGAGCCACTGATTACTGTATCGCGCTTTGCGTTCATATTGACCTGCATCAGGGATAAAGTTTTCTAAAAAACTATGCGGTCGTGCTACATAGGTACTGGTGCTTGGGCGTCTAAATGAGGCAATGAACAGCCACTTTGCGGCGATAGGATCATAAAAATAAGCACTGTAATCGGTATGATTAGCAAGGTTTTCAGTCGGGTTTACTTTCAGTAAAAAACGGTAGGTTTGCTCTGCTTGCCAAGGGAATACTAAATAACTTTGCCCGCCAGAACCTTCATTACCAAATTTACCAGTGTATACATTGTTACCTTTCGCTAATTGTTGAATCCTCATTTCCACAGGGATAGCAGCAGGATCATCGGTTTGAAAAGGGCTCCATACTGAAAATAATATCCGGCGCTCAGTGGCAGAGTTTACTTGCATACCAAAGTAACCTTCAGCAAAGCCATTGGCCATAAAATACGAGCCTTGACGATCATAGCCTTGTGGTACCGTGAGTTCTGAATAGAACCATTGATAGTTTTTAGTCGTATCAGGTATGGGGTAGTTTAGATGCACAGAAGGCCCGCGACGACCCCAATAAATATCATCTTTTACATACAAAGGTGCCGCCGAATCTTTATCTAGCGTGACAATAAGCCCTTGAATATCAGCAAAGGTGTCAGCTGTTTTAGCAATACCGGTAAGTTGTAACTGTTGGTAGCCGATTTGATCTGGTAGAAACTCGCCAAGCTCGATATCTTGAAATTGCTGATTAGTGAGCGTGATCATCTGGCTTTGTTGATTAAAATCGACTTTAAGTTGGCTGCGATCGCCAGTAACTTTTACCCGCAACTTTAAATTAAAAGCAGCTGTTGTTGGCAGATAAAAGTAGTGATTGACTAATACTGTAGAGTCTTGCCAGTGCGTAATACCAAGGTCGCTAATCAGTTTTTTATTTGCTGCAATGCTATGGCTAGTGGCACTATTACCATAACTGGGAATAAAGTAATCCGTGGTTTGGTTTGCCGCTGCAAATGGCGAAAATGAAGTCCATATTAATGAACTAATAAATAGTAAAACTCTCATAGTGAGCTCCATAAAAAAGCGCCGACAAACGGCGCTAATATAAATTGCTATGCTTAAAATGATGCTGAAAAGCCAAGGCTAATCGAGCGGCCATAGCGTGCTAAGCGACGAATTTGCTCTTCCGTTTTGACATAGGACCACTGTCTTTCATTGGTTAAGTTGGTTACGCTTAAATCAACGCGCACTTTTTCTGTGATATTGTAGCTGGCACTGAAGTCGTATTGGCCGTAGTCTGCCGCCCATTCTGGGCCGCCCCAAGCATCAGGATAGACTAAGTAATCGTCGCGCCAGTTATAAGCAATACGGGTTTGATAATCACCTTTTTCATAATAAATAACCGCGTTATACGAGTGTTCAGACATCCCCACAAATGGCAGATCATTGAGTTCTTCATCGTCATAACTGCTGTCTGTGAAAGTATAGTTTATTTGTACACCCAGGCCATCAAATGGTGCTGGCAGTATTTCGTCAAAAGACTGTTGATAAGCTGTTTCAAAGCCTAAAATAGTTGCGCCTTTTTCCGATGTTGGTGAAATTTTCGTAAAAATAGGACCTTCTACTGCGACCCCATCTTTAAAGTAATTCCCCACTTGTGCAGTGCCTACTCGTCCGCGCGCTATCACAGATTCAATGTCTTTATAGTAAGCAGCAAAGGTTAGCGCACCATAGTCTGAGAAGTACCATTCGATGGTTGTATCTATTTGATTGGCTCTCAGTGGTTTAATCCCTGGGTTTGAGGCATGGTATTCGGCATTATTAAAATCTAAATAACTATACGGTGATAAGTAGCCAAGATTTGGGCGTGTGATTACTTTAGCTGCACTAAAACGATAGAGTAAGTCATCACGCAAATTTAATTTAAAGTTTAAGCTTGGTAGTACGTCGGTGTAGCTCTCTTCCGTGGTCGAGCGGGTATAGTAATCTTCAATTTCGCCATCAACACGGTAGCTTAGTACGCCATCTTTTTCGGTTACATTGTAGCGCACGTTATCAACATCAAACGTATAGCCATCAGAAGAAACATCAGTTTGGATCACCCTTACGCCCATGTTAAGCGCAAAAGGCAGCTTGCCTAAATCACCTTGCAGATTCGTTTCAATAAAAGCGGCTAAGGTTTGCTCTGTCAGGGCAAAAGAATCATTAGGACTGTTTTTTGCAACAATTTTGTCTTGCGCTGCTTGCGCGTTTATTGACTCATAAAAAGCATACAGTTTATCGTAATCAAAACTTGCCCATGGATCTGGGTGTTTACCCGGTTCACCGTCTAAGAAATTATCAAAGTTTGCTGGTACGAGTACATCCGCAGGTAAGCGAAATAAGTTTAAGCCGCCAAGTTCTTCAACACTTGAGTCGTCAAAACTGTCGTATTCTGAGTTTTTAAAATAAGCGCCACCATTACTGAACATGGACGCATTTTTAGATTTAAAGACACTGCGTTCTTTGGTTTGTTTGCCGTAGTGTAGGCCAAATTGCACATCTTTCACGAGTTCAAAAGAGGGGATGTAAGTTGCTGCTAGGCGTATTTCTTCTATTTTGTCTTTCACATCGGTGCCGTAGTTGTAGCTGTAATGCGCACCAAAAGGTTGCTCGGCACTCAGTGCTGGGGTCATGGTCACATCTGGCAGCATGTTGCTACCGGTTTGGTCGATTGTGATGCCATCAACAAAGCCACGGGCCACAATAAAACGATTATTACCATTGCTGACATTTTTAGCTTGTGATTGTGAAATATCTAAATCAACCGTTAAGCTCTCTGTTGCATACCAAACGGTATTAAAACCCCACTGCCAGGTATCTGTATTACGAGGTACAGACACATTTAACAGCTCAGCCATGGCGCCATCAACTAGTTCTACATAATTAGCGTTACCGTCTTCATTGAACTTTACTTCCCCGATAGCGGGGATCCCCGGCGTCCAAGATTCATCATAGGTTACAAATGAAATTTGATATTGCTCACCATTGGTTTCGTATTGTGAGTACATGCTGTCAAAGTTAACATCCACACTGTCTGACGGGCGCCATTGCAATGCTAAACTTGCACCCAGTCGCTCCCGCGTATCTTGCCAATTTGAATAACGTACGTAGCCTGGAATAACTGACGGGTATGATTGCTCGTTATCTTCAAGCGTGCCGTTACCGTTACTGTCGATTGGGATGCGCACATCAACATTCTCGTCTGGATCATAAAAACCTTCACCTTCATAAGAGTCTGCTCGTTGTGTGCGCTCAGAATAAACGGCAGTGAAGAGCGCGCCAAAAGTATCATCCAAAAAGGTGTCGCTAATTAAAAACGAAGCTTGTGGGTTAATGTCGCCAGTGCGTTCTTCATAAATGCCTTTAGCGCTGCCTGATAAGGTAAAGCCATCTAAATCCAAAGGTTTGCGGGTTTTGATATTGATAACTGAGCCAATGCCGCCTTCTTGTGTTTTACTTTGTGGAGATTTGTATACTTCGAGGGATTGCACTATTTCGGGGGCGATTAAATCAAAATTAAAGTTCCGGCTAGAATGCTCTGATGCCATACGCCGGCCATTAACTGTGGTGACGTTGTAGTCACCCCCTAAACCGCGCACGGTAACATTTTGCCCCTCGCCACCGTTACGGGTAATGGCAATCCCTGTCATCCGTTGCAATGCCTCGGCAATGTTCTGATCTGGGAATTTACCAATATCTTCCGCAACGATAGCATCCATAACCCCCACAGCTTGTTGCTTTAAATACAGGGACTCTTTAATACTCGAGCGAACACCTCTGACTTCGATTACTTCGACTTGCTCTGCTTCGGCTTCTTTTGTTGTTTTTTTGTCTTCTTCAGCAGCCAGTGCAGTGCCATTGAAGATGGCACTCATGGACAAAAACAGGGTGGACAGTTTTAGTTGTGCTTTCATAATAGTTACCTGTATTTTACTTGTTGATGGTTGTTTTTTTATTGAGTTATTGCCACGCGTGTTGAGTGTATTTTTCTCCAACACGCGTGAGGTTAATTACGAAATAATGCCAAGTGGTTTAGCTTGCTGCCAAAGACCACGGGTGAAATCAGGGAAGTCTTTGCTGTTACTGCGATCGGCAACAGAATCAACAGAAAGCGGAAATACAGCCGACCATGCGGCAGCGTCATACACATCTTGATCAAGTGGTTCGCCATTGCGTAGGCAAAAAATAATCCGCCAAAACATCAAAAAGTCCATGCCGCCATGGCCGCCGTTACGCTCAGCCTCCGCGCCCATTTTTTGCCATAGCGGGTGATCGTATTTGTTATACCAATCAGCCATGTCGTAATCCCATTCGTGGTAGCTTTTACTGCCACCTTGCTCAAGGGCAATACGGTTAGGGAAACCTGCAAACACACCGTTAGTACCTTGAATTAAGTTATGACGAGAATAAGGGCGTGGAGTGGTGGTATCGTGTTGCACCATAATACTGCGACCTTTCACCGTTTTAATGATGCTGGTATTCATATCGCCAGCAATGTAGTTCAACTTGTTGCGACTATGATCTGCGGGGAATTCTTTTTTAGCGTACGCTGCACGCCCTAATGACGGTGAGCTCATTGACGTTATGTAGTCAAACCGATCGCCACGATTGATATTCATATATTGTGAAACTGGGCCTAAGCCATGCGTTGGGTATAAATTACCATCAACCGCCGCGTGCCAAGGTGTACGCCAAGAACCGGTTTTATGGTCAATTTCTTTCATTTGCCAGCGTAATTCATGGATATATGCGGCTTCACCGTGCAATAATTCACCAAAAATACCTTGGCGAACCATATTCAACACCATTAGTTCATCACGGCCATAACAGACATTTTCCAACATCATGCAGTTCTTTTGGGTGCGCTCAGAAGTGTTGACTAGTTGCCATGCTTCTTCAACGGTCACTGCTGCAGGCACTTCAACAAAAGCATGCTTACCACTTTCCATGGTATCCACGGCCATTGGTGTATGCCATTTCCATGGTGTTGAAATTATTACAATATCAATATCTTGGCGTTCTAGCATACGGCGATAATCATAGTCGTTTTTGCCGTAGGTATCGGGTTTTTTAAAACCTTTATCGACAACAATCTTCACCGCCCTGTCTACAACGGCCTGATGAGTATCACAAATTGCTTTGATTTCAACGCCATCTAAATGACAAAAATGCTTAACAGCACCAACACCACGCTCACCCACACCAATAAAGCCGACTCTGACTACAGCCATTTTAGGTACGGTTAAGCCAAGTGTTGAACGCCCTTGGGTTGCTGTTTTTAGCATCGAGTTGGCATTGGTTGTGGAGGTACATCCTAACGCTGCGCTGGTTGCTGCAATTGCGGCCATAGATTGAAGAAATCGTCTGCGGTTTAGATCGCCCATGATAGTGCCCTTATGTGTTGATTATTTGTAAATTTGTTTTCACAGGCTTTTATTTGTACACGCAAGGAAATAGCAATGCAAGATAAAAATCTTTCGTTTGCTTTCATCTGTTTCTGTGTTTAATTATTTATATATTTTAAATTGTTTTATTTCAATTGGTTATTTATCTATTTGGCGATTTGAGGTGAAATGTAAAAAAATTGAATTGAAAGTAAACGAAAGCTGCGTACAATGAATGAAAGTTAATTATGAAAGAGAGCGGGCATGCTTAACACTATCGAAAGACGACATGAAATTGTGCAATTGGTTTTCAAGCAAGAGCGTGTACAGGTTCCTGAGCTTGCTCAGTTGTTTGGTGTTTCAACGGTGACAATCCGGAACGACTTAAATGAGCTGGATGAAAAGGGCTTGTTGGTACGCTCCCGTGGTGGAGCGGTTGCCAGTAATCGGCTGACTCAAGAATTGTCATTAAAAGAAAAACATGATGCCAATCGCGGTATTAAAGAGCGCTTAGGTAAATTTGCCGCAAGCTTAATTAAAGATGGTGAATCGATCATTTTAGATTCTGGCACTACGACAGAAGAAGTCGCTAAAAACTTAACCAATCATCATGGTGTTGTGGTGATGACCAATGGCTTGAATGTCGCGCATTCGTTACTCAATGCCTCCTCTGTTGAAGTGCTAATGACGGGGGGCACATTACGTAAAAAGTCACTGTCTTTTTATGGTCGTCAAGCCGAACAACACTTGCAGCAATATCACTTTGATAAGTTGATTTTAGGCGTTGATGGTTTTGAGAAAGATATTGGCATTACTACGCATTTTGAGCTTGAAGCCTTGTTAAATCGAGTGATGTGCGAAGTGTCACGAGAGATCATTGTTGTCACCGATTCGAGTAAATTTAATCGTAAAGGGGTACATAAAATTATTTCTGCCAGTGAAGTAAATACAGTAGTGACGGACAGCGGCATTCCAGCCGATATTAAAACCGCCCTCGAAAATGCCGGTGTTCAGCTACACATAATTGACCTTTAATTTTCCATAGTAATTATACAAAGATTAACCAATATAGAGGCTTGCAATGACGATATTACAGCAATTAATCGCAGCGAATAAACGCGGCGAAAAACAGGGGATCTATGCCGTTTGTTCGGCTCATCCATTGGTGCTAGAAGCTGCCATATTGCAAGCCAAACAAGATAATAGTTATTTATTAATCGAAGCAACCGCTAATCAGGTCAATCAGTTTGGTGGTTATACGGGTATGTTGCCTGCGGATTTTATGGCATTTATTGAGCAGCTTGCGACAAAGCAAGAATTTGCGGTTGATAAGTTGATCCTTGGTGGTGACCATTTAGGTCCCGTGTGTTGGTGTGATGAGGACGCAGAACCTGCGATGCAAAAGGCTGAGCAGTTGATCGCCAGTTATGTCGGCGCAGGATTCAAAAAAATTCATTTAGATACCAGTATGCGCTGCGCCGATGATGAGCTTATTTTAGCCGATGAAACAGTTGCAACGCGTGCGGCGCAGCTGTGTGCGGTGGCTGAAAAAACCGCATTAGCTAGGTTTGGTCACAGTGACTTAGTTTATGTTGTTGGTACCGAAGTACCGCCGCCAGGTGGTGCCGATGAGCATATTGATACGCTTGCAGTCACAGAAACTGAGCATGTTGCAAGTACATTGGCGCTGCATCACGAAGCATTTTTACAGCTAGGCTTATCAGCTGCTTGGCAGCGCGTAGTTGGTTTAGTTGTGCAGCCTGGTGTGGAATTCGATAATACCCAAGTATTTGATTACGATAGCAGTAAAGCGCAGCAGCTAAAGCAATATATAAAGACCGTTGATGGCATTGCCTTTGAAGCACACTCCACCGATTATCAAACGGCCATCGCGTATCAACAATTAGTGAATGACCACTTTGCGATTTTAAAAGTGGGCCCAGAGCTTACCTTTGCTCTGCGCGAGGTATTATTTGCATTAAGCCATATTGAAGATGCGTTGTTAGACACCGAGCAATGCTCACATTTACGTACCGTTATTGATGCTGATATGCAGCAATTTCCGAAAAACTGGCAGCGTTTTTATCAGGTTGATAAATCAGTGCAACAGCTCTATCGTCGCTTTAGTTTTAGTGATCGCATTCGTTATTACTGGGGGCAACAAGGCAATCAAGCTGCCGTTGATAAGTTATTTAGTAACTTACAAAAACAACCAATCCCACTGCCGCTACTAAGTCAATATATGCCATTGCAGTACTTAGCTGTGCGTAATAATGGTTTAGAAAACAGCCCCAAATCTTTGGTACTTCATCACATCATGCAAGTAACCAGTCGCTACGCAGATGCGTGTTTCAAACAACAATAGACGTAAGTGAGGTAGTAATGTCTAGTTATTTAGCAATTGATGAAACCCTTTTAGAAGCTAAAAATAGTTTATGGACTGCAAAAGAAATTATGCAGCAGCCCGATTGTTGGCGAGCAACACTGGCGATAGTCAAAGCAGCACGAACCCAGCTAGATAGTTGGCTTGCGGGTGTATTAGATAAGCCAAATGCGCAAATTATTTTTACCGGTGCCGGTACTTCTGCGTATGTTGGAGAGGCGCTGGTTGGTTACTTAAATCAACAATTGGATATTACTTGTCGAAGTGTTAGCAGCACAGAGCTTGTTGCCTGCCCTGAGCAGTATTTACAGCCAAACAGGCCAACTTTATTAGTGTCGTTTGCACGCTCGGGTAATAGCCCTGAAAGTGTTGCCGCTGTTGATGTGGTGAATAACTATGTGACGCATTGCGCCCATCTGTTTATTACCTGTAACCGAGATGGCGCGCTTAATCAGCAAGCGGCACAGCATGAAAATTGCTTTTCGCTGTTAATGCCAGCGCAAACGCTCGATCAAAGCTTTGCAATGACCAGTAGTTTTACTTCGATGCTGATCGCAAGTATTGCAGTGTTTAGTGATGCGGATGACGCTATTTTAAGCATTGCAGAGACGGTGGAAAAAAATATCCCTGCTAAATTAGCTAAGCTAAAAGAATTAGCTGAACTGCCTATGCATCGCTTGGTGTATTTAGGTGCAGGATCGTTAAAGGGTTATGCACAAGAATCAGCGTTAAAATTATTGGAATTAAGTGCGGGCCAAGTTATGGGATATTTTGAATCGCCACTTGGGTTTCGTCACGGCCCCAAATCATTGGTTGATGATAAAACCTTAATTGTTTTATTTGGCTCAACTAATAACTATACCAAGCAGTACGATAGTGATTTGTTGAATGAGTTACGTAGCGATAATAAGGCTATTGAAGTGCATGCCTTAGCGCTTCCAGATGACGCGCTGATGCAGCAATTAGACGATGTATTTAATGGCTTATATTATATGGTGTGCGCGCAAATCATCTCTTTTTATAAAGCATGGCAATTGGGCATTACGGTTGATAATCCGTGCCCAACCGGAGAGGTCAACCGGGTAGTGCAAGGGGTGACAATTTACCCGCTTAAGCAAGGTGATATTAATGACTAAGCAGTATATTTATGGCATTGATATTGGTGGCAGCAAAATTGAACTGGCGGTGTTTGACGCCACCTTAAAGCAGCTTGAATCATCGCGTATTGCGACCCCGCAAAATAGTTATCAAGATTTTTTAACTGCGCTAGTGGAGATGATTGTAAGTGCAGATCATAAATACCAGTGTCGCGGTGCGGTGGGGATTGGTATGCCTGGCATCGTCAACGCAAACCAACAAGTACTGTCGGCTAACGTGCCTCACGCAACAGGTAAAAATGCCGCGCAAGATTTAGCTAAGTTAATAAATCGCCCGGTTACTATTGAAAACGATTGTCGTTGTTTTGCCCTCTCTGAAGCGCGCAGCAGCGTTGGCTTGCAGCATACCCGGGTGTTCGGTGCAATTCTTGGTACAGGTGCCGGTGGTGGGCTATGCATTGACGGTAAATTGTATAAAAGCGCTCAAGGAATTGCCGGTGAATATGGCCACTATGCACTGTCTGCCGTGTTGCAGCAAAAGTATCAGTTGCCTATTTTAAAGTGCGGCTGTGGTTTAACTGGCTGTGTTGAAAGTTATATCGCAGGTCCAGGCTTAGCAAGAATTTACCAGCATTTTTCTGGCGAAGTATTAACTACTTTTGAGATTGTTGAAGGGCTCAGAAAAGGCGACGTATTTTGCCAACAAAGCTTTGCCTGTTATTTGGATTTGATTGGCAGTACGTTTGCGGCAATTATTATGGCTTATGATCCTGAAGTGATCGTGGTTGGTGGTGGTATGTCGTTGGTGAGCGAGTTAATGGATAAGCTTGAGGAAGCAATAACACCGTACGTTTTTACAGGTATTCGGGTGCCGAAAATAGTGCTTGCTGAATTTGGCGACGCCAGTGGTGCGCGCGGCGCGGCTATTTTAGCAAAACAGCAAGTTGGGGGATTGTCATGAGTGAGTCAGCATTTTATGTCAAGGCGGCTGCGATTTATTGTCAAGATCGGGTGCTCAAGGAGCACGTAATGCTGGTAGAAAAGGGCCGTATCAGTGCTTTTACCCAAACCCCGCAAGCTGATCTGCCTGTTTATGATTATGGCGATGCTGCAATTATTCCCGGCTTAATTGATTTACATATTCATGGTCGTGAAGGCTGTGATGTGATTGATTGTAAAATGAGTAGTATCGAAACTATCTCTTGCTCACTTGCAGAGCATGGCGTAACGGGTTTTTTAGCAACGACAGTGACCACCGATTGGCAACAAACACTTAATGCTATGAGTGTAATTGGTCAGGCATATGTACAGCAACCCAGTGGTGCACAGGTGCTTGGTGGTTATAGTGAGGGGTTGTTTTTCAGTGAAGTTCACAAAGGCGCGCACAATCAAGATTACTTTTTAGAGCTATCACAATCGCATTTAGAAGCGATGATTAATGCAGCCAATGGCAGCTTAAAAGTGGTTGCGTTGGCGCCAGAAAAGCCCGGAGCCAATGCGTTAATCAAGTTTCTTACCGAGCAAGGTATTAGAGTGATGTTGGGGCATTGTGATGCCAATTATGAACAAACTCAAAGCGCGCTTGAGCATGGTGCCTGCGGTGGGGTGCATGTTTTTAATGGCATGCGTGGCATTCATCATCGTGACCCTGGCTGTGCTGGTGCAGTATTAATGAATGATGACGCACTGGTTGAAGTGATTGCCGATGGCGTGCATCTTCACCCTGCGATTTTACAGTTAATTTATAAGCTAAAAGGCCCGCAAAAAATTGCTCTGATCAGTGATTGTATTAATGCTGGTGGTCTAAATGATGGTCAATATAAGCTGGGAAAAATGGATGTGTTTGTTGAAAATGGGGTCGCGAGAACAGCCTCGGGCTCTTTAGCTGGCAGTACATTAACCCTTGAACTGGCCGTAAAAAACATGCACCAACTAGGCAGTGTTGCGTTACTTGAAGCCATCAATATGGCCAGTATTGTACCCGCACAATTTTTAAATATTGCAGATGAAGTAGGCTCTTTAACAACCACTAAACACGCAAACTTTGCTATTTTAGATAGCAATTTTACTATTCAAGCGACCTATGTAAAAGGTCAAAGGTGCTTTTTGAGAACCGCTAATAATGGCTAAAGTGTTCAGTCACTAGCGTTAAAGACCATAGAAAGTAAAATATTATAAAATTGATTGCATTTTAAGCGACATGTATGGTGATGTTCGCTATAAGTAATGCTATACTCCCGCCGAATAATTTTTCGACTTTATTAAGAGTAAAATAATGGCAGATTTATCGAAGTACAGAAACATTGGTATTTTCGCGCACGTTGATGCGGGTAAAACCACGACTACTGAGCGTATCCTAAAGCTTACTGGTCAAATCCATAAAACTGGTGAGGTTCATGATGGTGAATCAACAACTGACTTCATGGAACAAGAAGCTGAGCGCGGTATTACTATCCAGTCTGCGGCTGTAAGCTGTTTCTGGAAAGATCACCGTTTTAACGTTATCGATACTCCTGGACACGTTGACTTCACAGTTGAAGTATACCGTTCATTAAAAGTACTTGATGGCGGCATCGGTGTATTCTGTGGTTCTGGTGGTGTTGAGCCACAATCAGAAACTAACTGGCGTTATGCTAACGAATCAGAAGTTGCACGTGTTATTTTCGTAAATAAATTAGACCGTATGGGTGCTGATTTTTACCGTGTAACAGAGCAAGTACGTAAAGTACTTGGCGCAAATCCATTAATCATGACGTTACCAATCGGTATCGAAGATGAGTTCTGTGGTGTTGTTGATGTTTTAACTAAAAAAGCATACATCTGGGACGAAACTGGTCTTCCAGAGAACTACACAATTGAAGACGTTCCAGCAGACATGGTAGACAAAGTTGACGAATACTATGAAATGCTTGTTGAAACTGCTCTAGAGCAAGACGACGAACTGCTTGAAGCGTATATGGAAGGTGAAGCGCCTTCTTTAGAAGATATCAAGCGTTGTATCCGTAAAGGTACTCGTGACCTTGCTTTCTTCCCTACATACTGTGGTTCTGCTTTCAAGAACAAAGGTATGCAATTAGTACTTGACGCTGTTGTTGACTACTTACCATCTCCTACAGAAGTTGATCCTCAACCGCTTATGGATGAAGAAGGTAACGAAAACGGCGAGTTTGCAGTTGTATCTGTAGATGAACCATTTAAAGCGTTAGCGTTCAAGATCATGGATGACCGTTTTGGTGCATTAACGTTCGTACGTATTTACTCAGGTAAACTTAATAAGGGTGACACTATCCTTAACGCGTTTACTGGTAAAACTGAGCGTGTTGGCCGTATGGTTGAGATGCAAGCAGACGACCGTAACGAATTAACTAGCGCACAAGCTGGTGACATCATTGCAATCGTAGGTATGAAAAACGTGCAAACTGGTCACACTCTATGTGATCCTAAGCACCCAGTAACACTTGAGCCAATGGTATTCCCAACTCCAGTAATCTCGATTGCTGTACAGCCTAAAGATAAAGGCGGTAATGAGAAAATGGGTGTTGCTATCGGTAAAATGGTTGCAGAAGATCCATCTTT